>JBOICY010000539.1:0-4156 GCA_050740335.1 Methylococcales bacterium | reverse complement strand
CCGCTTGGATCAACCCGCCTTCTAATCTTTCACCGTCAAAGGAGACTCCGCTACAGGAAACCGACATCGTCGATGCTCACTAATTTTTTTAACTTTCGTGTCTCAAAGTCATTGACACATTCCGCCCATGCTACTGGGGTGTACGGACAACTCCCCGGACGGGACTTTAACCCGCTAGATTTACTGCTGTTACTGCGAACAGTCAGGTCGAATATTACAACATTGAAACCTATAATCAACCCGAACCATAAACCCGCCAATAGCCCTTACTCCAGGTTGACGGAGCCATCCAATTGGTGTTTGAAATCCAGATCTGGTAGCTCCAATATCATTCGAACCTTCAGGTTTTCCGAACCGCTCAGCCTGCCATCGCTGATGGCTGCTTGCACTACGTGCTCGATTTCCCGCTGTGAGCTGATCCCGACCTTTTTCAAGAATTTTCTGATCTCGATATTCAGCGTGTCTTCGTTCATTGTTAACCCTCCGATCTCCGTTCTTGCCGCAGAAATTCAGGGAATTATACGCCTTTGGCCGGTGTTTTCAGTATATTGAAGGGTTGAATTGCTCCGTATGCTGCCCAATCGGTACGTTTTTAATCAATTGCGCAATCAATAAAATTCATTGACCGAAGTTGAGCACTTCGGGTAAAAACTAATCATCATGGTTGCGCTGGGCTTCGGGTGTTCAAATTAATCGAAATTCACGGCCAAGCCGGATTTAACGTACCTTCTGGATTATGAGAAATTCACGTTTTGAAAAAACCACTCAGCACGATGCGCTGCTGGCTGACACCGTTCAGCCGATCAAAATTCTAGCCGCGCTGTCCTGGCCGCGCGAAGCCGAGGCGAAATTTCTCGAAGCTTGGCGCGCCGGCCGGCCTGAACTCCCTGACGTGCATCTCGAAGGGCTCGATTACAGCAAACAGATCGGGATTCTCGAGACCATCCAGTCGCAGTGTGACCGGGGCCACCCGCTCGACAACCTGATTTTCAAGACCGCCCGCAGTTACGTATCCGCCGCGCGGATGCTGGGCGCGATCGGTACGCCCGAATTCACCGGTCATTCGATCGAGCTGTACGGCAAACCCAACGACCAATATAAAACCCAGAACTGGACCGCGCTGGATGCCGCTGATTTTTTCCTTGCCAAGACCGATGAACTGCTCGGCAGTTATGTGGTACCGCCAACGGTTGCGGACATTCCGGTCGAAGTGTTTGCGGAACGTTTGCAGGCGGCCATCGATCAATTTTTCGTGGAAGACAAGGTCGAGGTCGTGATCGATCCCTCGCTGCCATCCAAGGCGATTGCGGGATCGAACCGGATACGCCTGCGCGCCGGCGCCGTGTATTCCGAACTCGATCTGGAACAGCTCTTGGAGCATGAAGCCCATGTTCACGCCGCGACCATGCACAATGGCAAACGTCAAAAAAACCTGCGTTTGCTGTCGCTCGGCGCGCCGCGCACGACCCGGACGCAGGAAGGAATTGCCGTGATGGCGGAGCTGATGACGCTCTCGCTCGACATCGTGCGCCTGCGCCGTATCGCATTGCGTATCAAGGCGATTGCCATGGCGCTCGACGGCGCCGATTTCATCGAGACATTCAAAGGATTTCTGGAAGCCGGTCAGAGCGAAGAGGAGAGTTATCAGTCCTCGGTGCGGTGTTTTCGCGGCGGCGATGTCAGGGGCAAAACGGTATTTACCAAGGACACTGTTTACCTAAAAGGGTTGATGGAAGTCATGGCCTTTCTCGCGACCACTATACATGAAAACCGCCCGGAACTCGCAAACGCATTATTTGCGGGCCGGCTGAGTATCGGTGACGTGATTGAACTTGCCCCGTATTTCGAAACCGGTTTTCTGGCGGGTCCTTATTACATCCCGCATTGGGCGAGCGACCTGCGCACACTGGCATCGACTCTGGCCTGCAATGCGTTTTTCACGCGCATGGACCTGACCCATGTAAAGCTCGAGAATTTCGTCCTGCTGGAAGAGGCGACCGCCACCGGCTGGGTATAGATTCGGCGGCACCGGGTTGTCGGGCGCAGAGCCTTTCCAGATTTACATGGCCGAAACATGAATATGATGGAAGCTTCCGACTTGGCGATGGCGCGCTTGCGCATTCAACCGGCCCTTGCGCACCAGCCAGCGGGTTTGCAACCCGGCCGTGCGCGCCGCATCCAGTTCTTTTTCGACATCGGACAAGAACAAGATTTCGTTTGCCGGGAAGTGGATAGCCTCCGCTATCTTACGGTAGGACTCGGCATCGACTTTAGCGCCGGTCGTGGTATCGAAATAACCGCAGAATAATGGTCTCAGGTCGCCAAAATCGGAAAAACCGAACAACAGTTTTTGCGCGAATATCGAGCCTGATGAATAGACGTACAGTTTCAATCCTTGCTGTTGCCAGGCTTTTAAACAATCCACGGCATCGGCATAGACATGCCCCGTGAAATCACCATTATTAAAACCCTGTTCCCAAACCATGCCTTGCAGCGCTTTCAAGGGAGTGATTTTTTTATCTTCGTCGATCCATTGGATCAGTTGATCCGCGACTTCGTCGAGGGACAGTTCCGGACGCCCGACCTCGATACGCACATCGTCGAGGTGTGGCGCGGCACGGCCCTCGGCGTTGCCGCGAACGAATGGTCGAATATGTTCACGCGCATAGGGAAACAACACATCCTGCACGAATGATATGGATGACGTGGTTCCTTCGACGTCGGTCACGATGGCGAAAATCATACCCGCGCCACGTAGTCGTCAAATGACGGGAATCGCTTGGCAATCTCGCTGCCGGTAAATTCGGCCTCCCACCCGTCTTCGGTCGTGAAGAAGCGGATACATTTGAAATCGGGATTTTTCCCCATGTCGAACCAGTGCGTGGTATTCGCGGGTACACTGATCAGATCGCCTTTGTCGCACAACACCAGATAAATTCTGTCGGCAATATGCAGATAGAACAAACCCTTGCCATCGACAAAAAAACGGATTTCAAAATCGGCGTGGCGATGCTCGTTTAGAAACTTTCGCCGCATTTCACCTTTATTCGGATGATCCGGACCGAGGCTCACGACATCCACGGAACGGAAACCGTATTGCTTGTTCAAGCGATCGACCGATTCCCGGTAGGCATTCAATACGGCTTGCTGGTTGGCATCTTCGGCCAAGGGCTGATCGACCTGCCAGCGTTCGAACTGCACACCGAGCTCACCGAGCGATTCGGCGATTGCGTAAAAATCCCGTGTGAGGGAGGCCAGCATGGTACCCGCCTCATCGTAAATGCTTAGTGTGCTCATATTAGCTCCTCAGTGATTGAAATAACGCATCCGCATTTCGCAGTCAAACAGAAATTCAAAGGCTTCGACATGGCGCATGGCCGATTCCACGCTGTCTCCCCAAGTATAGAAGCCGTGACTTTTGATCAGATAACCGAACATCGGATCGGTATGCTCCTTCATCCAGCGATCCACCCGGTCAGCCAGGCCCGCAATATTCTGGTCATTTTCGAAGATCGGCACGGTCACATTGCACAGATGCGTGTCGATTCCAGGGAAAGCTTTCAATAACTCGTAATCCTGCAACAGCAAATAGCCCGGATGATGTTTGGACAACAGGGTCGCATTCACGGAATGCGGATGCAGTACGGCGCGCGCGGTGTGGTCTCGGCGGTAGATTTGTACATGCAACAGCGTTTCCGCAGAAGGCCTGCGTTCATCCAGCGAGCGGCCTTCGGCATCGACTCGCATGATGTCGTCTGCAGTGAGCCTGCCCTTATGGCGACCGGATACGGTTACCGCGAGTGTGCCGTCCGACAGTCTCGCGGAAAAATTGCCGCTGGTGGCAGGGACCATACCCTGCCTATACAGCACTTTGCCGACATCGACGAGTTCAGCGGCGCGTTGTTCGAATTCTTCGCCCATACCAATCAGCTTTTTTCCAATAATCGGCGAATTGTATCGCAAACCGGGAAATTAGGGAGAAAGAAATTACAAAGATACCAATATAGGATGGATTGTTATATCCCACCAGTGCAAAGTAGGGGAGCGGAGTAGTCGTTGTTCGAGTTTTGTTTTTCCTTTGCCGCAAACCTTCACACCTTTCTTATAGGGGGCATCCAGCAACTGCACTACCGTGCGCATTCCGTTCCAGAAGAAA
>JBOICY010000538.1:0-9544 GCA_050740335.1 Methylococcales bacterium | reverse complement strand
GCGCTGGTACTGCCTGCGCTGGCGCATCGAAGACTGGCAGCGCGTGCTCAAGTCCGGCTGCCGCATCGAGGACCTCGCCCACCACAGCGCCGACCGTTTGCGCCGCGCGATCGCCATCAATTGGCAGTGATTGCCTGCTAATGACCCTTTTGGGCCGCGAAGTGCCGGAACTCCCTGCCGAGGTGCTGTTCTCGCAGATCGAACTGCGCACCCTGCACGCCTACGCAAAAAAAAAGATCTGAAACCTCCGACCCGCTTGGGTGAGGCGGTCCGACTCGTGGCCGCAATCGGCGGCTATCTCGGGCGCAACCACGACCCGCCGCCGGGGCATCAACTTCTTTGGCAAGGCTACACCGAATTCCAGTTCATGTGTTTGGGCTGTGCGCTGTCGGCGGAGACCCGAATTGCTCCATATCAACTTGTGGTAAAGGGCAGGGCTAGCCAAAGGCTCGGGTTTCCGGCAGATAATTGGTGGCTTGGAAATTCTGTGTGACGATTCCCCCTAATTTCGATGTTTCTCGGAAACGCGCAAGATGCCCGGACCATCCAAACCGCCTGACGGGGGCTTGTAACCACCGTCCGGTATCGGCTCACCGGAAGCTGCCGGAATACCGGCAATCCAGGTCAAGATCAGAATGATTCGGAGGAGTTCGGACCGATTTTTTTACCTTGAACTAGATGTAAATGCATCGATTCATTATCTCAGGTTCCGGGCGGATTGTCGTTTCCGCGGGAGCCAACCAATTCTGGTCGCGAATTAGACACAGCCCCTACTCCGGTACCGGTTAGGACTCCAATCGAACTCATCCTGGTTTGATGTTTTCCTGATGGCTTTCAGAGTATTCGTGCTGTCATCGAGCAGGCAATCAGGTATGATAAGCGGATGCATTTGGAGGGTCGGCCATAGGTTCGTTTGTCGATCGTTAACATCTTATTGGGAGAATACTAGAATGAGCAATGTACCCGAAAACCTCAAATATACGGCAGACCATGAATGGGCAATACTGGAAAGTGACGGGACGGTCAGAATCGGCATTACGGACCACGCTCAGAAGCAGTTGGGAGACCTCGTCTTCGTGGAAATGCCTGATGTCGGAGGCCGGTTTACGGCTGGTGAACCATGTGGCAGTGTTGAATCGGTCAAGGCGGTTGCGGAATTTTTCTGCCCGGTTTCCGGAACGGTCATCGCGCGCAACGAAGAATTGAATGGCTCTCCGGAACTCATCAATGACGAACCCTATTCTGGCGGCTGGATATTCACGATCCGTCCAGATTCCGCGGCGGACTTCGATCGCTTGCTCGATGCGGCGGCCTATACCAAGCTGCTCACGGAAGAATAAGCGTCATCTCGCTCGGTAAATGGGTTCCGGTGTATTTCGGTTGAATGAAATCTCGGGGGGAGATCGCTGAAAAATGAGTGCATTGATTTGTGGTTCCATGGCTTATGACACCATCATGGTTTTTCAAGACCGCTTTAAGAATCATATCCTTCCGGATAAGGTCCATATTCTGAACGTGTCGTTTCTGGTTCCCGAGTTGCGCCGGGAATTCGGCGGGTGCGCAGGAAATATCGCGTATAGTCTCAGGCTCTTGGGCGGTGAGCCGCTGCCGATGGCCAGCGTCGGTCAGGATTTTGAGCCGTACCGGCAATGGCTGGACAAGCACGGGATTTCGACCGAATTCATCCACCGGTCCGAGGACAGCTATACCGCGCAGGCCTATATCACGACCGATATGGATGATAACCAGATCACCGCTTTTCATCCGGGTGCGATGTCCCTGGCTCACTGCCAGAGCGTTCCGAAAGACCGCGGGATTAAAATAGGAACGGTCTCTCCGGACGGCAAGGAAGGGATGATTCAGCACGCGCGGGAATTTTTTGATGCGGGCATTCCCTTCGTGTTCGATCCGGGACAAGGGCTTCCGATGTTTAACGGGGACGAACTAACGAATTTGATCGACCTTGCGGCCTGGGTGACCGTGAATGATTATGAAGCTCAATTGATGACGCAACGGACCGGTCTTTCGATCGACCGGATCGCGGAGCGGGTCGACGCGGTGATCGTAACCCGGAGCGCTCAGGGCTCCCAGATTTATCTCAAGGACGAACGGATTTACATCCCTCCGGCACGCCCCAAGGCGGCGCTCGATCCGACCGGATGCGGCGATGCCTATCGGGCCGGCTTGCTTTACGGCTTGATCGAGGAATTGGACTGGCCAACCACGGGCCGGATCGCCTCGCTCATGGGAGCCTTGAAAATCGAATGCGAAGGTACCCAGAATCACCAGTTTTCGATGGAAGAATTCCGCGAACGCTTCCGGGAAAATTTTGAATATCAGTTTTAGTCTTGAGCCGTGATCAATACCCGGCGGCTGTTGGAGATCGTTGCGCGTCTCAGGGACCCGGAACGCGGTTGTTCCTGGGACCTCAAGCAGGATTTCGAGAGTCTGATTCCTTATTTGCTCGAGGAGGCTTACGAAGTCCGCGATGCGATCGAACGGGAAAATTTCCATGAGCTCAGAGAGGAACTCGGGGATTTGCTGCTGCAAATCGCGTTTCATGCCAGGATTGCGGAGGAACAGGGCCTTTTCGATTTCGACGCGGTGGCCGGCGAAATTTGCGCCAAGCTGGTGCGCAGGCATCCGCATGTTTTCGGAGATCTGCGTTATGAAACGGACGAACAGCGGGCTAAAGCCTGGGAGTCCGCGAAAGCCGAGGAGCGACAGAAGAAAGCCGAAGCGAGCCACCGCGCACTCGACGGTATCGCAGCCGCGCTTCCGGCCCTGATGTTCGCCGCCAAAATGCAGCAGCGTGCATCCAGGCACGGTTTTGACTGGCCGGAAGCCGCACCGGTTTTCGACAAGGTCGAGGAGGAACTCGAGGAGCTGCGCGGAGCCTTCGAATCGGGCGATCCGGAGCATATCCGGGAAGAGCTCGGAGACCTGTTGTTCGTGACGGTCAATCTCGCGCGTCATCTCAGGGTCGAACCGGAAAGCGCGTTGAATCACGCAAGCCGGAAATTCGAACGCCGTTTTCGTTATATCGAGGACCAGGTTTTGGAATCCGGCAGAAAACTCGACGAATGCGCGCTGCAGGAACTCGACGCATTGTGGGATGAAGCCAAGATTGTCCTGAAGATGGCTACCTGATAATCGGGCAAGCACGAAATTCCCTCATCGCTGTTTGAGCCGGCAGGCGATTGAGGCGTTTCATTCCCGGACCGGTTTTTTGTCGAGCTTGCGCTGCAAGGTTCGCCGATGCATCCCGAGCGCGCGCGCCGCGGCGGAGATGTTTCCGTTGTGTTCCATCAGGACCTTCTGCAAATGCTCCCATTCCAGGCGCTTGACCGAAAGCGGCCGTTCCTTGACCGAAATATTGGAATCGCCCTGGTCGCGGTTCAAGGCTTTGATAATTTCGTCGGTGTCGGCGGGTTTGGTCAGGTAATGCGTGGCTCCGAGTTTGATCGACTCGACGGCTGTCGCGATACTCGCAAACCCCGTGAGTACCACGATATGGACGTCATCGTCCATTTCGGTGAGTTTCTTGACCATTTCGAGTCCCGACTCGTGGCCGATTCTGAGATCGATCACGGCATATTCGGGATGGGTTTCCTGCGCCAGTTGAATACCGCTTTTAAGGTCGTGGGCGAACCTGACGTCATAGCCGCGTTTTCTGAGTGCCTGAGCCAGAACCGAGCAATAAATCGGATCGTCGTCAACCAGAAGCAGGTGGGGCTGATGTGCTTTGCTATCTGCCATAATTCTTCGATGCCGCGGTTGCAGGAAGCAAGGGTAAGGTGATCCGAATCGAGGTCCCGCCTTCCCGGCGCCTGGAAAACTGGAGCGTGCCGCCGAGCCGGGTAATCGTAGCCTTGGCCAGAAACAGACCGACCCCGAGTCCGGTATCTTTCGTGGAAAACGGCCTGTTTCCGAACATTTCCGGATTGATTCCAGGTCCCCGGTCGAGAATATTCAAGATCAGGGCCGAGGTGTTCCAATGGGCAATGAATTCCACGGATTCCGGAGAGACTTCCGCGGCGTTGTTCAATATATTCACCAGTGCATGGGTCAGCGTCCGGTCGGCGACCAGACTCGGTGCCGGTTCGTCACCGTCGGCCTGAAATTTCAAGGCTACGGCGGGTTGCTGTTTCTGCCATTGATGAACCACATCGTGAACGTAGGTTTCCACTGTCATGAGACGGCCGGACTCGGCTCTGAGTTCACCCGCGGAGGCGGACAGGACCGATAAGGCTTCTTTACATCGCCCGATCTGGTCGCGGATGATCGCCAGTTTGCTATTGAGATCCTTGAAGCGCTCCGGGCTATACTCCTTCTGCAATTCATGGGTCAGGATCGCGATGGTTCCGAGCGGCGTACCCATTTCGTGCGCGGCTCCGGCGGCCAATGTGCCGAGCGCAACGACCCGCTCGTCTCTGAGCGCGTCCTCGCGGACCTGCGCGAGTTTGCGCTCCCGCTCGCGAAGGGTATTGGTCATTTCGACCACGAAATAAGCGACCGCGCCCGCGATCAGTACATATCCGAACCAGAGCGTGAAGGTATGCAGGTTCAGGTCATAGTCGGGCTGAAGTTCGAGAATCGAGCGCGGAATATCGGATCTGCGGACCGATTCGGGCAGATTGGGCAGTGGCACATGATAGCCGATCAATACCATATAAAAGGCCGAAGTCAGCCCGACCATGAACCAGGTATAGATTTGGGGCAGAATAGTGGCGGTCACGATCAGCGGTAACAGAAAGAACCAGATCAGGGGATTGGTACCGCCCCCTGAAAAATACAACAGCCCCGCGACGATACCGACATCGATCAGTAAATGAAAAAATAGCTCCCGTTCAAAGACCGGGTAGTCGATGTGGAGTCGATACCAAGTCAGCGAGGTTACGATGACGGACAGCGAAATCAGGGTCCAGATCGGATCGGCCTTGATTGGATAATTCGCCACATAGATTGCCGAAATCAGAATGGTACATTCACCGCTGATTACGAAACCGCGCAGCAGCAGCAGCCACTTGAGATTCTGCAACGCGGCAATATTGCGATTGGTTTCAAAAGGGGTCAGCATTGCGTTGAGTGAGAGGTAGTCAAGATCACTTTATCGTTGTCATAGAAGCGCGGCCGCAGACGTGATAACAAGCCGCATTCCCGTACGATACGGGGTGCGACAATATGCCACATTCCGCGCTTCCCAAGGCCTTGCTAGTATGAGTTCCAGCTTATTAGGACACTTATCACCTAATTAGTCTATGCATTCGATGCATATCCTCCTCTTGATGGACTGCGGGGCCTTACGGCGGCCTCCGGTCCATTTTTATTTGCACCGCCATCGGATGGTTGCCTGGTTGTATAATGAAAAGAGCCTTCCAGATTTCGGAGAGCGCATCGCGAGGTGGCGGGAATTCCGATCCTGTCGAAGCCTAGGAAATGTGTGCGAAACTGGATCAAAATCCATTTAAGTAATTGAATAGCTTAGCGTACGAGGTGCGACAATATGCCACATTCCAACTTTGACAAAGCCTTGCTAGGATATTCATCAGCTCGTTAGGTTACTTACCCCTAATTAGTCTATGCACTTGGTGCATATCCTCCTCTTGACGGACTGCGGGGCCTTACCTAGGCCTCCAGTCCTTTTTATTTGCCCGGCCCGATTTTTATCCCTCGCGATCGGCTATTCAGCCCGAGCACTGGATACCGGTTCCGCCCAAACCGCAGTAGCCGCCCGGGTTCTTCGCGAGATATTGCTGATGATAATCCTCGGCATAATAAAACTCCCGCGCAGGTAGAATCTCGGTCGTGATATCCGGAAACCCGGCTTCCGAAAGCCTTTTCTGATAGTCGCTCCGGGAGCCGCATGCCCTCTCATACTGTTCCTCGTCAAAGGTGTAGATCGCCGAGCGGTATTGCGTGCCGCGGTCATTCCCCTGGCGCATGCCCTGGGTCGGATTGTGCGATTCCCAGAACAATTCCAAGAGATTTTGATATTCGATTCGTTCGGGTATGAATATGACCTGGACGGCTTCAGTATGTCCGGTCAATCCGGTGCATACCTCCTCGTAACTCGGATTCGGTGTAACTCCGCCCGCATAACCGACCGACGTGGAGTAAACTCCGAGCATTTCCCAGAACTTACGTTCGGCTCCCCAGAAACAGCCCAAACCGACCACGGCTTTTAGAATATTGCCCGGAAAGGGAGGAAGAACACGGTTTCCGTTGACGAAGTGGGTCGGAAGCACTTTCATTTTTGCAGTCCGGCCGGGAAGTGCATCTTCCGGACGGGGTAATTGCGAGGGTTTCGAGAAAAAGCCCATAAGGCACCTCAATGGAAATCGGAATTGCCAGGTATTGTAAGATCTGAATCGGCCGAAGGCCAATGGCGGAACAGTTCCGGGATCGACAGGACCACAATAAAACAATATTTGCCGGGTTTCAACAAATCGGGTGTAATTTCAGCGGAAGTTCGTGCGGATCGGCGCGGGTTTATGAATGGCGAGTTTACGGAGGCATGTTGTGACGAAATTTCATACAACGAAGTTGTTTTTATTGATTCTGGTCTGCCCGCTCCTGCAATCGCACATCGCGAGTGCCGCGGATCTGGATCGTCAAGCGATCGAAAACCTGTTGAGTTCGGCCAGCAAAGATAAGCCGGCTGATCTGAGAAGAAAAGACTTGCAGGGTCTCGATTTGTCCGGTTTGGATTTACGCAACGCCGACTTGTGGGGAGCCAATCTGAAGAAAGCGGATCTGAGTAATGCCGACCTTTCCGGCCTCAATCTCGATTTGACCGTGATGGTCGGGATCAACCTGTCCGGCGCCAAGTTGAGGGACGTCAGCATTTTCGGTGTCCACATGGGAGGGGCGAACCTGTCCGGAGCGGATTTGAGGGGCAGCCGGATTATCGCCACACTGGATCGGGCGAATCTGAGCCAGGCGGACCTATCCGGCGCCAACTGGGGAGTGGACATCAAGAATCAACCCATGGGGCAGATGCGGGTCAGCCTGAAAAATGCGAATCTGGCGGGCGCCAACCTCGCCGGGGCCGATCTGAATCGCGCGATGATGCAATTCGCGAATTTCACAGGGGCCAATCTGGAAAATACCATCCTGTTCCGCGCGGATCTTGCCGGCGCGGATTTTTCCGGCGCGAATTTGAAGGGCGCAGATCTATCTCAGGCCAGGCTTGACGCGGCGAACTTCCGCGATGCGGACCTCAAGGGCACGCTGTTTCGGGAAATCAAGGGAAAATCGAATCTTCAGGGACTCGATCGGGCCAGGAACAAAAAAGACGCGGTGTTCGATTGATCTGGAATTCACATGGATCAGTCGCTGCTCTCCATGGCGAGCAGCGGTCGAAGACGGCCGTTAACAGTAAAACTTGTACAAGATTTCAGGCATAGGCATCACCTGTCAGTACCATCACAGAAACGTCTGGCTTCGATGTTTCTAGTGCGTCGGTAGAGATCATGTAGCGCTTTGGCTCAGCATAAGGAATCGCAATCCCATACTCTCCTCTTACATTGAGTAATTTCATCTCAAAGCATGCTAACGCTGTACCTAAAGTAATAAGTTTGCTAGCCAGTGGAGTCACTACCAACCGGCATCCGCCTAACACGCTTAGACACTTCTGGTAGCGATGCATAGCACCAAGCAGTTGACGATAGGCTTCGAAGGGGTTGGCCTCGTGAGCGTACAAGACATTCGTCAGAGGTGTTTCGCGTCTATCAAATAACGGTACTTTGTACTCGAGCAGGAGTTTATCGCCGCGGCGCGGATTCCGTGACGGATGCGGTAAGACTGGACAGATTTCAGCCGAAGTCGGAATCCCCTCAGACATTACTTTTTCTAACTGGGCGACTCGATTCTCCCCAAGAACTGGAAACCACACGAGTGGCCAGTCCTGTGTACTCTCAGTCTGCAAAGCACTAGCATACCCTGGGATCAATACTAACTCATTGCTTGGATCCTCCGATATGATCTGGCTGTCGAGTGGCAGCGTCTTCGCCGACTAGCACCTGGAAGTTGATATCTTTGGCCCGAAGTGATCGAAAGTCCGGTTCGCGATCGACTATCAGGTACTCTAATATGCCCAGCAGGAGTGACAGATATGCGATTCGCGGCATTGAACTAATATCCAACAGAATGTCCGTTTGATTATCAATTGTTCGCAGTACCTCCTTCGCACCACGGCGCAGAGCGTTGTTAACGCTCACGTGATCCTCGTCGTCGGCACTGGAACCGATTATCACGGTTTTCGTCGAACCGATGGGTGCAAATTTCGATTCCAAAGCCTTTGCGTTTTTCTCCGTCAGCGTTTTCAAATCTTCGCTCAGTTGATAGCCGGTGAAGCTCACCAGGACAAGTTCCGCCTTTTCGACGACACATCCGGATGTTTGTAGGCTGCTGATGAATTTATCCATTACTACCTGTGCACGAACATCAAATCCACGACCTCCGATATAAAGCAAGGCAACCGGCCTTTTGCGCCCAACGAACATCTGATCCCACATGTCTTGGGCCTCTACGCCGCGGCGAAACACATAACGGTTCCAGAGTGGTGTCATCATTACATCCCCGAATAGCTAAGCTGGCGAGGCCTTGGCATTCGTTCCATCCATTCAATCAATGTCTTTGCAGAGACATCCTGCCATCCGCCGTATTGTAGAGGCAAGCCGTGGTAAACGCACAAAGTTCGGTTTAAATAGAACACCGTGCCACTGTCACGAGATGTGGTAGCAGAACTTTTACGGGTGGTCAGTAAGTTTTCGGCAACACATTCCGCCAGAACGCGTCGGAGCGAAGCGAACGACTCATGGATATCGGTCTGATCCGCGCTGATCATATTTAATTCCGCCTGGCGAAGTCGGACGCCCGTCACGCCTGGGGCATACGGGGCATTTAGTTGAAACGTCTTTTCACGACAAAAACTACCAATGGCATCCAAGAGGGTCTGTGCGCGGGTTCCCTCGCTGTGATTCTTCGGAATAAAGTTATGTTTCCGTTTCGTCACCTCCTTGATTCGCGATTCTTGTTCACGGGGAGACAGACGCGGATCTAATTGCGTCCTCAGCACTTGCTTGGCTTGCATACCCTCGTATAGGGCGGTCGCAATAGATAATAGTTCCTCAACGTTATTCGTAGCGAGCACGCAAAGCCGGTCGACACCATAGTAAAACGGAATTTTTAGATCTTCGTGCAAGAAGGTCTCCGCCGCACCCTGTATCTTGCTATCCGTATCCTCAAGAACCTCACTTGGCAGAGGAAAGCAGTCAAAGCTGCGCTGCCGCTTGGCTTCCTCCCTCGCGATCAGGATAAGAACCTGGTATAAATCCCGAAGCCCTTCGAAGCTAGCGTTTTCCTTTGCCTTTCGGGCATGCATAAACCAGTCGGAATATAAAGCCGACTTTCGATATTGTGAAGTCTTGGAATCGAAGATCTCAACGCCTTTTGAAAATTTGTCCCGAAGATCATCTGTTGTTAATTGGTCCTCAAGATATTCCGAAAACGCACCGGATGGAATGGCTCGTTGCACATC
>JBOICY010000537.1:0-7247 GCA_050740335.1 Methylococcales bacterium | reverse complement strand
TTGCCGGGGTCTAGAACACAAGGATGTGATCGACTCGGTTTCCGTCCTTGGGCACTGGATTCCGGCAATCCCTGCCGGAATGACGGACCCATGCCATTCATGTTGACAGCCTACTAGTTTATATTTTCTTCCTGGCAACCGTGTCTCTGAGGTATACCGGGAGCGCCTGTTCCGGCGCGACCGCGAACTGCCTCAAATAACCGTCCTGCCCCAGAAGCGCCACCGAGGACGCGTGCGGATAGCATCCCGGATCGATGAATTGTACACCGCCTTTCAGACGTGAGGACAGGAGTTCCCGGTATGCAGCCCATCCGCTGCCAACCCCCGCACATTTTCCGGTCCCGGTCGAAAACTCGACTTCATTGGCCGGGAGCACCGCTTCCTGCCCCGAAAGGCGCACGAGACCTTCCAGATCTTTTTGATAGACACCCCAATACACTTCCCCCATGCGCGCATCGAGCGCGGTAAAAATCGTCCCGCAATCGCTGGACTCCAGATAATGCTGGGCCATCGAGGCCAGCGTCGAAACCGGTACTACGGGTAGATCGGCGCCCAAAGCCAAGCCTTGAATGATCCCCGCGGCAATCCGTACTCCGGTGAACGAACCGGGGCCCCGTCCGAACGCGAGCGCATCCAGGTTTTTAAGCGCGAGCCCGGCCTCATCGAGCAGCGAAGCCACCATTGGCAGGATCAAACGGGTATGTTCACGCGGTGCAACGCGAAATCGTTCCAATATCTCACCGTCGATCAGCAAGGCAGCGGAACACGCTTCGGTGGCGGTCTCAACGGCGAGAATCTTCATCCCGGTTCAGGCTGCGGCATTGTATTGAAAAAGGCTTCGACCTCTTCGATCGAGCGGGTTCTACGCATCGGTGGCAAACTGTCGAGAAAAACCCGGCCATAGGATCGTTTCAGCAACCGGGGGTCGCACAGCACGAATACGCCGCGGTCGCTGACATCCCGGATCAGGCGACCGACTCCCTGTTTCAACGAAATCACGGCCATCGGCAACTGGAAACATTCAAAGGGATTCTCCCCGCGCCGGCGAAGGCTGTCCAACCTGGCCTGCATGACCGGATCACCGGGGGAGGCAAAGGGCAGTTTGTCGATGATCACACAGGACAGCGCGTCGCCGCGCACATCGACGCCCTCCCAGAAACTGGCGGTCCCCAATAGAATCGCGTTACCGGAGGCCTTGAACCGTTCGACCAGAATGGCTTTCGGCTGACTGCCCTGGACCAGCAAGGGATATTCGATCCGCGGCCCGAGTAGTTCCGCGGCCTGTTGGAGTGCTCGATGACTGGTAAACAGAAAAAATGCCCGTCCCCGGCTGGCCTTCAGAACCGGTATCGCGGTCTCCACTACGGCATTTACGTATTCCGGGGATACCGGATCCGGAAGATTCCTCGGATGATAGAACAAGGCTTGGCTTGCGAAATCGAAGGGACTGTCCCAGACACCGTCCTTGGCGTGTTTCAGACCCAATGCCGATTTGAAATGATCGAAACGCCGGGATACGGTCAAGGTCGCGGATGTAAAGATCCAGGTTGCCCGGCGTTCCGACATCAACTGTTTGAATTCGTCCACGATTTCAAAGGGGGTCCTGTTCAGAGTAAAAGTCCGTTTATATGTTTCGAACCAGCGGATCCAGTCACGATCGTTTTCCTCCAGCAACTTTTTCAGATTGGTCTCGATTTCAGCGCAGCGCCGCCAGCAGGATTCGAGGCCTTTGGTGCGCTCGGAAGCAGGCTCTAAAACATTATTCAGATTTCCGAGTCGAGCGATTATTTGGTTTAAACTGCGCGAAATTTCCGGGCGGTGCGTAACTTCCCGCCAAGCACCGCGGCGCACCGGTTCGCCGAACGCAAGCCTCCCATCCAAGACTGACTGTTCCAGTTCGTTGGCGGCAGTACGCAATTGAGACATATCCGGGGCTCCTTGCAGATGTTCCGTTACTACATCCCGGCTCAAGTCATGGATCTGCCGCGCACCGACCGAGAGACCCAGAAAACGGGACGCGGTATCGTACAATTGGTGCGCTTCATCGACAATAATCACTTCGGCTTTCGGCAGCAACTCGCCGAATCCGTCATCCCGCAAGGCCCAATCTGCGCACAGCAAATGATGGTTCACGACCAGAATTTCCGCATCCTGTGCCTTGCGCCGGCTTTTGACCAGGAAGCATTCCTGGTAATCGGGGCAGTCCTGCCCGAGACAGTTGTCAGCGGTCGAGGTGACCAGGTGCCACACGGATGAATTTTCAGGAACGCTCGCAACTTCGGCGATATCGCCGCTGCGGGTTTTACCGGACCAGCGCCTGATTCGATTGAGTGCTCGCGCATCCTCCCGGCCGAAGCCAAGCCCGGATTCCAGAGTGTTGGATAGCCGGTAACGACAAAGATAATTGCTCCTGCCCTTGAGCAGGGCGGCCTGAAAAGGAACCGACAAACTCGAGCGGATCAGCGGGATGTCTTTTGTGAATAACTGGTCCTGAAGGTTTCGGGTGCCCGTCGCCAGGAGGATGCGCCGCCTCGAAAGAATCGCGGGGATCAGATACGCGAATGTTTTTCCGGTTCCGGTTCCGGCCTCCGCGATGAAATGTTCTCCGGATGCAATGGCTCCGGCGATTTTTTTTGCCATTTCCAGCTGTGAAGCGCGCGGCCGATATCCGGAAATCACGCGGGACAAGGGGCCTTCTTTCGCAAAAATGAAATCGAGATCAGGCATGATTCGACCCTTGCGGATCGGAAAGTTGGATCGGGCTTCTTGCTAAGCGAGCAAAGCCAGGCTCGCGTTCGGAAACAGCGGGTTTGGAGTCACCCGCCTGCAAATCGCCTGGCCGGAACGCCGAATCCCGCAAGTCAGCCACCGATATTGTCGATCAAGCCTTCTTCCCGGGTCCAGATCAACCGTCCGATGATCCGAATACGGGCGACCGAGAGTGCGCCGCGCTTGTTTTGCGAGGCACTGGGCCGATCAATAAATTCCAGCAACTCTTCACGGTCGGCTTCATAAATCTCATAGGTTTCATAGTTCTGATCCAGCAAAACCAACACCAGGCTATCCCACTCCTGGTGCACTTTGATCTGGCCGATGCGCTGACCCGGGCGCAATTCGTCGAAAATGGTACGGCCTTTGATCTGGATCCGTTTTCCGGTCCGGGTCAGTGCGTCGAATCCCCGCCCGCGATCCGGATAAAGCTCCAAGCCCAGAATTTGACACGCGTCATATTCGGCAATCTCACTGCTGATGCCCGCCAATGTTTTGCCTGTCGCCGAGCGGTAGTCAGCCGCGAGTTTACGCGCCTGGGCAATCAGTTTCTCGACCGAATAAACCGACACGGAGGATTCTTCATTAAATTCAAGGGTCCAAGACTCGCAGAAAACCGGTCACGGCAGCGATCGCTGCGCTTCTTCCAGCGCTTTGGCCGCTCCTTCCGGATCCCCCAGCAAGCTCTTCGCCTCCGCGATGATCCGCCAGTTTTCCTGTTTCAGGGCGCGGTCTCCCGAAGCCAGGGAATTGGATTTACGGGCCAGGTCAAGCGCGAGACCCGGTTGATTCTGCTCCAGTCTCAACGCAGCCATCTCATGCCAGAGCCTGGCATTCCTGGGTTGAATTTTAATAGCCCGCTCCACTGTGGCAACCGCCGAGTCGAGCCGGCCGGATTGACGTTCGCTTGCGGCGGCATCCAGCAAGGCAATCACAGCCGGCGGGGATTGTACGGCGGGCGTTTCATGGACTCTCGGCTGCTGCGGAACATACACGTCGGGAGGCGGGGTTGCCGGCCGGGTTTCAGCAGCAGGCGGTTCGGGCGAACGATAAGGTTCCTTTTGTGGTGGAGGATAGGGACGCTGGTAGCTCGTACAGGAGGCCAGGCCCACCAAAGCCAGAAGAATAATCGACTTGTGTATTCGGTTCATCGGTTGCTGGGTCCGAAACTAAAACCAGTCCTCATACCACGGCTTGGATTCTTCCTTTGAAATATTCACGCATGGCGCGAGCGCGAGCGGAGCGGATCCGGAAATAAAAGGGTATTCTACCGCATTTTTGCAACTTTCATCGGCACGCAATCCGGATTTTCGGTCGATCGAGACCCATTCGATGGATTCAGGCGCAATCAGCTCGACCGGCTGTTTACTGGCATCCCGCATCAGCCTTGACCAAACCTTCAGAGCGCCTGAACTGCCGGTCAAGCCGGTCGGTTTATTATCGTCCCTGCCGATCCACACCACCCCGAGATAATCACCGGAAAAACCCGCGAACCAACTGTCCCGGAGGTCATTCGTGGTCCCGGTTTTACCGGCCACATTGTAGTGGCGCGGAAGCATCGAATAAACCGATCGTCCGGTTCCCTCCCGCATCACGTTTTGGAGCAATACATTGGTCAGGAACACCGCGGCGGGATCGACGGCCTGCCTTATGGTCAAGGGATAGCGCTGCAACGGAGTCCCATCGCTCGCGATCACCGAGCGGATCGCCCGCAACGGCGTTTTAAACCCGTCGCCCGCGAGCGTTTGATACATCTGCGTCACCTCGATCGGGGATAATTCCAATGCGCCGAGCAAAAGCGACGGATATTTTTCGACCTCGCGCTCGATTCCGAGATCGTGGAGGGTTTTCACGACCCGGTCGATGCCGATATCCAGCCCGAGACGAATCGTAGCCAGATTGTAGGAATTGGTCAGCGCGCGCTGCAAACTCACAGAACCATGTTCCGTTCGATCGAAATTGCGCGGAGCCCACAGCTTCCCGCCGCTTTGCAGTCGGATTCCTGTATCGTCCAGTTCCGTAACGATATTGTACCTCCGGGAATCTTCGAGCGCGGTCAGGTATACCGCAGGCTTGACTAAGGAGCCGATTAAACGCTGGATATCGAGCGCCCGGTTGAGTCCCGCGAAACGCGGATCCCGCCCGCCGAGCAGCGCGACGATATCTCCGCCCTCGCGGCTGGTCACCACGCCGGCAATCTGCAATCGCCCGGTCCGGTTGCTTATTTCAAGGTCTCCGAGTGTCCGGGACGCGCTGTATTCCAAGGCTTCCTGTACCGGAAGCTCAAGCGTAGTCAGAATCTGCAGGCCTTCCGAAGTCAAATCTTCGTCCCGGTACTGTTCTTTAAGCTGGCGGCGGACCAGATCCATGAATGCTGGATACTGGGTGGTCGAGCGCCGGCCGCGGTGACTGACCTCCAGAGGCTTTTGCTTGGCGCTTTCGGCCTGAGCCGGGGTGATTAGCTGAAGAACCAGCATCCCGTCGATCACCAGATCCCGTCGTTGCTTCGCGCGTTCCGGCTGGCGGCGGGGATCGTAATAAGAAGCGCCCTTGACCAGGCCGACCAGTAAGGCCGTCTGGTGGAAGTCCAAGTCGCCGACCGAGCGATCGAAGTAATATTGACTCGCGAGGCCGAAGCCGTGGATCGCACGCCGGCCTTCCTGCCCCAGAAAGATTTCATTCAGATAGGCTTCGAGGATCTCGTCCTTGGCATATCGGGCCTCCAAAATGACTGCGATTAGAGCCTCGTTGACTTTCCTTCCCCATTCGCGGTCCGAATTCAGATAAAAATTCTTGGCCAGTTGCTGGGTGATCGTACTGCCGCCCTGCACTACTCCACCCGCTCGAATATTCGCGAACACCGCACGCACTATGGCTTTCAACGAGATCCCATGGTGCGCATAAAAATCCCGATCCTCGGTTGCGAGCAAAGCCTGAATCAGTTGTTTCGGAACCTGATCCAGTTTGACCAGAATTCGGTCTTCGTTATGGGCCGGATAAAAACTGCCGATCTGAACCGGGTCCATGCGCAAGATCGCAATGCTCCGTCCGGTGTTCAATTCGCTGATCGACTGGATCTTTGTGTTCGAGAACTGAACCGAAATCGCGTGTCCCGTCTGAGCTTGATCCCAGAACCTGAAAGAACGGGTTTTGACCTTGAATTGCCTTCCATTTCTGAAATAGGTTCCTTCAGTGGACAAGGAAGGATCGCTTCGATAGCGCAACTGCTGCACGACACTTTCGAAACCGGCCGAACTCAACGGCAAACCGGCATACAACTCGACCGGACTCGCGTAAACATGCGCCGGAATCGCCCAACGTTTGCCCTCAAACAAACGCCGAACCGTTTGGTCGAGATAACCGATATAAAGCAGCAATATCAAAACGGGCAACGCTAAAACCAAGAAAATTAGCACTTTTGGAACACTGCGCCAGAATCTCGAACGAACATCCCTCTTCAAAACCCTTTTTCGGGATATTTGCTTTGCTTTACGATTCATATCGACTGGTGAAATGGCTGAATAATAAGACTCGCAACGGCGAGATTTATTCTCGTCCGATTCCGGCAATTTGCCGGTCAATCCAGTAACGAATCGACCCACCGAGCCGGTGGCTTCGTTACTTGATCGGTTCTGTTGTTGAATTTTTACTCGGAATACCAAAAAATGCTTGTTCTCTTTTCGTTCTTGTTGTAGTCTATTGGAGAACGTTTAGAGAACACGAGCCATGCCCTTGAAAACCGACCAGCCCCTGACACGCCGCCAACAGGAAATTTACGAATTTCTGGCGGATCATCACCTGACTTTCTCCAGACCACCGACTCTGGACCAATTATGCAGCGCATTGGGAATGAAATCCCGGGGTTCGCTCCACAAACAGATTCAAGCCCTGGTCGAAGCAGGCCTGATCGAAGCGGCCAACGGAAGACAGCGCGGGATTCGTCTCACCAAGCAGGCTCGGCGGCACTCCGGCAATAAAATCCCGATGATGGGTTTCATCGCGGCGGGCCGTCCGATCGAAGCGATAGAAAATCCGGAATGGATGGACATTCCCGAGCTGTTGAAAGGTCAGGGTTCGTGTTACGTCCTGCAGGTCAAGGGAGATTCCATGATCGAAGACGGCATACTCGACGGGGATTGGGTCGTAATCGAACGGCGCAGTCATGCCAGGGACGGAGAAATTGTTGTCGCGCTGATCGAGGGAGTCGATGCGACTTTGAAGCATATCGAGCAACAGCCCGGCGAAATCATTCTCCACCCGGCGAATTCGAGCATGGAATCGATGCATTATCCTGTCGATCAGGTCGAAATCCAAGGTGTATTGGTCGGGCAAATGCGCAGTTATCGAAATCGGTAATTCAACTTTGGTGGGTCCTAAGTTTGAAGATTTTGTGGTCGGTTTAAACCGGAAATCCGCTACCTGAGTCGAATCCGGAAATTCTTTTAATCCAGGGGATTCCAAGATGTCAACACCCGTTC
>JBOICY010000536.1:0-13257 GCA_050740335.1 Methylococcales bacterium | reverse complement strand
GCCGGCTCCCGTGGATGTGGACGGTGATTTGGTTGTCGATGATGTCTATGCTGGCGACCTGTTTGGAAACCTTTGGAAATTTGATCTGAGAAGTGAGATTCCAGGGGACTGGAGTGTCAGTTTTGGCGGCCTGCCCTTGTTCGTAGCCACGGATGCGAATGGCGCGGTCCAGTCGATTACGGTTCGGCCGGTGGTGGCCAGGGCCCCGCAGGCTGCAGCCGCCGGTTCCCCATCGCTGCGTGGCTCCATCGTATACTTCGGCAGCGGAAAATATTTCGAGGTCGGGGACAATTCGGCGATCGGGCAATCGACCCAGGCATTTTATGCGGTGTTGGACAAACAACTGAATTCGAGGGACACCGATTTCAGCGCGCCGACATTCAATCCGAGTCATTTGCTGGAACAGACCATCGATAACGAAATCCTCGCCACGGATCCCTCCAATCCTTTCGGAACCGATCTTCGGGTAACCAGTCACAACAACCTGGTCTGGCATACCTGCGGCGGTTTGCCGTCCTCTTCAAACAGATGTCCTGGGACCCCCCCGGTCCCGGATTATCTGGGTTGGCGAATCGATTTGCAGTTGCAGGGGGCGCCGAGTAATAATGGCGAGCGGGTGGTTTCGGACCCGGTTCTCAGACCGGACCGCGTAATTTTTACGACCCTGATTCCGAATTCCGACGCCTGCGCATTCGGGGGATCGGGATGGCTTATGGCAGTGGATGCCTTCGACGGTGGCCGGCTCACGGTACAGGCTTTCGATCTGAATCGGAACGGTGGGTTTAATCTTTCCGACCGGATCGCTATACCGGATGGTACAGGGGGAACGGTATCCGTCAATGTGAGCGGTAAAAGATCCACGGTCGGTACCCTGTCCACGCCGGTTATCGTGGGCACCGGCGACTCTTCTTCGGAACTCCTGTTGCAAAGCGGATCGAGCGGTGCGATAGAGTCCACATTGGGCAGTGCTGTCGGTCTGGGCCGGCTGGATTGGATGCAACTGCCCTAGCCGGTCTGATCGCTGTAACGGTCGTACAATGATAGACTCAGGGTCTGATTGATAGGGGGAATCTTTGATGAAACGCTTGGTGCAGACAGGAATCGTGCTGTTGTATGGATTTACAGCGGCAATCGGGATGGTTCACGGACAAAGTATCGTAACCCCGCCGACTTTCGAATTGTCCGGGACCGTTCAGGAGATTTCTCCAGACCGAAGCCAAATCAATATCGATGGCCGGATATTGAATATTGGTAGCGGCGTCGTGGTTCACAACCTGGTCAATTCCGATCCAGTTGCGCCACTGAAGGCGGGATCGGAAGTTCGATTCGTGACCAACCAGCCATCCGGTGGCGCGGTTGAAATCGTAGAGCTTTGGGTGTTGTCTTCTCCGTGACCGGAATTAATCGAGTCCCGGGGCTAGTCGACCAGCGCGGTCGCTTAAGTTTTCGGTTGGAGCTTAACCAGTCAGAAAGAAGAATTCCTTTTATTGTGTGAAGACAATTCGGAGAGACTCGGAAAAAGGCTTTTCTCTGATTGAACTGATGATAGCGATCGTGATCATCGGTATCCTCGCGGGCATCGGCTATCCGTCCTATCAGAGTCACATGCGGGCGAGCCGTCGAGCCGAAGCTCAGTCGGACCTGCTGCAACTGGCCAGTTTTATGGAACGGTTTTTTTCGATCAATTACCGCTATGATCAGGACACCGCTGGAGTCGGCACTGTGCTTCCATTTGACGAGTCGCCTCAATTCAGTTCAAATCCTGCGTACATCATTACCCCGACCTTTGCTGCGACAAGCTACAGGTTAAAGGCGACCCCGGCTGTTAATAGCCCTCAAGCAGGTGACGGTTACCTCGAACTACGGGATGCTGGAGGTCGGATATGGGATACTAACAACAATAATACTGTTGAATCAGACGAGAATGACTGGGAGCGATAGATCACATCGAATCGCTTTCCCTCGGTAGCACATTGTAGGATGGAGCTTTAGGCCAATAATTTGCAGCCGACAATAAAAATAAATGCCGCGAACAGCCTTTTCAGCCGGGTCGTGGGCAGGCTATGAGTCAACTTCGCGCCCAACGGAGCGAATAATACGCTGCTCAGCACAATTCCAATGAATGCGGGTCCGTAAATATAGCCCAGGCTCCAGGCCGGCCGGCCCGGGATGTTCCAGCCCAGAATCACGTATCCGATCGACCCCGCGACAGCGATCGGGAATCCGCAAGCGCTCGAGATCGCGACCGCATTGCAGATCGGCTGCCGGCACTTCATGAGGAAGGGCACGGTCAGGGTTCCGCCGCCAATTCCGAGCAGTGAGGAAAGCACACCGATCAGGGTGCCTGCGCATGCCGCCAAGCCGTTTCCTAGAACCCAACTCTGCTTAGCGGGTTTGATCTGGAAACCGGTTTGCATGGAAACGAGTAGCAGGAACACGCCAAAAATCATTTTCAGTGTCCGGGTTTCCAACTGTTGCGCGATCACGGTCCCGATCAGGGAGCCGGCCAGAATGGCCGGTGCGAGCTTCAGGACAATATCCCATTGGACGGCCCCGTGCCGGTGATGGGCATTCACCGACGAAATCGAGGTGGGGATGATCGTGGCCAGTGAGGTCGCAATGGCCACGAGCATCACAAGATTGCCGGGCACGCCCTGACTGGAGTAGATCCAGGATAGAAAGGGAACCAGAATAATTCCGCCGCCGATACCGAACAGCCCCGCGAATAAACCCGCGGCGGCGCCCAGCACCAGATAAAGGACAAAGTCAACAGACACGGTAATGAAGTCCCCGGTATATAATGGATCGTCTATCGGGCCGGCTTGGTGTGCCCGGCAGGAGCGCGCTATTATTGCGGGCAATCCGCCGGAAACGCAAAGGTTTTGCGCGGCGGACATTTTCGCCAATCGGCTATTTTCAAAGAAATCCGGTCAAGCAACCAAGACTGACCTCGATCATTCTGACATGATGCAGACTTTTCTAGTTGGAGGCGCGGTACGGGATGAATTGCTCGGTTTGCCGGTAAAAGAACGCGACTGGGTGATCGTCGGTGAAACCCCGGAAGCCCTCGTGAGCAAGGGTTTCAAACCGGTCGGCAGGGAATTTCCGGTCTATCTCCATCCGGAAACCCATGAAGAATACGCACTGGCCCGCACGGAAAGGAAAATCGCACCCGGTTATCGGGGATTCCGTATACAAAGCTCTCCGGAGGTTACGCTCGAACAGGATTTGTTGCGCCGGGATCTGACCATCAATGCGATTGCACGCGATGCCGAAGGCAGGATAATCGATCCCTGCAACGGTCGGCGGGATATTGAACTGCGATTGCTGCGCCACGTTTCCGATGCGTTTCGCGAAGACCCGGTCCGGATCCTGCGGGTCGCCCGCTTCGCTGCACGGTACGCTCATCTGGGTTTCGAGGTTGCCCGGGAAACCGGAGTCCTCATGAAATCCATGGTTGAAGCGGGAGAAGTCGACACATTGGTTCCCGAGCGGGTTTGGTCGGAATTCGCGCGGGCGCTCGCGGAGCGGACACCGGTCGCGTTTATCACCGCGTTGAGGGCGTGCGGCGCGTTCGGAAGCCTTTTCCCGGAGCTGGAGCGGCTGTTCGGGCATTCATTACCCCATGATTCATACATCGAAACTGACGCCGGAGAAAACGCCCTGCTGGCCCTTCAGAATGCCGCCCGGATCGATGAAAGCCCGGTTGTTCGATTCGCGGCATTGGTCCATGGGCTCGGAGACGGCGAAGGCCACGATCTGGGTTCTGGCCCGGATCGGGATTCCAAAATGGCGGGTCTGATGGCCCTGAAGAGATTGAGCGAAGGGCTGAAAGTTCCGGCACAATACCATGCCTTGGCGTCCAAAGTCCTTCGCTACCAGGAATCGTGCAACAATCTATTTCACTTGTCCGCCGAGCAGATCGTGGGCCTGCTGCACCGATTGAATGCGCTGAGGAGAGAGGCGGATTTGAAACCCTTTCTGACCGTTTGCAAGGCTCTTAGCCTGGGCCCAAAGGACCCGGTCAGGCGCGGCTTTCCACAGGGAGAGTTTCTCCTGGAGTGCCAGGCCGCAGCACTGACGGTCGACGCGCGTTCGATTTTGCAGCAAGGATTCAAGGGCGCCGCGCTTGGAGAGGAACTCGCCCGTGTTCGCGTCGCGGCGCTGCAAAATCAACTCATTCGACGTTCGCACCACGATGCGGATGGTACAAAGGCGAAAGTCTAAACCGATGTCGAAATGTGTATTGGTCACGGGCGCCGCGAAGCGAATCGGCGCCGCGATCGTCAGGGGCCTGCACGCGGCCGGTTATCGTGTCATCATTCACTTTCGCGAATCCTCCGATGCCGCCATTTCGTTACAGCACGAATTGAATGACCTCAGGCCTCGAAGCGCCGAGCTGTTGCAGGCCGATCTCTCGGATTTCGAACATTTTCGAGAACTGGCCAACCGTGCGATTGCGACATTCGGACGAATCGACGCACTGATCAATAACGCCTCGGCGTTCTATGCGACTCCTGTGGATTCGGTCACCGAAGCCCAATGGGAGGAGGTGATCGGGTGCAATCTGAAAGCCCCGTTTTTCCTCTCCTTGGCATTTGCGCGGGAACTGGAACAACGCGGGGGTGCAATCGTCAATATCGCTGATATTCATGGATTGCGTCCCTTGAAAGGCTTTTCGATCTACAGTATTTCCAAAGCTGGAATGATTGCGATGACCCAATCGCTGGCACGCGAACTGGGGCCGCCGGTGCGGGTCAACGGGCTTGCTCCAGGCGCGATCTTGTGGCCCGAAAATGAGATCACGGCGGTCGAGCGGGAGCAAATTTTGGCCAGGATTGCGTTGCAGCGTACCGGCATGCCGCGGGATATTGCCGAGGCGGTTCGGTTTCTACTGGATAGCGACTATATTACCGGCCAGGTCTTAGCGGTCGACGGTGGTCGGGGCCTGTATTCCTGAGGCAAACGTTAATCCAGGTTGAAGCCGTGATATTCGATTACCAGTGCGGGTCGACTATTTTTTGACGGAGACCCGTTTTGTCGAATTTGTCCCAAAGTTCCGAAAAACTTTCATGAGTCACCGGATGGTGTTGTGCGGGTGCGATTTCTGCGAGAGGTTCCAGCACGAAGGCATAGCGGATGATGTCATCGCGAGGGATTTGAAGTTTACCGTCGCTGATGACGAGATCGCCGTAAAGTAATATGTCCAGATCGAGCGTGCGACCCGAGAACTTCACACATTTGTGATTTCTCCCGTGCCGTGTTTCGATTTCGCGTAAGGTCTTTGCAATTTCCTGAACCGGTTGATCGGATTCGAAACGCACGGTCATGTTGTAGAAAGGGGGGCCTTCAAAACCGACCGCGTCGGTCTCGTACACACTGGAAAGCGTGAGATTCCCGAACAATTCACGGATTTCCCAGAGTGCGGACGAGATATTCTTTTCCCTGTCGATATTGCTGCCGATGCTGAGGTATACCCTGGGCATCTAGGATTTTTCTCCGCGTTCGATAACAATTCCGACGTCGCTGGCGCCGCGGATCGCGCCTTTCTTATTTAGCGATAGCCGAAACCAGGGAACCTTGAATTCGTTCAACAGAATCTGCGCAATTTCTTCGGATAATTTTTCGACCAGGAAGAACCGACTGTCTTCTACGAAAGAAATCAAGCGCTTGGAGACGGCTTTGTAATCCAGGGCGTCGTCGATCGAATCGCTTTCCGCGGCTTTCCGGATATCGGAGGCCATTTCGATGTCCAGGATGACGGTCTGCTTCGACTCTCGCTCCCAGTCGTAAATACCGATAATGGTCTCGATATGCAGGCCGCGCAGAAATATAATATCCATCGGTTGTTCTTCAATTTCACCCCGGGAAGGGGCAGTATTATAACAATATGAGGGAACTGCCAGTGTCTTTCAGTTGGAGGCTTTCATGTGGATGTGGTTGTTGGTCCCGCTCGGCTACCTGTTCGGTTCGGTTTCCGCCGCCATTCTGGTGTGCCGCGGGCTGGGGCTGCCGGATCCGCGGGAACAGGGATCCAAAAACCCGGGAGCCACCAATGTACTGCGCTACGGCGGGAAAAAGGCAGCCGGCCTGACCTTGTTCGGCGATCTGGTCAAAGGAACCCTGCCGGTTGTGATCGCAACGGTGCTCGGAGCCGATGCGCTGATCGTGGGGATGGTCGGAGTGGCCGCATTTCTCGGGCACTTGTATCCGGTTTTCTTCGATTTCCAGGGCGGGAAAGGCGTGGCGACCGGCGCCGGAGTATTTTTCGGATTTCACTGGTTGTTGGGCGCGATCGTTGTCGGAGCCTGGCTGGTTTCGGTGAAAATCACGCGCATATCGTCGTTCTCCGCGATCGTCGCCGCGAGTCTCGCGCCGGTCTACGGCTGGTGGTTGCTGGATTCTTTGCCCTTGTTTTTGGCAACGCTGTTTATTTCGGTGGTTTGCCTGTGGCGTCACCGGCTGAACATCCAGCGGCTATGGCGCGGAGAGGAAGGTCGAATCGGCGGTTAGCGGAGCCATCACCACAAATTAACCGGTCCTGCCATGGTGTCGCCCTAAACCGGCGGGATCCGATCCAGGGGCCAGCGGGCGTGAACTTCGATTTCCAGCCCTTCTTTCTGACCCGCGAGCAAACGCCGGTACCCGGCATACGCAATCATGGCGCCGTTGTCCGTGCAGAATTCAAGCTTCGGAAAATAGACCCGGACCCCTTCTTCTTCGGCCATCTCATTGAGCTTTGACCGGATGCCGATATTGGCGCTGACACCTCCGGCAACGACCACTCGATTGTAACTCGATTGCTGTATCGCCCGGCGGCACTTGATGGCCAGAGTGTCCGCGACCGCGTCCTGAAAGGCGCGCGCGATGTCGGCAATGGCCGCATCGTGTGTCGAATTGAGCAGGTTTCGCGCAAAGGTTTTCAGTCCGCTGAAACTGAAGTCCAATCCGGGCCGGTCGGTCATCGGGCGCGGAAAATGGTAGCGATTCGGGTCTCCCTGTTCCGCCAGTTTCGATAACGCTGGACCTCCCGGGTAACCCAGTCCGAGCAGGGACGCGGTTTTGTCGAAGGCCTCTCCGGCCGCGTCGTCCAGGGTTTCCCCGATGATTTTGTAGCAGCCGATACGTTCGGTTTGAATCAGCAGGGTGTGACCGCCCGAAATCAACAGCGCGATAAACGGGAACTCCGGCGGGTCTTGGTCGAGCAAAGCAGCGAGCAAATGTCCTTCCATATGGTGCACGCCGAGCGCGGGAATGTTCCATGCCCAGGCGAGACTGCGGGCAAGGGTTGCGCCGACCATCAGCGGGCCGACCAGCCCCGGACCCGCGGTATAGGCGATGCCGTCTATTTCCGGGCCCCTGAGCCCGGCTTCCGCGAGACATTGTTTGATCAGCGGAAATAATTTCCGGATATGGTCCCGGGATGCGAGTTCCGGTACCACGCCGCCGTAATCGGAATGGAGCGTTACCTGACTGTAGAGACAATCGGCGAGTAAACCTTGTTCGCCGCCATAAATCGCGACCCCGGTTTCGTCGCACGAGGTTTCAATACCGAGGACATTCATAAGTAACGAACTGGCGGAGTCAATTTTTGATTTAGTCAATGCTTTGCTATAATGAATGGTTCCCTGAAGGGACTATCTTTTTTACCAACTCTTGTGAATTATATCCGACATCGGGAATTTTTATGCCGTCCATCCGAATCAAAGAAAATGAGCCCTTCGATATCGCGATTCGCCGCTTCAAGCGCGCCTGCGAAAAAGCCGGGGTTCTGTCCGAAACCCGCCGCCGTGAGTTTTATGAAAAGCCCACGGAAGAGCGTAAACGCAAGGCCGCGGCCGCCGTCAAACGCCACCTGAAAAAGTTGTCTCGCGAGCGTTACGCCTTGAAGATCCTCAGGCGCGGCAGGCCTCAAGTTTAGGGGATGGTGATTCGATGACCGCGAGCGGGGTGGACCTAAAGGGGCAACTGCAAGCCGATATGAAAACGGCGTTGAAGGCGGGGGACAAGAAAAAACTCGGAGTGATTCGTTTAATGATCGCAGCGATCAAACTGCGAGAAATCGATGGACGATCGCAGTTGGATGATCTCGCAGTCATTGCCGTGTTGGATAAAATGGTCAAACAGCGACGCGACTCGGCCGGGCAATTTCGTGCCGCGGGGCGCATCGACCTCGCGGATGTGGAAGAATACGAAATCGGCGTGATTCAAGAATACTTGCCGAAACCATTGTCACCCGACGAGATTCTCCGCATGATTAAAACAGCGGTGGAAGAAAGCGGTGCCGATTCGGTGAAAGAGTTGGGGAAGGTCATGGGCCTGCTCAAGCCAATGATGCAGGGCCGCGCCGACTTGGGCTTGGTGAGTCAGGAAGTCAAAAAATTTTTGAGCGCCCGGTGAATTCGGATAATAGCGGGACGGGGGGTTGACGACCATCCTGCATTGAACGAATGGAGGCTAGCTTCTGGTTGCCGGACTGCAATCGCATTGTCGTACAATAGCGTAATCTTCAAATCAGTTCCGGTGATGCGGGTGTCGATTGGAATATGCCAGGGCGAATTCCACAAACTTTTATCGATGACCTGATGGCCCGTGTCGATATCGTCGATGTTATCGATTCGAGAGTTCCCTTGAAACAATCCGGGCGCAATCATGTTGCCCGGTGCCCCTTCCACCAGGAAAAAACGCCGAGTTTTACCGTCAATCGGGAGAAACAGCTGTACCATTGCTTTGGCTGCGGCGCCAGCGGCACGGCGATCGGTTTCGTCATGGAATACAATCATCTGAATTTTGTCGAAGCGGTCGAGGATCTCGCGAGAATGGCCGGTCTCGAAGTGCCTCGGGACGCGGATGGACGTCTGTCAGCCGATGCGCCAAATCTGGATGCGCTCTATGATTTGCAGAAGCGGGCCGCGGAATTTTATTCGGACAAGCTGTTTGATCGCGACAGCGGCCGGGAGGCGGTCCGCTATTTAAAGCGACGCGGCGTCGACGGCAAGACTGCCCGGCAATTCCTGCTCGGCTACGCTCCGTCGGGTTGGGACGTTCTGCGCGAGCGTTTTACGGCCCAAGCCTTGAGCGACACCGGTCTTTTGGTTCGCAACGAGAATAATCAACCTTATGATCGATTCAGGAACCGGCTCATCTTTCCGATCCGGGACCGGCGCGGCAGAGTGGTCGGTTTCGGCGGGCGGGTGCTCGACGACTCGCTGCCAAAGTATCTGAATTCGCCCGAAACCGCGCTTTTCGAGAAAAGCAAACAGCTCTACGGGCTTTATGAATTGCTTTCAGCTAAGCCCCACCCGGATCGGATTCTGGTCGTAGAAGGGTATCTGGATGTGATCGCGCTGGCCCAGAATGGTATCCGCAATGCGGTCGCGACTCTCGGCACCGCGGTATCCCGAAACCATCTGGATATTCTGTTTCGGTTTGCGCGCGAGCTGATCTTTTGTTTCGATGGTGATCAGGCCGGGAAGCAGGCCGCGTGGAGGGCGGTTGAAATCGTGCTGCCCGTGCTGATAGAGGGAAGAACTTTGCGCATCATGTTGCTGCCCGAGGGGGACGATCCGGATTCATTGGTCAGGCGCGATGGCCGGGAGGGATTCGAGCAAGCAATCGCGGAATCGACCCTGTTGTCCGATTATTTCTTCAACCACCTGAGCATCGGGTCCAATTTAAGCCAGCTCGAAGGGTGCGCGAATCTCGTGGCCAAGGCCAGACCGCTGATCAATCGACTGCCCGCCGGGGTTTTTCGCGAGATGATGGAAGCGCGGCTCAGGGAACTAGCCAGGCTCGAAAACGTCGAAATCAATGATTTCGGGAAATCTGTCGACCGAAAGTGGTCCGTCGCGGTACCTGTACGCGAGCGGAAAAAATCATCTCTGATGCGCTTTGCGATCGCTTTGATCATGCAGCATCCCGCACTGGTCGAATTGATCGATAGCACCGATCCCCGCTTGCAAGAGGCATCATCAACCGGTATAAAATTATTGCTCGAAGTCGTTGAGATCATAAGGCAGCAACCCCGGATTACGCCGGGCGGTTTGCTGGAGCGGTTTCGAGGGAAGGCGGAAGAAGATTCGATCCGAACACTTGCGGAGAGTGAACTGATCGTGCCGGATGACGGGATCGAGGCCGAGTTCAGCGGTGCTTTGTCGCGGATTCTGGAACAGGAAAATGATAAACGTATCGTGTCTCTGCTCGAAAAAGCAGATAATACGTCGTTGACCAGCAAGGAACGCGCAGAACTTCGCAGGTTATTACCTACCTGGGGGGGGCATTAACCTTGGACTAACCGTGAATTGTCAATATAGCTTTGTCCAACTATAATTAACTGTTCCGTTTTTGTTAAAAGAACGTGGGGGATACGGGTCGTTAATGAACCAAGAAAATCAACATTCTCAACTCAAACATTTGATTGCAAAAGGTAAAGAGCAGGGTTTCCTGACCTATTCCGAAGTCAATGACCACCTGCCCAACGATATAGTCGATCCCGAGCAGGTAGAAGATATCATCGGGATGATCAACGATATGGGAATCAAGGTGCACGAGTCCGCACCGGATGCCGATTCCCTGATCACCGACAGCGCGATCGTGGAAGACGATGACGCCGCGGCTGAAGTCGCCGCCGCCGCGCTGGCCTCTGTCGACAGCGAGTTCGGCCGCACGACCGATCCGGTGCGGATGTACATGCGGGAAATGGGTACCGTGGAATTGTTGACCCGCCAGGGCGAGCTCGAAATCGCGAAGCGTATCGAGGAAGGCCAGTTTCAGGTCTTGCAGGCCCTCTCGCGTTGTCCTCAGGTCGTCGAATATTTTCTCGCATCGTGCGATCAGGTTGAAAAAGCTGAACTCAGAATCTCCGATCTCATCTCGGATTTTATCGACATGGATCAACCGGAATACGACGCCCATGATGTCGCGGAGGATGACGAAGAGAGCGATGTGGCTTCGGAAGAGTCCGGGCTCGATCCGGAGGAACTGAAAGAGAAAGTCACCGTGCTCCAAAAGCACTATAAGGCTCTGTTGAATTCGCTGAAAAAATACGGCTATCATCATGAAAAGACGAAAAAACCGTATGCGGCACTCAGCAAGAGCTTCGCTGAATTCAAGTGGGCGCCCATGTATTTTAAAAACATGTCCGGCGTTCTTCGCGATGCGATCGCCGAAATTCGGCGGTGCGAAAAGCGAATTCTTGACATCTGTGTCAAGAAAGCCAAAATGCCGCGCAAGGAATTTATAACCACATTTACCGAGAACGAAACCAATCCCGGATGGTTGCAGCAATATCTGGATGGAACCGCGGACTATAGTGAAACCCTGCACGAGCATGCCGAAGAAATACGCCGTGCGCAGAGTAAACTGGCCGCGGTCGAGAAGGAGCATGGCTTGTTGATTGGCGATCTGAAAGACATCAATCGCCGCATGTCGATCGGCGAAGCGAAGGCGCGTCGCGCCAAGAAGGAAATGATCGAGGCCAACCTTCGACTGGTTATTTCGATTGCCAAAAAATATACCAATCGCGGGCTGCAATTTCTGGACCTGATCCAGGAAGGAAATATCGGTTTGATGAAAGCCGTGGATAAATTCGAATACCGGCGCGGGTATAAATTCTCGACCTATGCCACCTGGTGGATCCGTCAGGCGATTACCCGTTCCATTGCCGACCAAGCCAGAACCATTCGGATCCCGGTGCATATGATCGAAACCATCAACAAGCTGAACCGGATCTCGCGCCAGATGTTGCAGGAAATGGGACGCGAAGCCACCCCGGAGGAACTCGCACAAAGAATGGAAATGCCCGAAGACAAGATCCGGAAGGTCCTGAAAATCGCGAAGGAACCGATCTCGATGGAAACCCCGATCGGGGACGACGAAGATTCGCATCTCGGCGATTTTATCGAGGACTCGAGAGTTTTGTCCCCGGTCGAATCGGCCAATGTTGAAGGCTTGAAAGAATCCACCCAGGCGGTATTGGCGGGACTTACGGCACGAGAGGCTAAAGTGCTCCGGATGCGTTTCGGCATCGATATGAATACCGATCATACTTTGGAGGAGGTTGGCAAACAATTCGATGTGACTCGCGAACGAATCCGGCAGATCGAAGCGAAAGCGCTCCGAAAGCTCCGCCACCCGACACGCTCCGAACGGCTGCGCAGTTTTCTTGACCTCGATTAATCTGTTTCGGGCCCTTAGCTCAGTTGGTCAGAGCAGTGGACTCATAATCCATTGGTCGTAGGTTCAAGTCCTACAGGGCCCACCAAATAAAACAACAAGTTAGATAACTTCGCGCACCTTTCAAATCCTGTTGTAGTACAATACTAGTACACTGAACAACGGCGGAGAGGTGCATGATGGCTACCATCACAAAAACGGGATTTGGAACCTGGAGGGCGTTAATCCGGAAAAAGGGCTGGCCTTCCACGTGCAAGAACTTCCGAACCAAACGTGACGCCCAGGATTGGGCAAGACGCATCGAAGATGAAATGGTTCGGGGCATTTACATACAACGTTCGGCTTCCGAGCAAACTACATTTGATGACGCGCTCGACCGCTATCTCAAAGAAGTCACGCCTTTCAAGAAATCCAGCACACAGACGGCCGAAAAGAAACGGGCCGATCAAATTCGAATCGCGCTCGGCAGCTATTCATTGGCGGCCATTACACCGGTTATTGTCGCGAACTATCGAGATTCTCGTCTCGATGAAGGAAAAAGTGCTAGTACGGTCCGTTTGGAACTCGCCTTATTGGGACACCTTTTTACCGTGGCAATCAAGGAATGGGGGCTTGGACTGGCCATGAATCCGGTTGCTTTGATCAGAAGACCGAGCCCCGGACAAGGCAGGAATCGTAGATTGTCGGATGACGAAGGAGCCAGACTGTTAGCGGAATGCGACGCGCACAGCAACCCGATGCTGGGCTGGGTCGTGAGAATCGCCTTATATACCGGTATGCGACGAGGCGAGACCGTCACGCTGACTCGAGACCAGGTTGATCTGTCGCGCAGGATCATACGGCTGACCGATACGAAAAACGGTTCCGCCCGAACGGTTCCGTTATCCAAAAACGCAGTCAAAATATTTGAACAGGCATTGAACAATCCGGTTAAACCCGAGGATACAGCTCTAATATTCTTCGGGGAGCCCGGGAAAGATGGGATCCGCCGTGCCTACACCATCAACAAGGTATGGGAAATGGCGCTCAAGCGGGCAAAAATAACCGGCCTGCGATTTCATGATCTCAGACATGAAGCGGTTT
>JBOICY010000535.1:0-2478 GCA_050740335.1 Methylococcales bacterium | reverse complement strand
GCGCATGCGTTTCTACGTTCCATATCAGGCGTAATTCATGTTGGGGCGAATTCTGGCCAGGAGAGGGAACTTTATGGAGAATACGACCTTGAGGTGGTGTGGATTGAACCCGATCCTGATATTTATTTGCAGTTACAAGCCAATCTAGAGCTGTTTCCCCGCCAGCGGGCATATCAGTATTTGGTTACCGATAAAGACGACGCGACATATACGTTTCACATTGCTAACAACGACGGCGCATCATCCTCAATCCTCGAACTGAATCTTCACAAGGATGTGTGGCCACACGTTTATTACGAGAAAACGATATCATTAGAAGGCATAACTTTGACATCGTTAGTGAAAAACGAACGTATAGAAATCGACAAGTACGATGCGTTAATCATTGACACGCAGGGGTCCGAACTGCTCGTGCTCAAAGGGGCTGAAAGCTTGCTAAGCAGATTTAAATACATAAAAACGGAGGTTGCCGATTTTGAGTCGTACAGAGGTTGTCCGCGCGTCGAAGACGTAGAAAGCTTCCTTGGACAAAATGGATTTCAGGAATTCGCCAGAAATAAGTTCGCATCACGAAGAGGGGCAGGGGCCTATTACGATATTGTTTATAGAAGGTTGACCTAACAGTTGACGCCCGTCACGAAAAGTGCCGCCGTTGCGCACGCGCGGTATTGCAAGACAGGGCCTAACGTAGGAATAATATATTGCCGACCTGCTGCACTGGTTCGTCCGGGAGTTTATGCGTCATTGTTTTTCAAGGATATATAAGAGATTAGTGTACCGGGAAGTGAGTTTTCCAAAAGAGAGCGTAGCGATTGTTAGCACCAACAGTTTCGTAAACTGATAAACCAGACCGTGGCCGTACGACCGGTAGCCGCCGTCCCCACATTCTTCTCTAATTGAAAATTGCTTCTCGCTGCAAAACCTATAGATGCCGTTGCGCGAGACAAGCGGATGATAAAAGGTAACGTATGGAGCAAAACCTGGTTTGCCAGCGTTTGGATTTCCCAGCAGGTACTTGTAATAAAATATGTGAAACCAATGAGGTGTAATGCGCGTCAGGAAACCACGCACGGAGTCGGGATCGGGTATTTTGATGATCAGGAGTCCATGCGGCTTCAACCATCTTGAAAAGTTTTCCAATACTGTTCCCGCATCTTTGACGTGCTCAAGGACAAATGAGTTATAAATCACGTCAAATCGACTTTCGCCTAGACGTACAACGCAAAGGTCTCCTTCGATAGCTTCGTGAATATCTTTCTGTATATATTTTCTGATCTCCAAAGCCGCGGCGTCGCAATCAATCCCAGTAAGCACATATTTGGTGTGGCCTAGGTCAATCGGCCATTTTTGCCCGCATCCTGCCTCAAGAATCTGCAGCGGCGTGCCTGGAATTGCCTTGCTCTTGATGTAACGTTCGATTAAAAAGACCTCCTGTTCCCTGCTTGCAAGTTGTTGCGGATCCAAAAACTTTCTCATGCACGAATCCTCAATTACCTTTAAAAACCACTTAATGGGTATAGAAAAAGCGCACTTTATGGTAATAATGAACACTACTGATGGGGCACTGAATTGTCAATTACGCGAGTCCGCGGCCCACGATCTGGGCATTGAGTGGGTAATCATCGGCCCAAGGCGGCAAGTTCGGGGGGTCTCGGAGTTTCGCGCGAGTAAAGGCCAAGCGGGATGGTCGGCTCAGTGGGGGAGCGCGAGGAGATCGGGTATTGGTTAGGGATCAGGGGCTTCATGCGTAAAAATCAACCTTTGGTCATAGGGTAGCGCCGGTACGAACGCTACAGTCGTCAAACATCCAGCGCAGGGTCTCATCCAGCGGAATTTACGGAGTCCAGCCGAGGTCCCGATAGCGCTAGGTGAGCGGTGTAGGCGGCCTTGCCGTTCTTACCGAGTCCTTGAGCGTCGCGGCGCGCTGGATGGCGTGCATCGACAACGCCGGCCTGCGCCGCCCAAAGGATGGTATCTGCCCAATCTTGCCGGTGGCCAAGCCGAGCTGGACAGCATTGTCATCGAGGACCTGAAAATCGCCAGCGGACCGCTCATCTCGTTGCTCACCGCTACCAGCTGCATGGCGCCCTAGTGTAGTGTCTCACGCAAAGCTTTACGATTCGATTTGCGTGTGTTATGTTGCGCGGCATGTGGACGAGCAGCGCAGCATTGGCGATAACGCCCGAGAACAGACTGGAACTTGAACGGATTGCATACCAAGTTCTACGAATCCCATAAAATCATAATGTTACGTTTTAGTGAGTTTGACGGTCCTTGCTGGAGTTTTCATTATTTAGTCTACTATAAGGCTACTAAGGCACCGTAAAGAAATAAAGGTATCAACTTATCTTCTTAATTCTACTTTGTCACTCCGCCGATGGGTTTAATAGAGCTGCGTTCTGTTTCCGATAGGCGGATTCACGCGCGCTCTGTCGCCGTTGGTGTCGTTCTGCGATGAGCTCGGCCACGGAGTCCGGG
>JBOICY010000534.1:0-7057 GCA_050740335.1 Methylococcales bacterium | reverse complement strand
CATCGGTGCGATCCGCGCGCTCCGGGAAGCCGGAATCCCGATCGACAAGGTCGGCGGCAGCAGCATGGGTTCGATCGTGGCCGGCATGGCGGCATTGCGGTGGGATTATGAAACGATGATGGAGCAGGCAGGCTCGTTCGATTACCGCATGGACTACACATTTCCGGCCGTGGCCTTGACCTCCGGCAAGGCCATCACCCAGCAGTTGAAAAAGCGCTTCGGCGAGCAAAAGATCGAGGATCTCTGGATCAATTTCTTTTGCGTGAGCACCGATCTGAATTCCTCGCTGCAGCGGGTGCACGATCGGGGACTGTTGTGGAAATACGTGCGCGCCAGCATGTCGGTGCCGGGTCTTTTCCCGCCGGTCATCGAAGGAAACCGATTCCTGGTCGACGGGGCGGTGTTCAACAACATACCGGTCGATGTGATGCGGAAACAGGACGATGTCGGCCCTTTGATTGCTTTCGACGTCGGCGCTCCTATGGATCTGGAAACCGAAACTCCGATCGAGGGAAGTTTTTCGGGATGGCAGGCCTTGATCCACAAGATCGGCCCGACCGCTCACACGCAGGCTCTACCGAGCGTGGCCAAGACACTGATCGCATCGTGGCTGATCAAGAGTGACGAAGCCCAGGAGAGCATGAAGAACCTGGCGGATTATTACGTGCGTTTTCCGGTGCAGGATTTCGGGTTACTGGACTTTGACCAGGTCATAAAGATCGCGGAACGAGGATACGTCTACGCGAATCAGAAGCTCGCCGAATGGCGGCAGAACGGCTCGCCGGATCTTCCGGGATTGGACGGCAAGAAAACCTGACGGAAGGTTTGGTCAAGGGCTAGACGGGTTTCAGGTAAGAACCTGTTCAAGATCTCGCTGAAGGGCGCATTGCGGCGTTAAAATCAAACTCAAAAGGCACTCACAACCTTCGTGTATGCTCCGCTTTTTCGTTCGATTTTGCCTTGCACTACATCCCTTGATCGAGATCTTGAACAGGTTCTAAGACTACGCCGCGTATTAATCGACAAGCCCCGTAGCGTTGTTCCCGGGACAAGCCCCTGTTAACGTCGCGCGTAGCCCCGGCTGTTCATTCGTTTCGGTGACTGAATCACGCAATTCAGCGAATGCGCCAATAAATGATTGCACGCTCGACCGGCTTGTCCTTTTTCCAGGCCGACCAACAGGACTTTCCAGGACGATCCTTTCCAGAATTTCCGCTTCAATAGCGCGGGCGTGCTCGAAATCTTGACTTTCTCCAACTGCGAACGGGCCTTTTGCACGACCGATAAGGCATCCTTTTTTCCTTTTTGAATGCCGAGCAGAATCCCCCAGCCCGGGAGGGGGTCTTTCGTCATGAGGGTTGGAACCGGGAGGGTGCCTTCCTGCGTCAGGACTTGGACAGCGGGGGACCCGCATCCCTTCAATCGGAACGGCGGCGAAGAAAGTTCGGCGCTTTGGTTCATTGCAATTCCATGGATGGTCGGAAACTCGGCCGGCTCCCGGACTTTGGTGAATCCGAGGTCGAGCAGTTTCCGCATTCGGGTACTTCGCTCGCCTTTTGATCCCGCGCCGAGCACCACTCCGATCAAGCGGACGTTATCACGCAGGGCCGTTGCAATCAAATTGTATCCTGAACCGCAGGTATATCCGGTCTTGAGTCCGTCCGCGCCGGGATAGGTGGCAATAAATCCATTGGTCGCCATTCGATGTCTTCCCCTGAACTCGATCGAGCGATTCGAAAAATAATGGAAATATTCCGGGAAAGACTTGATCAGCCGCATCGCCAACAGGGCCATGTCCCTTGCGGTGGTTTTCTGCTGAAGGTTCGGGAGCCCCGACGCATTGAAAAACACGGTCGCATTCAACCCGAGTCGTTTCGCGTGACGGGTCATTTCCTGCGCGAACAGGGCTTCGCTCCCCTTGAGGCGTTCGGCGAGCACCACGGCCGCGTCATTGGCCGATATCGTGGCGACCGCTTGTATGGCTTCTCCGGCCGTTAAACGGTCTCCTTGCCGGAGACCCAGTCGGGTCGGCGGTTGCGAGGCGGCATAGGCGGACACGGTGAGCGGCTCTTCCAAGCTCAGCTGACCCGAACGCAAGGCATTGAAGGTCAGGTAAAGGGTCATCAGTTTGGTCAAGGAAGCGGGGTGCCAGCTCTGATTCGCGTCCTCGTGTTGCAGCACTTTCCCGCTTCCGGATTCAATTACAATACCCGGATAGCCCTTCGCTTCCAACGGTGACAAAACGATCGCCAGGTTCAGCACTACCGGCATCCATTGAATGAGGCGTCCGAATGACGCGCGTTGATTCAGGTCGATCCGCAAAACAGATTCTCCGATCCAAAAGCAGAAATACTCTTTTAGTGGTTTCAGACAGGCTGGCGTTGAACAGCGAAGTCACCAACCGATTGTTGAGATTTTAATGATCAATTTTTGTTCCCGAGACGGCTTCATCGATTTCAATCGGATCCTCGCATCGATCCGGTTTTAAGATGGCTTGTTGAGCCGGGCGAAGTGCTGATACTATCCCCCGAAATGATCGAAGATCCCAAGCGAGCAGTGCATATCCCCTTCACCACGGAGGGCGATTTTCGAATAACCGAATCATTTGAATTTTGACAACATCAGGAGTGCTCATGACAACGATCAATGTGGGTCATCCAGTCCCGGACTTTGAAGCCGCCTCGACGGGTGGCCAAACCGTGAAACTTTCCGGGTTGCGCGGGAAAAATCTGGTTCTTTATTTCTATCCGAAGGACCAGACTCCGGGCTGCACCCGGGAAAGCTGTGATTTTCGCGATCATCTGAGCGAATTCGAGGCATTGAATACCGTGATCCTGGGCGTATCTCGCGACACGCTTAAAAGCCACGAGGATTTCAGGGTAAAACAGTGTCTGCCCTTCGATTTATTGTCGGACCCGGACGAAACGCTGTGCCGGCTCTTCGATGTGATCAAAATGAAAACCATGTACGGCAAACAGGTGCTCGGAATCGAACGCAGTACCTTTCTGATCGACCGGGAAGGCAATCTGGCGTATGAATGGCGCAAAGTCAAGGTCGACGAACACATCGCCGAAGTGCTTGAAAAAATCGGGCAGATTCAAGCGGCCTGAGTTTTTCCTTCGGTAACGTATTTTTCGAACCTCGCCGGTGCTTCGTGTCCAACGGACAAACCGAACTGCGCCGGGATCTGTTTGGTGATTCGATCAAACCGCCCGGGTGCTCCAAATTCGCGAGTTTGTCCCCACACCGGCCCGATTGTGATCTCTCCGAAAAAACTTTGTCATAGCCGGAAAGCCCATGTTAAATTGCCTGTGCAACTCATCTTGTAGTTTTTTCCTTTTCAAAAAGAAAAACAATTAGTACGGCGTGAGGAAGTAATAGCACCAAATTTTTTTGGTCTTCGGGGGAAAGTCAAGGCGATTCAAGGGTGACATTGCTTTCTTGACGACTAGGACCAGTAATACTATCGGTCAACTATGAGGATATGGAACTATGTGGCACCATCAACATCGGATTAAACGCGTCCTTTTTGTTATTTTCACATTCACCGGGTCGCTGATGCCCGCCCAACCGCTCACATCCGCCGTTGCTTCCGGGCTAATTTATACGGATCAGGGAACCAATTGGACGGCTTCCAAACGACAGCAATTCTACTCCCAGGACCAAGGCTCCCGACTGATACCCTTGAAATGGATATTCACGCTGAAGCAGGCGAACGGTAAGCTCTTCATGGCCGATAGCCTGGCCCGATACGGTTATTTGGCGAATCCAGCGAGTAACCCCAAGGGATTGCCGGTCGGTTTTACCGTGAATGGAAATGCGCTCGGCATGACCTGCGCCGCGTGCCACACCAGAGATATCGAAGTGGATGGAAAAAGCTATCGGATTGACGGCGGCCCGGCTATCGCGGACTTCCAAAGCTTTGTTGCCGACCTCGACAGCGCGGTGAATCGAACGCTCGAAGATCAGCGAGAGTTCGATGCCTTTGCTGCCGCCGTACTGGGCGGCGCGCCCTCCGCCGCGCAGAAAAACCGTTTACGAAATGAGGTTGTGGACTGGTTTCTGCCCTACCATACCATTATGAGTATTGCTTTGCCTAAAGCCAATCCCTGGGGGCCGGCGCGTCTCGATGCGGTGGGAATGATCTTCAACCGGCTGACAGGACTGGATATCGGTCCCGGCCCTGACCATATCATCCAATCCAACATTCGGCTGGCTGACGCGCCGGTACGTTATCCGTTCATTTGGAATGCGCCTGTCCAGGATAAAACCCAATGGCCTGGATTTGCCGATAATGGCAACGATCTTTTAGGCTTGTCTCGGAATCTGGGTGAAGTTATCGGTGTGTTTGCCGATTTTTATCCGAAAAAAGCCCCTTGGCGAATTCTTGGCGTTGATTATCTCGCGAATAACTCGGCAAACTTTGAAGGACTGGAAAAACTGGAGGACCTGGTCCAAAAAATCGGTCCGCCGGAATGGCCTTGGAAAGCAGATCAATGGGCTATCGATCCAAAGTTGGCTGCGCAAGGTCGACCGATCTTCGAAAGCTCCACGAAAACCGAAGGCGGAGGCTGCACCGCTTGTCACGGAATCCGGGATGGCATTCCCCGCTCATTGCAGAACACGTGGGCGACGCCACTATGCTATGTTGAAACAGACGAAAAGGAGTTCGATTTATTTGGCTGGACAGTCGATTCTGGCGTGCTTGCCGGAGCGAAAATACCCTTCCTCGAAATTCCGCTCAAAGCGAAGGGCGAATTGGCGGTCCGAGCGGTTGGGCTGCCGGTTTCCACGAAACGCTGATCGAGGCGAATACACTTGGACAGGCCTATTGCGGTGTGCCTCGAAACACTAACTTTAAAGACTCGTCCTCAGGCATTCGCGTGGCTAATGTGAACGGGAAAGACCTGAGGTTGTTATCCACTGGGCCCTGTCATCCGGTTGGAGGTTGCACAAACATTTAAGCGGGGGTACACAGGAGCAGCAAGCGGGGGACGATAAAATGCAAGAATTCGCGAGATGGAGAAAAAATCAATTGAAAGAGGCAGCCGAACGGTTAAACTTCCTTGAAAAATTCATCTCGACTCATTACCTTAACCAGCCGCCTTGGGCGCGCACGGCAACATTTCTGATTCTACCTGGCCTTTTTGTCTATGCAGTTTACCGCTTGGTCGGTGGAGAGTACAGCGTAATGGGAATGGTGTGGGAGGAGGTCGAGAAGGACGGGAGGAAGGCAATTAAACAGGCCAAAGACTACGAAGTCCGTATCGGCGACAAACTTTTCGCGACGAATTCTCAAGGCATGTACTATCTCATCTTGCATCCAATTCAGTATTATAAACTCTTGGCGACCCGCACGATCACTTTCGACATACAAAAAAAAGACGAATCCTTTCTTGAAATGAGGACAACCAAATTTTTATATGTTGAAGGAGGTTTGGAGAGAATTACGGTCTCACCCGGATTCGCCCCCGTCTCCTCCACCGACGAACCTTCGACACCGGATGCTTCCGCAGCGAATCCATTTCTGATGGCAGCATGGGCGGCGGCTGGAAACGACACGGGCCGCCTCTTCGTGGAATCCATAACGCTCAAGAGAGAGGCCGCTCCGGTGCAAGAAGGAACGCTAGTTCTGGAGATGGGCGGCACGACGTCCGCATTGCGATATACAGGAACCGGCGGTGCCCCGGTAGATTCCATCCCGCTTGAGCCGGGGAAAACGATGTTCCTGGGAACTGAATATTACTTCGCTACCCCGGAAAACTTTGCTTTGCATTCCAGGAGAAAGATTGTGCTCTCCGCCAAGAAAGGATTTTTTTCGCGTTACACGGAAAGCTTCGATCTATTTTTAGCCTCGAAACTTTCTGGTGATGAATATTTCGTCGTGAAAGGCGATCAAGGGAGTGAGATGGGTCTCCGGATTGCATCGAGATACGACTTCGTCATCTGGAATAAGCGGGACATAGCGGGTTTAGTAGAAAAGATCCAGGCCGAGGCGGAAAAGAACGGGCTACGGGTGACCATAAACCAGTCACCGCGGGGATTCGAGGCGGAGACAAATGCCGTTTTCTCGGGCGAAGGGATACCGTTCTCTGTCGTTCAGGCCGTTCTCCGGATAATCCGCGACAACCACATTCGCGTAAAGGCGGTCGTTTATCCTTGGCCCCTTCGTTCAGGGAAACCCCGGGAAATCCAGATCGGAGGCACCGATTATCTCAAAGAGCACGACGAGATTCCGGAAACGAGGATGATGAGGCTGCTAATGGCCAAGACCAAAAAGGAATTCACGGATGAAACAGCAGAATACGTATCCTTTTTAAAAGAGATATTTAGATACCGGTAACGGATAACCTCCCAAGTGGGAGTTACCATTTGGTCACGATCGATGCGTCTGCTTCATCGGTACATAGTCCAGTGAGATAATTATTGTCAATCCTATTAGAAAATAGTTTTTCGAATTTTCCACATTTTTTCTCGGCTGGAAATCCATTCAATCCCCCGTGTAAATCGTGTTCTGCCGACTTCTCTTCCCGTCACTGAAGCCAATCTTCCGCTACTTGTTGCTCAATTCCAAAGCCATGTACAAAGTTTGTTCCAATGCGTTATCTTCCTTCCCGGGGATCGCCATCATTTGTGTGTCCTCTTTTTTTGATTAAGAACGTTTGGGTATCCGATAGCGGTCCTTCCTAGTTTCTAGGATCTACTTTCATAGTGAAGAATAACAATTGTGAGATGAACTCAAAACTATCCGAAAAGAAAAAGCTGTTCGTACTCGACACCAACGTGCTCATGCACGATCCCGCATCGATTTTCCGTTTTCAGGAACACCAACTTTTCATTCCGATGATCGTGCTCGAAGAGTTGGATCGATCCAAGAAAGGAGTCTCCGAAGTCGCGCGCAACGCCCGCCAGGCGAGCCGGTTCTTTGACGAACTGGTCGGCTTGAGCAGCGGGGTTCCGAAGCAGATCGTCGCCGGAATACCGATCACCAATCTGAGTAATCAATCGTCTCCGATTGGCTCGAACAGCGGCCGCTTGTTTTTCCAAACCCGTAGAA
>JBOICY010000533.1:0-2875 GCA_050740335.1 Methylococcales bacterium | reverse complement strand
GTCGAAACGCGCGAGGAAGGCGTCGGTTGCGCCGCCGGTTATGTTCGGCAGGGCCTTTTGCAGCGGAAGGTTGCGTTGCGAGCCGGTGGATCCGGTCACGGTGGCCGCGCCGAATGCATCGAGTGCGGTCGAGGCGCCGGCGTTCTCGTGAATTCGCGCCATATGGCCCCTTGGTTCCGGGTGCTCCAAAACCCTGTCAACCCCCTTTTCGAGAAAATAACAGCGTTGCATAATACTTCGTGTCGTAGTATTGTCAACTTCGTTATTAAAAACTGGGGGGTATCCTATGCGGTGCGTTCCACTGCCAAAGATAGCAACCATGGCGATTTCATCCGATGACGCGCCTTCTTCGTCGAGCTTGGCGCGCACATGGCCGAACTGCGCAAGGCCCAGGCGATCACCCGAATTCGGATGGCGAACGCCCTCGGCATCTCCCGGCAAACGGTCGATTCCTACGAGGTGCGACGGCGACGTATTCCGATATCGGCAGAACCGATTCTGGCCAGGCTGCTGGCCACGTCCATCAATGAACTGGTTACGGGAGAGGAAGGCATAACAACGGGAAGCAAGCACAATCCCACGCCCGAACTGCAACGGCCGATGGGACGTGTCAGCCTCTTGCCCCGCGCCAAGCAGAAATTTGTGATCGAAATGATCAATACGGTGATTCAAGAAGCTTCATAAGGAGACCTCATCATGCAATCCGTCAAGCAAATTATCCACGACATCGCCGACCACCTGTCGGAGCAGGCCACCTTCGACGACGCCATGTACGCCCTCTATGTGCGCCAAAAGCTGGAGCGTTCGCTCCAGGCGGCGAAGCAAGGTAAGGTGACTTCGCAGGAGGAGATGGAAAAGCGATACCTCAACAATGCGCGTTGAATGGTCGGATCTGGCGCGCGACGATCTCGATGATCTGGTGCGCTACATCAGCCGCGATTCGGCATTTTATGCTCGACGCTTCGGTGAAAAGGTCGTGCTCGCCACGCGCCGGCTGAGGGAGTTTCCGGAAAGCGGCCGGATGATCCCGGAGGCCGAGGATAAAACGCTACGGGAAATCATCGTGCAAGGCTATCGCGTGATGTACCGCCTGGAAACTGACCGGGTACTCATCCTCGCCGTCATACACGGCCGCCGCGATGTCGCCGGGCAAGAGAAAAAACCGTGGGAGGATGATTGAATAAGCCCCCGCGACAGCGGGGCTTGGATGTTCTATTGGCGACTACGAAGCTTATGCTGGACGGGATTTTTATCCCGTCCAGATTGTTTGTATCGAAGTCGGGTTGGCTTGGACCCTCGTTCAACGATCCGAGCGTATTCCACACGCGGGACGGGGTAATTACCCATAAGCGCCAACTTAAGCTGAAAGGCTTCCCGCGCCTTGTGCCTCGTAAGACTGCATCAGGCGGATGACCTGGGCTGGAAGGGTCTGCAATTTACGGCGGCGAGGGCGCTCCTTGACCACCTCGAAGCAGGCCGCCCAGTTTTCCCGTTTCCAGCGGGGCAGGCTTCGAGGATCCAGGTGTTTACCTGGTCTCGGATCGCCTTCAAGAAGCGCCTAGGGGTGGCCTCGCGGGGCTGGTCCATCCGCCGCCACGCGTGCCCCAAGGTCCGGCTCAGGCGGCTCTCGATGACCAGAGCATAGAGCAGCTTGCCAGGCAGATCCAGACCTCGCCCAGCAGGCTTTTCGGACGGGTGCGCAAGGCGTCGAGGTCGAGCAAGCTCTTCAGTCGCTTGAACATCAGTTCGATCTGCCACCGGGTTCGGTACAGGGCCAGCACGGTGTCGCCAGGCAACTCATCGGGTGGTCCCGTGGTGAACACCAACACCCATCCGGGCCAGGTACAGGGTGTCGGCACCGGGGGTCGGGCCCTTGCGCTGGGCGTTCTGGCGGCAACGCCGGCGGGCCGCTGCCGCCACCTCGGGCGGCAGCCGTTGGGCGTGGAGCCAGCCCGGACCGAACCGTTGGCCGCCGCGCAACCAGACCGGCAGGCTAACGCGGTCGTCGGCCAGTCCGCGTAGATGCCCGGCCACGTCCAGTCTGGCCTGGGTGGGGTCGAAGTCCGTGTCGGCCTCCTGGCGCTCGAACAAGGGCAGCGCCACGGCGTTGAGGCGCACGACGATCCGGACCCCGCGATCGCCCGATCCAAGGATTGCGGCCGGGTGGTTGTAGCCACGATCCGCCAGCACCACATCGCCGGCCACGAACGCACAAGCGGGCTTTCGCCTTGGTCCAAACCGGTGACGTGCGCCTCGTGCAGGGTCAGGACGACCAAGTCGAGTACCAAGTGAACCCGGTATAGGCCGTCCCGTCGGGGGCCGTTCCCGTCAGTGGGGTGCTGTCTACTACCAACAGCCGAAACTCCGCCGTGGATCCGTCGAAGCCGGCCATCATCCGCCGTAGCAGCGCCTTCAGCTAGGGCCCGCAAGCCCTCAGCCGCTGGCGGACAGCAGTGTCGGTGAGACGCTCGTGCAGCAGCGTGAAATCCCCGGCAGCCCCCCGGAGGGACGTATCCAGCCCGCAATAGAACATCACCAGGTGGAGCAACTCCCCCGGCGTTTTGATCTTTCGGGCCCGGACAAACGCCTTGAACTCGTAGGCCATTTCCAGGCAGTCTTCGGGCAGCTCTTTCAGGAATTCTGCAAAGCTGGCTTCCAGGCTCGGGGGCGGAAGGGTCATGGTCGGCAAAAGCTGGAACCTTGACCGATTCATCACCAACTTTCAAGGGCTTAGCCGTTAAGTTGGCGCTTATGGGTAAATACCCCGTCCCGCGTAGAGTAATGATAGACCGTGATGGTGTCAACCGTAGAGCCGTCGGACTGATATACGGTTTTTCGGGTTCTGAGTCCTTCGTCATTGTACAGGTATTCGGCT
>JBOICY010000532.1:0-2370 GCA_050740335.1 Methylococcales bacterium | reverse complement strand
TGTTGTAACCTTCATGTTGCTCCCCCTTACTCTGTGGTTGGTGAAAACTCCACTTTGGCACATCCGATGCCGTAGGAGTAGGGGGAGTCCATGTCATTAGCTCAGCGGGCGAAGCTCCGCTGGAGCGACGGGTTAGGCTGTGGCACTTGCTAGGCGTCGAGTTCAGGCACATGCTCGTTCTCATACCGCTCGATCAGCACGCCTATAATCTCCATCAGTGAAGCTAGCGGGTGCGACTCGTCTTCTCCGACTTCATCGATTAAGCTGTCCAGGAATATCACCAGCCGCTCATACTCTTTCTCCGTGTGCGGCACGTAGATCATTCTAGCCATCTGCGGCCAGGCGTTAAGCGCTTTAGTGACTTCGACGGTTTGCATACCTATTCCTTCCACTTGCCCTGATCATACTCGGTGTGCGTGAGCACCGCCCGGATGTAGAGCTTGTGACGATTGTAATGAATGGCTGCGATCAAACGCACTTTGTTCCCGCCGAGGTTGAAAACAGTCAGCTTCCCGACCTGATCGGCGGAGGGAAAATGCCTGCGAAGGTCGGCAAAGGACCCAAAGTTATGTCGTTTTATCATCTTGTACCAATACGCTAATGCCGATCGGGTCTCCGGGTATTTGTCAGTAAACATGTTGAGGCGTTTGCGTGTGATAACATGCATGTCCGATGTTAACGCCTCTAGCCAGACAACGCAATCGAGCAGCCTAACGCCCAAAGTCAGCGGCGGCGAAGCCGTCCGCTGGACTGACGGGTTATGCCACCGAGGGTTGGAAAGTGACCCGTGGCCGCAGGCGCCACCCAGCCAAAACGCCCGTCTTGGCCACCCACGGTGAATGATCTGCCGGCCTCTCGCCAATCGAAGCCCACTGGCCTCGCTTTTCGACGACGCCGATTGGAATCCCGCGCGGCCTGTGGGCGTTAAACGGGATTGCTGCGCGTTGATCGGTTGTGGCATTTCCGGTGACCATGGGCCGCGCCCTCCAGAAACCCACCGAGACCGAAAAGACCCATCCTCAACCGCGCTGGCAGAGGGTGTATCGGCGTTCGGAATGGGGATGGCCTTCATCTTATCCACAGTCATTGATTTCGTTTCCCAACCGGACGGCATAACGACCAAGCTAACCGGGCGCGGCGCCCACGAGCTTGCCGATGGTAACCGCGCTGTCTGCCGCGCTCCGGTCGAGCGACTTGTTAGGCCAATGTCGGTCGGAAACCGACTTGCCTTTGCACCAACCACCCGGCCAAAAGGCCGGAATCCGGCCACGGGCGAGGAAAGACCCGCCGGCCGGGTGCCAAACCAAGCCATGGAGCGCCCGGCCTCGGTGCCTTGAAAGAGACCTACAGGAATCGGTGGTCAACGGAATTCCAACGCCCAGGATGGCGAGGTTCGTAGCTTACTCCAAGCGATCGTCCTTTTCAAAACAAAACGCGCGAAGCGCACCTTTTTTCATCGGCCCGGCGAGTGATGATCGATCGAGGCCTAACGACCACAGCGGGCGCGACGATAGGAGCGCTCCGGTGCAGCGCCTTGTTGGGCATGCACTTTCACTCGGAGAGTTCCAATTGTGTCCGGCCCTATGGAATCCCTACTCCTTCATCTTTTCTATACTCCGCTTGGTGCGCACCCGCCTCAGAACAAAGTACGTCAAGAGCAAAACTAACGCGGCTGGAATCCACAGGGATGGCGTACTGAAAAAGTTGGCTAAAAGATTGCCAAGAGCATCGTCACCCCAGAACCGTTTCAGGCCCATGTATTCCTCATTGATGTACCCCAGTTCAGATCCGGGGTCGTGTTGGAAAGGCCCGTCCGGTACTGGGGGAGGTGCAGTACGCGTAATATATGGTGCAATATACGACTCCCAAATTCCCAGAACACTAACAAAAAGACCGAGGATACCAATTGGGAGCCCTAGAATACTCGCATAGGCTGCCCATCGCTCGAGCTGTTTATCCGGGTAATTCATCTCTTTCTTCCTCTTGTTGAGTTCCAATTCAAAATAACTTTACCACTTATTGACGAAGGTATTGGTTATGCTGCGGGCACAGAATGGGCGTGCCTGAGCGCCAGATTATTTTTTGAAGCACGCCACCGTTATCCGGCTTCGATAACAGGCCACCCTGCGTGTCGCCGAAACTAACCTGAATCGTTAGAGGTAGTTGCAAAACTCGAGACTTGAGTATAATTATCCAGGAATAGGGATATGAAATGGCGGTCATTTCTGGGATAATATAGTTTCTCACAACCATATCAACAGCCATGATGGATAATACACACAGAGCCCATATTTTACAACGCTGGAATATCAGTCAATACGATCTGATACCGGAATTAAATGACGAGGTAGGCTGCTTGACATCCAAACT
>JBOICY010000531.1:0-3101 GCA_050740335.1 Methylococcales bacterium | reverse complement strand
GCGACTCCATTCGCTTTCCAGCGGAGTCTCCGCGCCGATCGAGATCAAGGGTCCGACGAACCAGACCAGTGCACTGATCGCGAGCAGGCCGATCAACTGAATGACCCGGGTGTTCTTGAAAAAATTCGCAATCGCTCGCATGGCTTGGGCCTACCTCAGGATAATATCCACGCGCCGGTTCAGTTCTTTGCCTTCTGTCGTTTCGTTGGACCCAACCGGTTCGTTGTCGGCCCGGCCTTCGGATAGTAACCGGTCCGTCAACTGACCGGATGCGAGCAGGATGCGCGCGACGTCTTTCGCGCGTGCTTCCGACAGATGCCAGTTGGACGGAAACTGCAGGGACCGAATCGGAACGCTATCGGTATTTCCGGCAACCATAATTTGCCCCGGCTCCGTGACCAGCGCCTCGGCAACCCGTTGCAAGAGCGGATAATACTGCTGCTTGACCCGGTCCTTGGCCGAGTCGAACATGCCGCGGATCCGGACGACGGTCCCTTCGCTGTTTTCGAGCACTTCCAGCTCGCGGCGGGCAATCTCCGGCGCCAGGAAGGTTCTTATTTTCAGATAGGCCGAATCCGCCGGAACCGGTTTGGGAACTTGCGTAGGCGGAACCGGAGGGGCTTCGCGCCCGATTGCATACAATTCCTTGAATACGGGATCCGAATCGCGGTTGATCAGAAATAGATAGCCCAGGTAAATCGCGAGCAGCACAACCGAGACCACCGAAGCAATCACCCATACCGGGACATAACGGATCAGCGCGTTGCGGCGATCCCGGATACCTTCCCAGCGAATAGACAATTCCGGCTCGAACTCGCCGCGTTGCCGCTTAAGCAGTAAATAAAGATTTTCCCGCAATTGTTCGAGCTTCGTGGCTCCGTGATCGAGAACCCGGTATTCACCCTGAAAACCGAGGCTCAAACAGTAATAGAACAATTCGAGTAAATCGTAATTCGCGGCAGGCCGCTTCTCGAAATGCTCCAGATACTGAAAGAATTTTTTCCCGCCGAAGGCTTCCTTGTGAAAGGTGATCAAAAGGCTTTTATGTCCCCAGAGACTGTCACTGCCCCAAGGCGTATTCTGAACGGTTTCATCGATGAATGTACAAAGCACATAGCGGGCTATCTGGACCTGTTCCGGTGGAAATCCTTGGTGCAATGTTTTCTTTTCAAATAGGCGGATTTCTTTCACCATGCGTGCATGAAGCCCCTCGATATCCCGATGCGCAACCGTATTCCTGATCTGGTTCGCGAAACTCAACAGGGCAAAGGCCGCGACAATCATTTGATTACGGCCGGCCATCCGCTCCGGAAGCCTCGGGGAGAGATCGCTGGACGGAGGGCTCGGATCGAGTATTCGTACCGGGGCACTCGGCGCGGAAGGCGCCTGGCGGCGGCGTCCCCCGGGTATGGGTTTGATCACTGTCCGGTCGTCATCGCCAAAGCTTGCAAATGGATCGTCGTCTTTCACTGTCAATCAACCGCTTCTAATCGCCCAAAATTCCAACTCGAGCCCCGGAAATTCGCCGCCGATGTGGAAGGCGAAGCCCCCGGAATTTTTCAAGGCCACCCAGAGTTCGCCCTGCTTGCTCAATTCGAAATAAGAATAACCCGCGTGATATGGAATCTGCCGCGGCGCCACCGGCAACGACAACACGGTGATGCCCGGCAATGCCGAGCGAACCAGTTGTTGTATTTTCTCGACCGGACCGATCTTGACCTGAGCCGGAAACTGGCTGCGCAGCATTTCCGGCGATACGCTGGCATTGACCGCGAGCACGAATACGGCCGTGTCCAACAGGTGGACATCCGGCATCCTGGCCGCATAGATTCCATATTTCGGCTTGCTCAGAGGAATCGGAATCGCGGTCTTTTCGAGTACCTTGCTCAAGGCCTCGCGCAATGCCTCGATCACCGGTGCGAAGGTTAGTTTCAGGTCGTCGTGTCTGTAGGGAGGAAAACGCATCGGGCGTTTTTCCGCGCGGGTGAAAGTGGCCAGCTCGCCCGCCAGTTGAAGCGCCACCCGATAAAAACTTTCTGGATGGTATCCGGCCAGAGTCGACAGGTGCTCGAATAAAGGAACCTGGCGATTGACCACCTGCAGCAACAGGAAGTCCGAGATTTCCGCGACACCGCCGCGTCCGGCTTCCGAAACCCGCCCCGCCAATTCCTCGACCCGGGTATGCAGTAATCCGTGCAATTGCTTGATAAAACCAGCCAGCACGGGGTTCGCAAGGCAGTTGATCGTCGGTGGAATGAAGTCGGTATCGAGTACCACGGTTTTATCCGCCCTGGCCTCGATGATACGCGCGGTCCCGATACAGACATGGCCCGATCTTTCCTGATGCTCGAGCATCAGACGCGTTTTCAATGCACCGATATTGAGGCCCGGCTTCCCCTCGGCGCCCATGTTGTTGTCCCGAACCTCGAACTCCGCGCTGTGGTAGCGCGCCATCGGATCCGGGTATTCATTGCTGTCAACCTCCGTCGAGCCGGGACGCTGCACCGGAAGAGCCAGGTAAACAATGCCGCTCTCGACGCCTTCCGCGATATCCAGGGGCAGCGGCAAGGGGTTGTCTTCGGGAAGATTAAAGGGGGTACCGTCCTGAAATATACCCTTGCATTCGGTCAGCGCGATTTTTCCGATGCCGAGCAGCGCCGAATCCAGCCGGAGCGAATAGAAGCCCCAATCGAACAGCCGGAGCCCTGCACAACGGGCCGTGACCAAATTTTCGATATAGCGGTCATGCTGTTGAAAATGCTGCGGCCGCAAGAACATGCCTTCCGACCAAACCACCCGCTTTTTTTCACCCATTTTATTTTTTCCGGCGTACAGGTAGGGCTATCGTTTCGCTAAAATTCAGCAATTTTAAAGCAAGACCGTTTTCCGAATGAAACATTATTCAGGAAATTCATTCCATGCCGATTCCCGGAACGCTTGAGTGTACACCATCCGAATCGGATGTTCGCCTGATTTTCGCGTCGAGCGGGCTTATGGAACCGCCCGTTCATCGGACCAGCCAGGGCTCCCGAACAAAAAGGTGAACTGTCGTGACCGGCGGAAAATAGCCTACCCTCTCCCATTCCGCGATTCCAGTACCT
>JBOICY010000530.1:0-4340 GCA_050740335.1 Methylococcales bacterium | reverse complement strand
CAGAACTCTGGAAAGGCTTGCGCAGCATCGGCATGGTGGAACGGGAATGCGTGGAGGGCGAAAACCGGAGTGCAGAACGGCGCTACTTCATCTATTCCATGCCTGCGGACGCCAAGCGGTTTGCCTGCCTGCGGTGCGCGGTCACTGGGGTATCGAGAACCGCCTGCACTGGCGGATGGATGTCGTACTTTGGGAAGATGTGGGCCGCATCCGTAAGGGCAACGCACCGGCCATCATGACAGCGATTCGTTGCCCTTAGGCATGAATCTGTTTCAGAAGGAACCCTTCAAGCTCAGCCTCAAGAAGAAACGCTTGAAGGCCGCTTGGGATGACGACTTCCGTTGTAAGGTGTTGTTCGCTTAAAAATTTTAATGCGTTTGCCCGGACGGCCCCCGGATCCGTTTTACCAAACACAGGCGTTTCCCTATATAATAGACAGGTTTCTGCTTGCGCTCTGATCAGCTGCCAACTACGATTGATTCATATCAGAAGCCCCCGCTCGGGCTGATTCGCCGATCCATGCATATTCAAAAGTCATCTGCCTTTTCAACAGTCGCGAGCGTACTGCATCGCAATGGCACGCCGGGCGTAGATCGAGAGTCGAACCGCAAGCTACCTGATACATCCGATCACGCCAGGAACGACAATAACGACGGGCCTCCTCCGGTTGCGGAGATTGATCTGAGATTGGTCCAGGCCGAGCATGACCGCGTCAAGATTCACTCGATTGACGGGCGGACATTGTTTGAACTCAATCCGAAACTCGATCGCAGAACCCAGACCGCGATCGACAGCTACGAAACGGCGCAAGCCCAGAGCGATGCGCAGCAGCGGGAACTGGTTTCGAAATTGCTGGGTATCGATCTATACGTTTGATTTCGTTCAACCGTCCGACGTTATCTATTTGATTCCTGATTCATGAAGCTTCTTTACGATTTTTTCCCCATCCTGCTGTTTTTTTTCGCCTACAAGTTTTTCGGAATATTCGTGGCGACCGGAGTCGCGATCGCCGCGACCGTTGGCCAGGTTGGACTGGTCTGGTTCAAATCCAGGAAAATTGAAAAAATGCATGTCGTGACCCTTGTGATGATCTTTATATTCGGAGGTGCCACGCTGCTTTTAAAGGACGAAACATTCATCAAATGGAAGCCGACCGTAATCAACTGGATTTTCGGGTTCGCGTGCCTGCTCAGCCAGTGGGTGACCAAGCAACCGATTATCGAGCGCATGATGAGCGGTAGCTTGCACCTTCCAGCGTTCGTCTGGCGTCGTTTGAATATGATGTGGGCCGTGTTTTTTATCGCGCTCGGCTGTGCCAATCTGTTCGTGATCTATAACTTTGACACCAACGCCTGGGTAAATTTCAAACTGTTTGGAATGCTGGGTTTGATGCTGTTGTTTGTTTTCATCCAGGCAATTTATCTGTCCCGCCATGTCAACTTGAATCCCGAAACGGAATCGGAGGACTAATCCGTGTATTATGCGTTTATTTGCGAAGATGTCGAGCAAAGCCAGGAAGCAAGGAAGACGACCCGCGCCGCCCACCTCGAGCGCTTGGAGATCCTCCAGGATCAAGGTCGATTGCTGATCGCGGGGCCGCATCCTGTGATTGATTCGGAAGATCCTGGTGAATCCGGGTTTTCCGGCAGTTTGATTGTCGCCGAATTCGACAATCTCGATCAAGCCCGTGCCTGGGCGGACCAGGACCCTTACCAGGCGGCCGGCGTTTACGCCCGGGTCACGATCAAACCCTTTAAAAAAGTATTTCCGCGATGACCCGGGTGGAAAAGATCAAGGCGCGGATCAATCGGGCTCTGGCCCCGGAAAGGCTCGAAATTATTGACGACAGCGCATCCCATGCCGGTCACACCGGGGTCCGGGAACAAGGCGGCGGCCACTTCTTCGCCACCATTGTTTCCGGCAGCTTTGAAGGTAAAAGTCTGATTCAACGACACCAACTGGTTTACCAGGCGCTTGGCGACCTGATGCAGTCGGATATCCACGCTATTAGCATCCAGGCCTATACTCCCAATGAAATTGATAAAGGAAAATAATTCAATGATCAGAAACTTGTTGTCAGTGGTCGCCATCCTGCCGTTGTTGTTTCTACCAGGCTGTAATCCGAGCGATTCAACCCAGCCGGCTGGTACAAACGCGGAATCGGCCACGGTGCCTGCGGATGGCGAAGTGGTTGCAAAGGTAAACGGACAATCGATTACCGAACAAACGCTCAATATGATTTCCGAAGCCAATCGGAGCGCGAATATCCCGCGCGAAAAGCTGATCGACGATCTGATCAAGCATGAACTCCTCTATCAGGAAGCGGTCCGCAAGAATCTCGAGACCAACAAGGACGTTGCCCAGCGGATCCAATTTATCCAGCGCTCGATCCTGTCACAGGCCGCGATGCAGGATTTCATCGCCAATACGCCGATCAGCGATGCTGAAATCCAGAAAGAATACGAGCAAACTTTCGGGGGGTCCGGACAGGAAGAATATAAAGCCCGGCACATTCTGACGGAAACCGAGGAAAAAGCGCAGGAAATCATTCAGAAATTGAAGAAAGGCGGCAATTTCGAAGACCTGGCCAAGGAATATTCGACCGGTCCGGTCGGGCCCAAGGGGGGCGACTTGGGGTGGTTCAGCGCGCAACAAATGGTCGCACCCTTTTCCGAGGCGGTCATGGCGCTTAAGAACGGCGAATATTCCCAGCAACCGGTGCATACCCAGTTCGGCTGGCATGTCATTCTGCGCGAAGATTCGAGAGCCAAGACCCCTCCTCCGCTGGATTCGATGAAAGCCAATATTCAGGCCCAGATGCAGCGCAACGCGATTGAAAATCATCTGGAAAGCCTGAGGGCCAACGCCAAGATCGAAATCATACCGCAGAAACCCGCGGAGCCTGTAACGTCGCCGGCCCCTGTTCCGACTCCACCGGTATCTGCATCACCGGAAGCAGGCGAAACCGACGTGAATCCGTCGACTGCGGAAGAAAAGGCGTCCGTTCAGGGAGTTACTGGAGATGCAAATGAGCCCGCAACTCCGGAAAGCAAAGCGGCGGCCGAGGCGGCTCACAAGGAATCCCAACCGGCAACCGAATAAATGGAATTGTGAGGTCCTGCCATCGATCGCTGCTCGCCATTGAGCGCGAAGCAACGGCGGAGCAGTCCCCGGTAACGCTATAGCGTCGGGTGTGTTCGCGGAGCCCGCTGCGAGAGCAGCGGTCGCAGGCAGCATACAAGACATCGCGACAGAGCGTCGAGTCATTGTGGAGCGATGTCCCGACCCCTTGTGTCTCTTTCTCGGCTACGATCTGGGTCGCGTCAATATCCAAGGTGTACTCGGACCGCTCCTCTTTCCTCAGCAGCTTGCGCAACAACCGACGCTGCACCCGGGATAAGCCGTCCAATCCCTCGCCAACCCCCATCCGCCGCAGCCAGTCGCCCGTCGCATCACTGCTCGGGATCACCGCCAGATCCAGCAGCGTCCGCAACCCCTCGTCGCCACGCAGCATCCGCAAGTCCTCCAACGAGGCCCACCACCGTGCAGTATCAACACCAACGGTACCCCGTACGCCGACGGCTGATAGCCCGATCGATGCAGAGGGCCAGGTAAATCCCGGTCCAGACAACCTGGCAAGCCCATCGCATGCAGATACTCCCCAAACAATACCAGCCCTGCTTGGACCGTGAGCGTATCTTGCGTCGAATCCAACTTGAACGGCAGAACCGTTTGTGACAACATACTTAAAAACCTCCTGGGTGATGAGAAAAGCGCGTCGAACAACGCTATCTTACCAATTCAGCGAGGTTTTTTCTCGTCTAAAAAATCCAATCGCGGATTTTTGGTTAGAGGCGCCTTGGGCCACTCTGCCCACGCCAGCACGCCAAACGCGCGGCGCAGGCGCCAAAAAATGCCCGAAAATAGCAACCGGGCACTTCATCCAAATTAATCGAGAGTCAGGTCGCAATGAACTCATAGTCTCCGTCTTGATGAGCATCTCCGAGTTTCTGCACCAGATATCCAACCGTTTGTAAATACGAATGAGTATCGACAATGAAGGCCGTAAGCTGGTTGAGGAAAAAAACCCGCTTTATTTTCGCTTTCGGTAACGTGGCTTTTGGTGTTATTTTTGGCCAAACATAGCGACTAAAGGAACGAGCCGATCTATAGTGGTATTGAAGGTTTTCTTTTTGATTCGGTTTGGTGGCTTTGCTGAAGATTTGTCTCCAGCCCGCCCCTTACGTCTATGTTAGGATCTCACGAGGGATATACTCACATCGTTACCCAGAACTAAAACACCACTGGACAATTGCAGCCAAGCAGGATTCAATATCGGC
>JBOICY010000529.1:0-5956 GCA_050740335.1 Methylococcales bacterium | reverse complement strand
GGCATAGACCGTTCGGCAGCGTGATCTGAGCCAGGCGCTGCCGATCGTCGTATCGGTAGCTTGTCGTGCCGCCCAAGGGATCGGCTATGGATTGCACCGTGCCTTCGCCGCTGAATTCGATGCGACTTTCGCCTCCATCGGGGGCCCGGTAGGTCAGGCGATTGTCATCCCATTTCAGGTCTTCCTCGCCGTCTCGGATTTCCGTATTGAAAGGAACCTGGATCGTGCTGGACTGGCCCCGCGGATCGGTATGCGAGATCTGCAAGGCTTGAGTCTTTTCGTCGGGCTTCCACTCGATGAGATCGGGGCCGCTGGCTCCCGGAAGGTACCGGGCGTATTGAAAGACCTCGCCCTTCTCATCGTATCCCCAGCGCTCCCGGTAGCCTCCGCGGTGCTCGACGCCGAGCAACCGTTCGCCGGCCGGGTCGAATTCGAATTTCGCGAGCGGGCGGCCGTTGACCGTGACCGTTTCGGGCTCGCCGGAGGGGTTGTAGCCGTAGCCAGTCTTGGTGCCGCTGGCATCGACGACCTCGGCCGGCCGGCCCTCGGCCGACAGCGTGACGCGGCTTTGCTCGCCGAATCGGTTCGTGGCCTCGATCGATGTCAGGCGGTCGGCGTCGTAGACGTAGTTAACCTGCGCGCCTTCGCCATCCTCGACGTGAACCAGGCGGTCTTTGGCGTCATAGTGCTGGCTGACGCGGGTGTCGCCGGTTTCGATATCGAAGCGGCGTCCCGATGCGGTTTGTTCGACGGCTTGACGCATCGGCGCGCCGTCCGGGCCGTGCTGTTCGAGCCAGTGGCCTTCGGCATCGTACTCGACCACAGTGACTTTGCCGTTTTCGCTGATGCGGGTCAGAAGATGGCGGTCATCGTACCCATAGGTTGTCGTCTCGTCACCGGCCGTGACTTCCGCGAGATTTCCGCCGTCATCGTAACGATAAGCGACCCGGCCGTCCGGAGCGGTTACGGCGCTGATCCGTCCCTGGGTGTCGTACTCGAAATCAACGGTTGCGGATTGCCCGGCGTGCTGAGATTCGATGCGCTTCAGTCGATCGGCTTCGTCGTAGTGGTACAGCAGCTTGCCTGCCTCGGTCACATAAGCCAGCAGTTTTCCCGAGTCATCGAACAGGGCTTGCAGGTTGTCGCGGTAGATGAGCCGATAGGTGTCTTCGCCTTCGGGATAGATGCCGCGGAACGGCGAATTCTCGCCTTCCGGGGCAAAACCCACGCGCTTGAGTCCCTGATCGACAAAGTGGCGTGAAAAACGCGTGCGCGTGAGGCCGAAGCGGTCGATCAGAGTGAAGCGCTGGAGACGTACGGGATCACCGCCCTCGATGGAAACCATGTGCTGCTTGCCTTCCTCGCCGACCGCTTCGAACTCGATCCGAGGCAGCAGCCGCGACCAGCCGCGCCCGAATTCCGACTCTTCATTGTGGGTCGAGTCATAATGCCGGACCAGCCCCGGCAGAGATCCTGCAGCGCTCGTTCGGAGATCCCGAACCGCGAGACGGTAACTGCCCAGGGCCGGCGGCGGGCTTGTCGGGATCGACAGAGCGGTATAGGTCTTGTTATCCGCGATCACTTCGAAATGGGCTTGATGTTTCGATTCGGCTTCGGTGCGCGCCTGGTCGACGCGATGCACCAGGGGATCCATCGCGACATCCGCCGTCGACACGATCTGCGGTTGCAGTTCGACACCGCCCAGAGTGGCGACGATCCGGGTTGCGCGCCCGGTGCTGCTCTGAAGCTGATTCACGGCAGTCGGCGTGGTCTCGGGCGTGGCAACAGGCCGGGCATAGGTTTGGACAAAGCCCCAGTCCGGAGCGATGTCTTGAGCGCGCATCCATTTGACCAGCGCGACAGCCTGCGCCACTTGCTTGAGTTCCGCGAAGATCGGATGTTCCCTGGCATACTCGTCGTAGTGACCGGTCAAGTGGGCCGCGAAGGCTTCCCCATGCGGGTCCTTGACTTTGCCCGCGGAAACCAGTTTGCCGCCCGACCAGCGCATGGTCTCGGTCTTCACGCGGATCTTGACGGGATCGAACAGAATACCGGCGCCGTCGCTGCTGACACGGGCGGTGACGGCTTCCGGAACCAGCCAGAACCGGCTCCACAGATCGCCGCGAGTTGCGCCACCATCCACGAGACCCATCTCGGTGATGCTGCGATAGCCCGGAACCGATGACTCGACCGGTTTCCTGGTGAGGTTGTCGCGGCCGACCGAATAGCCTTTCATCAGGCGATCCGCCTCGAACATAACCCAGCCGAGCCGGGTTTTTTCGGTGTGCCCGAAGAAGCGCACGACCATCTGGTCACAGCGCGGACAAATCGGGTCGATGGTCATGCCGGGTTCGGTATCGGACGGTCTGTAGACCGCCCGGATCGCAGCGGCGAGGTATTCGGGGTTCATTGGCGGGAGAGCCGTACTCTTGTCGCCGAGTACCACCAACCGGCCGTGTTCCCGATCGTAACGGGCGCCTGTGATTGCGCCGAGTTCGCCGATGATTTTGACAATCTGATCCAGATAGACACCGCCGACGGCGGGCGCGCCACCGCCACCGGGGGGTGGTGGGAAATAGTTGCGACTACTTCCGCCCCCACCTAAGGGAAATGGACTGACACGGCCAACATTGTCAAAAGCATGGCTTTGGTTTAATAACGCATTTACCGGTTGGCCTGCGCGCCAATTTGTCCAAGCTTCCGACAGGCCTCCAAGTAAAGAACTGGATGGTGCGATAGCGGGTCGGAACATGGGTTCGTGAAAAACCGCCGCGTTACGTGTAACAGACGGGAGCGCAAATACGGCCTCGGGTGGCAAGTCGTCTAATAATAAACTCGCCCCGGCGACGATACTGTCGCCCACCTTGCTAAGCGGAACGAAACCCAAGGTGTCCTTAGCGAAAGTTCCTCTGTTTACCCAAGGATTGCTCTCGTAGCGCATTTCATATCGATCGATTCCGCACTGAATTCCATGACAAATAGTTGCTCCTACAAAATTTCCATGCAGAGCAAAACCTAAACCGGTTGCTGTTAAGGCCGCTTTCGTACCGCCGAGAACATATCGTTCCGTATTCGATTGCACGGGCAAATACTCCCTTTTCGTCACGTTACCAAACGGCCTCCAGTACGAAGCCTGCATCGGGTCCGACATGAATTGGTGACGGTTCCCGCCGCGCAAACCCGCATTGGGATCCCAAAATGCCGAAGTGGGCGTTTGGCGCGGTTGGTAGAACGGCGGTGGCAAGCGGTCGCGATGAGGTTCCCAATATGGTGGTGGCGGCGGCACGGGCGCCAGACCGGATCGTTCTCGGCGTAGGTATAGCGATTCAACGATTGCGGCTGGGTCAGGACCCCGGGCCAGGAATCTTCCGACACAAAGCGGCCGACACTCGGGTCGTAATAGCGGGTGCGCAGAAAGAGCAGTTTGGCATCCGGGTCCCATCGTTCGCCCGCGAAGGCATAATCCTCATCGGAGAATGTGCCTTGCGGTTCGCCGAAAGGATCGTAGTCCTTTTCCTCGACAAGCGTCCCGTGCTCGTCGACGACGGCGCGTGTGGAACCCAGGCGGTCGCCCAAATAATACAGGGTCTTGCCGTCGACCGTCCTGGCGATCGGCGATTGACCGGGTTCAAGCAAGTAGCGAACGACGGAGGCACCCTTGCTTTCGCTGATAACCTGCGCCAGGCCCAGGGGCAGATTGGAATAGGTTTGAGTATTCCCGTCTGCACCGCGCTCGATCCGGTTGCCATCGCCATCGTAGGCATAGGTGATGGTCTTGCCTTTCGTCCTGACCTCGATTAAGCGATCCGCGGAATCCCATTGGTACTCAACGGTGTCGTTGCCCTCGATTCGGGCCATCAGGCGGCCCGCACGATCGTAGGCAAAGCGCGTGTTTCCGGCTTTGACGAGCCGGGCATGTTCATCGTAATCGTATTCGACCGTGCCGTGATTATCTTTTTTGGAGGTACGGTTTCCCGCGGCGTCATAGGTGTATTCGGCAAAGGCGCCGTCCGAGCGCGCCGACTTGACGAGACGGCCCAACGAGTCATAAACATAGTGAGTCGACAGGGTGGCGGCATGCTTTTCTTCGTCGATTCGCACCACGCGGCCTTGCACGTCAAAACTGTAGTTGTAAACGACGATGGCGGACTGGTCTCGGTTCAAATGCCGGATCGAAGCGAGGCGCTGCTGCGCGTCATACCGGTATTCGCTTGCGATTCCGTTCGGCAAACGTCGAATGACCTTGTTCTGCGCCGGGATCCTTTCGTACGTGACGGTATGCATTCCGTCGCCGACTGCCGTGAGATCTCCGAATGCATTGTAAGAATAACGCAGCGAGACTCCGTCCGCAGTGTTGACTTCGACAACGTGATCCCACGGATCGCTGTCAAAGCTCAGTGCACTTCCGTCCGCTGAAACGATCCGGGTGGGGCGATGCAGATCGTCGTATTCGTAGCGCGTGGTTCCCTGAGCATCGGTCATCGACGCACGATTTCCCGCCGAATTGTAGGTATAGCCAATGCGGTCGGACACACCATAGGATAGGCCGGTCAAACCGCCTTGCCGATGATAGGCGACTTCGTGAAGTTGATCCTTGCGGTCATACCGGTACAGCGCTGTCGAACCGGCGCCCGTGGTATGGCTCAGAATGCGGCCCTGGTTGTCACGGATGGTCGTCCTGGCGCCATCCGGCAGCCAGACCACATCCGCTGCAATCCCGGCTGTTACCGCGCCCATCGCAATCGCAACAGCCTTCGCTAATTTGGTTTTTTGAAATTTGAATTTTTTACTCATGTTCGTTACCCCTGACCCATTGAACGCATTAATCTGGAAGAGCAGTCGATGTACCTGGCGGGCCGTTCGTGCCGAGCGAAGTCGAAGCATGAACCGCCTGCGGCGGGATCACCGTGCGGGTGAGTCTCTTCAGGATCGAATTGCCGTGGCCGCCGACACCCACGATCAGCGACTTTCATATTTGGGTATAGGCACCCTCCCGACTCAACGTTACACGTCTATACAGATTGATTTTTCGTATAGAAAATATTGTCATGTTGTCTCATGCCGGATCGGACTCCTGCATCCCGTTACGAGGATGTGAAAACCTCGCCATCCCCCAAATCGAATTCGGGGCAGGCTCTGGACGTTGGATTCCGGGTTCCGACTCGGAATGACGTGCCAGTCCGAAAGCGATGCATAACCGTATGCATGAATCCAAGCACGGCCCAATCGCCGAGTTGGTTAAGCATCCGAAACCTTCAAAAATTGGTTGCACGGAAATCGCGATGGGCCATTGAGTAAGGCCCATCGCAAGTCAAGACGTAGTCGGGAAAACCGGATTTTCACGAGGTGTAGGTCGCTCGGACTCGTTTTGACACCGAAAGATACGAATACCAAACGGTAAAGTAGAAGAGAGCACGTGCGATTTCCGGCACAATCGCATCAGCGAGACGATTGGAAGACACAGTAGTCGGTACCATCATAAATACCAAGACTACCGCTACCGCTTGATACGCCAAGACAACTAACAGAAATCGCTTCGCGAGCTGTACAGCTTCCGGCTGAACACGCCACAGAGCAAGCCCGGCATTGACGCTAAAAATCATGAGCACCGCGCTAAGGATTCCGTCAATAACCACCATACCGGAGAGGTTTGGCATTGTACTTCCATACTTGGAGATCTCTTGGATCGTAGAGAAAAATTTGAGAAGCGCTCCGAGCGGGTTGAAAATCGTGAGACTCAGGCAAAGGAAAAGTAGCCAACCGCCAACCCCTTTATAGGACGATTCAACCGTTTCCGAACTCGAAGCCGGTGTAGAATCAATCCATTCCGTTTCCGACTGATCAACCGTTTCGCTGTCCACCGTTGCATCGGCCACCGCCGGAACGAACGCGGCGGCTTCATTTTTCATGGATCCGCCGACCAGGTTTTCATTGTATTGAATAGCTTGTTCTGACA
>JBOICY010000528.1:0-4061 GCA_050740335.1 Methylococcales bacterium | reverse complement strand
GTTTCACAATCTGGTACTCGCGGATGAGATCAATCGTGCTCCCGCCAAAGTCCAGTCCGCCTTGCTCGAGGCCATGGCGGAAAGGCAGATCACGGTCGGGCGTTCGACCTATCCCTTGCCCGAGCTGTTCATGGTCATGGCGACCCAGAATCCGATTGAACAGGAAGGAACCTACCCGCTTCCCGAGGCCCAATTGGATCGCTTTTTACTCCATATCAAAATCGGTTACCCCGAAGCGGAACATGAGCGGGAAATTTTGAAGCTGGCCCGGGCCGAGGCCAGCCGCGGGAACAATGGTTCGCGAGGTGATTTTCAGCCCCTGAGCCAGTCGTCGATTTTGACGGCGAGACAGGAAGTCTTGAACCTGTATATGCAGGATAATCTCGAACGTTATCTTCTCGAAATCGTGCTCGCGACTCGCAAGCCCGGTCGCTACGGACAGGATCTTGCGCATTGGTTGCAGTATGGCGCGAGTCCGAGGGCGACGATTGCGCTGGATCGAGTTTCCCGTGCGCGCGCCTGGCTGGACGGACGCGATTATGTGTCGCCCGAGGATATTCAGGCGCTGGCGGCGGATGTGTTGCGCCACAGAATTATTTTGTCGTATGAGGCGGAAGCCGAGGGAATCACTCCGGATCGTTTCATCGACGAATTGATGTCGCGTATCGCGGTTCCATGAAAGCGAACGAATTCACTCCTGTCCGACCAGTGTTTCCAGGTCAGAAGAAAACCAAGGGATCCGCCGAGGCTCCAGGAAACGAAGCCGTCGAAGTGAGCCTCGACCAGCTGGTAGGCCTGAGCCGTTTGACAGAACAACTGTCAGTCAAGAACCTGAAAATTCGTTCTATTCTGAGCGGCAGCTATCTTTCCAGGGTCAAAGGCCGCGGGATGGAGTTCGATGAAGTTCGCTTGTATGCGCCCGGTGACGATGTTCGCTGCCTGGACTGGCGCGTAACCGCGCGCACCGGCAAAGCCCATACCAAACTGTATCGGGAAGAACGGGAAAGGCCGATCTTCCTGGCGATTGATTATCGGTCGACGATGTTTTTTGCGACGCGCGGGGTTTTTAAGTCGGTGCTCGCGGCGAAGCTGGCCGCCCTGATTGCGTGGAGCGGGAATCACCACTCGGACCGGGTCGGCGGACAGATTTTTACCAATCGGGATGCGCTCGAATTCAAACCGAGGCGGGGAAAACCGGGCATACTCCCTCTTTTGAAGCATCTGGCGGACTTGTCAGCCAATCTGCGTGAAACTCAGGGCTTGAACGGAATGGCTGTAGCCGGTAATCATTGCGGATTTCAAGCCGATGAATCCCTGGGCTCCGCGCTGGAACGCCTGGACCGTCACGCTCGCCCTGGAAATTTAATTTTCCTGCTGAGTGACTTCAGAGGTTTGAACCCAAAAACCGAATCGTTATTGGTTCGCCTGGCTCGCCATTGTGATGTGGTTCCGATCCTGATCTACGATCCTTTGGAATGCCGTCTACCGGAACGCGGAAATTACCGGATCACGAATGGTGAGAAAAGAATTTCCCTGGATTTTTCCGATGTTCAAACCCACCTGGACTACCAGGAACGGTTTCGCTCGAGACAGCACCGCTTGCGGCGATTGGCTGCGCAGCAACCGATGAAGTATCTGGAATGTTGCACGCTGGATGAACCCCTGGATGTCCTGGCTCGCCTGCTCGGTGTACAACAGGCCCAATAGCGAATGGACTCTTCCGAGCTTCCGCTTCGAGATTGGCACGAGCCCACGGCCGTAGGATGGTGGCCGCCCGCCCCCGCTTGGTGGATTCTAATGATTTCCAGCATTTTTCTGCTGGCCGCGGGGCTATGGCTATGGCGACACTTAACCCGAGTCACCGTGAGGAAGCTCGCGCGAAAGGAGATGGAGTGCCTGAAGCAGGCTCCGGAACTTTCCGATTCCGATCGGGTTCAACAGCTTTCGATTCTGATCCGGCGCGTCTGTTTGAGCGTTTATCCGCGCTCGGAGATTGCCAGATTGACCGGTAAGGAATGGCTGCAATTACTGGATAAGACTCTGGATGAACCCTCGTTTTCCGAAGGGCCGGGTAAAGTCCTGATCGATGCGCCCTACCGGAAAGATGCCGGGGTTGATTGCGAATCGCTGTTTAAATTGTGTGAACGCTGGATCGAAACGCTGCCGGAATCCACGGCCGCCCGCTTCGGCTCCAAGTCCAAAACAGTTGGTTGAAGTCTGAGTTCCGGATGGTTTTCTGTTAATGTTCGAATTCGCATGGCCCTGGTCGTTTCTGCTGCTGCCGCTTCCGTGGCTGCTCCGGGTCATGGTACCGCCCGCGGTAATCGAAGAAAGTGCCGCGTTGAAGGTTCCATTCTTTTACGAATTTAAAAATCCCCGGAGCAGCCAGCGGCATACCGGCCTTAAACCCTGGCAATTCATTTTGGCCCTGCTGATCTGGTGTCTGCTCGTGCTCGCGGGCGCTCGGCCTCAGTGGTTGGGTGAAGCGATTCCGCAAAGCGTATCAGGCCGCGATCTGCTGATGGCCGTCGACCTTTCCGGGAGTATGCAGGAAAAGGATTTTTTGCTCGGTGATACCCCGATCGATCGGCTAAGCGCAACGAAAAGGGTTGCGAGCCAGTTCATAGAACGCCGGGCCGGTGATCGGATCGGCCTGATCCTGTTTGGAGACCAGGCCTACCTGCAAGCACCTCTTACATTTGATCGGGCAACCGTGGCGACCTTTCTCGAGGAAGCGGTGATCGGTCTTGCCGGGGGGGAAACCGCGATCGGCGATGCGATTGGTCTGGCCGTGAAGCGATTGCGGAATAATCCTTCCAATCAAAGGGTTCTGATTCTTCTGACCGATGGCGCCAACACCGCAGGGCTGGTTTCTCCGCTGAAGGCCGCTGAACTGGCGGCGGATGAAGGCCTCAAAATTTATACGATCGGGATCGGCGCCGATGAGATGATTGTTCGGGACTTTTTTGGGTCGAGGCGTGTGAATCCTTCGGCCGATCTGGACGAAAAAACGTTAACCAGTATCGCCGCGCAGACCGGCGGGCGTTATTTCCGTGCGCGGGATACCCGGGAACTGGAAACGATTTATGATTTCCTCGACTTACTCGAACCCGTGGAAAAGGACCAGCAATATTATCGGCCTGAAATCGCGCTATATTACTGGCCGCTCGGCCTGGCCTTGATTCTCGCGTTCGTATTCGTCTGGATCAAGCTGGACCTGTTCAGGGTTCCTTCCATCCGATTGACAAGGCGGACGCAATCCCTACCCTCGGTAGCGGATTCGAAACACGCATGATCAATTTCGGGGAATTTCATTTTCTTCGTCCGGATTGGTTCTGGGCACTGCCTGTGCTTTTTCTGCTGGCCGTATTCTGGTTGCGCCGCTCGCTGAGCCGCGGCAGTTGGGCGGAGGTGTGCGACGCGCGCTTGTTGCCTTATATCCTGGAGCACCGGTCCGTGGGCAATTCGCGCGTTCCCTGGCTGCTTTTCGTTTTGGCTTCACTGCTCTCGCTGATCGCGTTGGCCGGGCCCGTTTGGAAGCGACTCCCCGCGCCGGTTTATCGTAATGAATCCGCGTTGGTGATCGTTCTCGATCTATCCAGGTCGATGGATGCCGAGGATATCAGGCCCAGCAGGTTGAGCCGGGCGCGTTTTAAAATTTCCGATATTCTGCAGCAACGCAAGGACGGATTGACCGCATTGGTGGGATATGCCCACGAAGCCTATACCGTCGCGCCGCTGACCGACGATAGTGCGACGATCTCGAATCAGTTGCCCGCGCTCGAAACGTCGATCATGCCGGCGCAGGGAAGTCGCACATCTCCGGCGCTCGAGCGCGCGGTCGAATTGTTGCAGCAATCCGGAAATCCAAGCGGCAATATTCTTTTGATCACCGATGGCGTGGATTCGAAGGCCTCCGACACGGCGGAGGAATTGAGCCGGGATGGATACCGGCTGTCTGTACTGGGCATCGGCAGCGAAGCAGGAGCCCCGATCCCTATGGAGGGAGGGGGGTTCATAAAGGACGCGGGCGGAAACATCGTCGTTTCCAGATTAGAGAC
>JBOICY010000527.1:0-1957 GCA_050740335.1 Methylococcales bacterium | reverse complement strand
CATGACCATGAATTCCCTTGCTCCTGCCCGTTACTATAGGGTGACCTCTAGTTAGAACAGATTTGCCCTGATCCGCGACCGGGTTTTGGAAGATATATGGGTTCCTTCTGGAATTCGAATAAGATAAAAACACAAACCTTTTTCATCTATCAGGCTGGAAAACCACCGAAGACCGATTGCTGTCAATTCTGGCGAAGCAAGCGGGGTCAGGCACGGCAGTCTTCTCTGGAGCATTACTATTCGACAAGGACACTCTCCCGATGATGCCGTGGTGATGCTGAATTATTGAGTCAACGGCCAACCATCCCGTTGCTTCTCCACACTCTGGCCTAAAGGTTGCCTGAGTTCCCCCCATCCCGTTTTTAAGTCCTTACTGAACCTAAATGGCTTGCAATCGGTCTATGCTTGTAGTTGGAAGTTCATCATTGTATACGTTGTATACGGAAATTTCGAGTACATACAAATCGAGACCGCCGCCTGTGGTGCATCCGCACCTCGAATGACCGAGGCGGAATTCTTGAATACGGACGGAGAAAACCCATGGTAAACATCGCCAACCCGATGGGAACAGACGGATTTGAGTTCGTCGAGTACACGGCCCCCGATACCATGGCGCTGGAAAACCTGTTTTCGCAACTGGGTTTCGTCGCGATCGCACGTCATCGCTCGAAAGCCGTGGTTCTCTATCGCCAGGGCGGAATCAATTTTGTCATCAATCATGAGCCCAGTAGTTTCGCGCAAGCCTTCGCCAAAGTCCACGGCGCGTCGATTTGCGCGTTCGGGATTCGTGTCAAGAATGCGGCCGAGAGTTATGAACGCGCGTTGAAGCTCGGCGCGGAACCGCATCCCGGCGACGCCCGGCCCATGGAACTCAACATACCGGCGATCCGCGGGATCGGGCGCAGTCTGATTTACCTGATCGACCGTTACGGGGACCGGTCCATTTATGATGTGGATTTCGTTCCGTTCGAAGGGGTCGAATTGAGGCCCGCGGGTGTCGGCCTCAAGGAAATCGATCATCTGACCCATAATGTGCGGAAAGGACGCATGAATGACTGGGCGCAATTTTACAAGCGCTTGTTCAATTTCCATGAGATCCGCTATTTCGACATCCATGGGCAGGCTAGCGGGCTGAAGTCCAGAGCCATGACCAGTCCGTGCGGCAAGATCCGGATTCCGATCAACGAACCTTCTGATGCGAGATCGCAGATTCAGGAATACCTGGATGCATACCACGGTGAAGGCATCCAGCACATCGCGATGTCGACCGAGGATATCTATGCCACGGTCGAGGCGCTCAGGGCCAACGGTATCCAATTTATGGAGGTGCCCGAGGCCTACTATGATCGACTCGATGAAAAGATTCCCGGGCACGGGGAAGATGTTCGGAGACTCCGGGAAAATCGGATTCTGATCGATGGCGAAAGCAATCCGAATACCGGACTGCTACTGCAGATTTTCACCTCCACGGTAATCGGCCCGATCTTTTTCGAGGTGATTCAGCGCAAAGGCAATCAGGGCTTTGGCGAAGGGAATTTCAACGCCCTGTTTCAGTCCATCGAACGCGATCAGATCAAGCGCGGAGTGCTGTAATGGCGTGGATTCAACTGCCTCGAATCGAAGGAAGCTCGTCGCGTCAGGCGCATGCCGACCTTCCCGGCGACACTTATGAACGGGAACTCGGCAAGGAAGGATTTTACGGTCCGGCCACTCAAATGTATCACCGCCACCCGCCCACCGCGTGGTTGAATGTCGAGGGCGGTGTGAGGCCGCGTGCCTTCGACACCCGCGAGATGGAAATCCCGGCCGATTCTCCGCGGGATGCGGGACTTTTGTTCAGCAATTCCAGTGTCCGGATTCGTTTCGTCCGGCTCGAAAGCAGCATGGATCATCTGATCAGAAACGCCGACGGCGACGAACTGATTTTCGTGCATCAAGGCGGCGGAGAGCTTTTTTG
>JBOICY010000526.1:0-20904 GCA_050740335.1 Methylococcales bacterium | reverse complement strand
GGTCGTCACAGGTCTGAAATCCGTTTGATCTCAAGGAATCGAGTAATGCTATGCGCAACTCCCTATCCAGTCCTCCCAAATAGATTGCGGATTCCGATCCCCTGGCCCCATGAATCGTGATCACCCGTTTGGCTCGCGTGACGATCGCCACCGCGCTTGGCTCATCGAAATGATCGCTGGTGATATGCAAGATCCGGTTGGATTTTAAACCGGGCTTCAAGCCTTCAAAGGCATAGAACGTATGTTCATCGCCTGCCATCGCGTCGGCGATCTGGGATGTCCCGCGTTCGATCCATCCGCCATGCGGTGCCAGAATGACGGTACCGCTTGCGCGTTCCCGCACGCGAATCCGGTAATCCCGGAATTCGGTCTCATGATTTTTCAGGTGCGCGAAATTTCGATAATGATCCATTCCGCAAAGTAGCCGTGCCCCTCAGGAGGACAGGTCCAACGACAAATTCAACCCGCCCTCAAAAAGCTAGGTCGATTCGACCGTCTTCATCGTCCAGCCCCATAAATACAGCCTGAATAAGTGATACAGGGACGCCAGTTTCGAGAGTTTCAACTCCCCGCAATAGACTTTGATATCCTTTTCCATCAGGTCCGTGCGCTTCGGTTCGGCATTGAATAAACCATCCTCTTCCCACCGCTCCGGGTTCAGACTCACCGCATAGGGATTCAGCCGGCCTCTGGCTTTGATCCAAGCGAGATTTTCCGGCATGGTCGACTCGACGGCGCGCAGAAACCAGACGCGGACCGTGTCTTCGAGCATCCGGCTGTTTTTTTCCATATCCCGTAGGGCCCGTTCCTGTGATTTGTTGCGGGATAATTCGACATGCGCCCGGGAGAGGTAGGAATACAGATGCGGGTAACGCGTAAAATCCGGCGCCCGGGTCGAAGACGGCAGCCTGGCCCAGTCCTTGAACAGTTGCTGCATCCTGAGATTCAACGCCAGGGTGTTTTTCATGTAGGTCATGCGGGAAAGCAATTCCGGCTTCTGAAAGATCTTGAAAAACGACAGCGGAGCGAAAAATCCCCAGTAAAACCCGGTGTCCCAGTACACCTTGGCCATCAAGACATGCGCTTTGTCGAAGATATGATAGGCCCCGTTGAAAAGCTGCATCAGGTTATTGGTCAGGGTCAGATAGAAATGGTTGAACTCCTCGACACCCGCGGGAGTCAGTTCATTGCGCAGATCCCGGCTGATCATTTCGACCGTGATATTATTGCTCATCGCAATGAAATCGAGCCCGTAACTGTACAAAGGATCCAGAAACACTCCGGCTTCCCCGACACACGCCCAACGGTCGGCGGAAAAAGTCCGGGACGAGCCATAGCTGCAATTCTTGAAGCATTTGAAATCGAGCGGGGTCTTGCCTTCCAGGTGTGTCGCGATGATCGGTTCGTGTTTTCGCAGCCATTGCAAAGACAACTCGTAATTACTCCGGTCTTTTAGCGGGTGGTGCTCTTCCGCGGCGACAATTCCGATGCTGGTGTATCCGGACCCGAGCGGGATCACCCAGACCCAGTAGCCATGCCCCATCAGATGATTGGTCGAAAAATAGCGGATATTGCGGGGGTCCCTCTCCTCGTGCCATTTCCCCCTGGGTACGAAATCATTGATGTCGAAACGGCCCTCAACCCGGAACCAGCAGGCGTCCAGTTTGTGTTCCCAGCGATTTCTCGTATTGAATTTGGACTGCAGGAAAAAACGCCGTCCGCTCGCATCCACCAGCCAGCGGCAGCCGACCCGGGTTGACTCATCCGAATCGGGCTTCTGCACCTGGATCGTGTGCCGCGAACCTCCCGAGCCCAGCTCGAATTCGCGCAGGCCGTATCCCTCGAACAGTTGAACCCCCTGATCGATCAGCATCTCCCGGACATCATTTTCGAATACCCCGCGGTCGATCTGATAAGCCGGTAATATAGGTGAACGCGGCGGCCCCAACTCGGGTCGTTTTTCGAGCGGCAGATCCGAACGCCCCGGAAAGAAACGCAGCCCGTTTTTCAGAAAATGTTTTTCTTTCATGTAATCATGAAGCCCAAGAACCCGGCCGATATAATTCGAACCGCCCTCGACCGAGGATTCCCCGACCTTGAAACCGGCTTCCGGCAGTGGCCGGCGGGTTTTTTCGATCACCGCGACCGATAATTCGGGAAGACTTTGATGAAGATGCTTTGCCAGTGTAAGGCCTGCAAGCCCGCCTCCACAGATTACCACATCGTATTCCGAGTTTAATTCGTGTTGTTGCATTTCATAGGCCCCACTGGAATGGAAACTGCCGCTTTTCGATGGAAAGCCATGGATCATAATCCTAAATCCCTTCATTCCGCAACTTCTGAATCGGCTCGCTTTGGAAGACCTGTCGCACCGGATAAACCTAGGTTTTCAATCGGATTTTCCGGGCTTTTCAATCGTGCTTGACCCTCTCGTTTCGACTGTCCTAAACTGCATCCGACACGTCCATAACGGGAGAAGTCGCATGTCAACCCGTAAGCCACTCACGGACCTCGGAACCCATCGGGTCACCAACCAGCCGAGCCCTCTGGAAAATTTCAACGCGTTTGATACGGACCGGGCGCTTCAAGAAGGTCTCAAGCGGGAAGCGCATAACCACGGCGAAGACCGGGCCCGGCGGCTCGGTGAAGAGGTCGGAAGCGAACAGACCATTCACGCCGGCCATCTCGCCAATCAATACCCGCCGAGCCTCCATTGCTTCGACCGTTTCGGCCAGCGGATCGACGAAGTCGAATATCATCCGGCCTACCACGAAATGATGCACTTGGGTTTCGGTCATGAAATTCATAGTATCCCCTGGCAGGACGAAGGGGAAGCCGGCCATGTAATCCACGCCGCAATGATTTATCTGCTGACCCAGGCGGAAGCTGGTGTCTGCTGTCCGCTGGCCATGGCCTGTGCCGCGGTACCGTCGTTAAGACGGCAACCTGACCTCGCTTCAGAATGGCTACCAGGCATTCTCAGCGCCCAATACGATTCTCGTTCGATTCCGGCCGATGAAAAAAAGGGCCTGACCATCGGGATGGCAATGACCGAAAAACAGGGTGGTTCCGATGTTCGCTCGAATACCAGCACGGCTGTTCCGGTCGCAATCAGGGGGCCCGGAAAAGAATATCTGCTGACCGGGCACAAATGGTTTTGCTCGGCGCCGATGTCCGATGCATTTCTGACCCTCGCGCAGACCGGCAACGGACTTTCCTGTTTTCTGGTACCGCGCTGGCTACCGGATGGCAGCCGCAACCGTTTTTATATTCAGCGGCTCAAAGACAAGCTCGGGAATCGATCCAATGCCTCGGCCGAAATCGAGTTCAACGATACGCTCGGCTTTCTGGTGGACGGGGAAGGCAAAGGGGTCAGGACCATCATAGAAATGGTCGACCATACCCGGCTCGCTGCGGCGGCTTCAGGCGCGGGGTTGATGCGGGCCGCATTGGCTCAGGCGATCCACCACGCCGGCCAGCGCAAGGCTTTCGGTAAATTGTTGATCGATCAACCGCTGATGAAAAATGTCCTCGCGGATCTGGCCCTGGAAGTCGAAGCGGCAACCGCCTTGTTTTTACGGATCGCCAGGGGCTACGACAACAGCAGGAGTGAAGTCGCGGCCGGCTTGTTTCGGCGCATCGGAACCGCGGTCACCAAGTACTGGATCAATAAACGAACACCGGTCGTGGTTTCCGAGGCGCTCGAATGCCTGGGCGGAGCCGGGTTTGTCGAAGAGTCGCTTCTACCCAGGCTTTATCGCGAGGCGCCTCTGAATGGAATCTGGGAAGGCTCGGGCAACGTCGTGTGTCTCGATGTGTTGCGGACACTGAACAAAGAACCGGATTCGGCGGATGCCTTTTTGGCGGAGATCGAAACAGCGCGAGGGATCGATAACCGAGTGGATTCCTGTGTTGAATCGATCAAGCGGATATTGGTATCCTTGACAGTTGACGAACAGAGCGCAAGACGCATTGTGGAAAAAATGGCTTTGTGCCTGCAGGCGGTACTGCTGATCCAGTATGCGCCTCCCGAAATCGCCGACGCGTTTTGCGCGACCCGATTGGGAAAGGATTGGGGACACGCGTTTGGAACCATACCATCTGGGCTTCCTCTCAACGATATCGTTGAACGAGCCAACCCAGACAGGCTCTAAATTTTAGTGCCGGTTGGCGCGACCGGACAAGTCCGCTAAGCCGCGAATCCACGGAACCAGTGCAGGGTTGAATTCGCCATCCGGTTAAAACCCGTGATCCGGATGGCCGATAGGGTATTCGAGCCGATCCATTCGATCCGACTGTTATTCGGCCTGTAACCAATAGAGGATAATTAACCGACAAAAATTGAACGCGCAACTGGGTTGCCTTGGTAATGTAGAGGAATCTGAAAATGACCGCTGCGAGTACATCGATATCAATCAACAAGAACCAGAAAAACAATCGATCACATCGAAAAATCGGAAGTCTTCTGAACATCGCCGGGATCGCCATAAACGGCGACAGGCCTTGGGACATTCAAATTCATAACCCGGAAGTATTCTCCAGGATCCTGGCGCAAGGAGCGCTCGGACTGGGTGAGTCGTATATGGACGAGTGGTGGAGTTGCGAGGAGATCGACAGCTTCGTGCAGAAATTGTACGAAGCCAATCTTCCGGCCTGCCTCACCAACCGAATCGATTGCGCTCAATTTCTGGCCGCGTTATTGCTCAATCCGCAGTCCGGATCACGCGCTTTCGATGTCGGCAAACACCATTACGATATCGGTAATGATCTGTACCAGGCTATGCTCGGCGAACGGATGATCTACAGTTGCGGTTACTGGAAAACCGCCGGGAATCTGGATCAGGCACAGGAAGCCAAACTGGACCTGGTGTGCCGGAAACTATTTCTGGAACCCGGGATGCGGGTTCTGGATATCGGCTGCGGCTGGGGCGGGGCGGCCAGATTCGCGGCCGAACGGTATCGGGTCGAAGTGGTCGGCGTTACAGTATCCGAGCAACAGGCCAATGTCGCGAGACAGGTTTGCGAGGCTTTGCCCATCACGATCCAACTGCACGATTACAAAGAAATCGAAGGCCGTTTCGATCGGATCTTTTCCCTGGGTATGTTCGAACACGTGGGTTTCAAGAACTACTCGGCTTATATGCGCTTTGTCGCGGATCACCTGGAACCGGAGGGCATGTTTCTGTTACACACCGTAGGCGCCAATTATACCGACCGCATAGGCAATTCCTGGGTGGAAAAATACATTTTCCCGAATTCCATGCTGCCCTCGATCACTCAGATCGGCAAAGCAACGGAAAATCTCCTGGTGATGGAAGACTGGCAGAATTTCGGTCCGGATTATGCCAAGACCCTCATCGCCTGGTTCAGAAATTTCGAGGCCGGTTGGCCGCGTTTGAAAAACCAATATGACCAGCGCTTTTACCGGATGTGGAAATATTATCTGTTATCCTTCGCGGGAGCGTTCAAGGCGCGTGAAAATCAATTGTGGCAGATTGTATTCTCACGAAAAGGCCGCAGGCTGCGCTATGACGCGCCACGCTGAGGTGAACCTCGGCGCGCGGCTTTTTGGCCCCGGCCGCCGCGATATCGATCGCAAGCCCTCTACAACCCTGGACGGAAAGCCCCGGGAACCAACCGTCCCTGTGCGACTCGTTGTTCGGCTTCCCGGAAACGTTCGACCGTACCGAGATCTCTCCAGAACCCGGCATAGAATTCTCCGCCCACGAGTCCCCGATCCATTGCGTCGCGCAAGAGTGGCGCCAAGGGAGATTTTCCGGGCGAACAGCCTGCGAAAAACGCGGGTGAATAGACTCCGATACCGCTGAATGTAAACCGAGAATCCCCGCGGGTTCCGATCCTGTTGTCCTGGATCGCGAAATCACCTCCGCGATGGTGCGATGGATTGGCGACCAACACCAGGTAGGCCGAATCGGTTTCAATTTTTCGCAGACGGGCAAACGGAAAATCGGTCAGTATGTCGCCATTCACGACGAGGAATGGCGTGTCGCCGAGCAGGGGTAGGGCATGAACAATGCCGCCGGCCGTCTCGAGGCCGGATTCTCCCTCGTTCGAATAGCGGAGCCGTGCCTCGAACCGGCCGCCGTTGCCGAGCGCGGATTCGATCAGCTCTCCCAGGTAGGCCAGATTGATTACGATGTCTCGAAAGCCTGCGGCAACCAGAGACTCGATCGTATACTCGATCACGGGTTTTCCGGCAACCGGCAACAGAGGTTTCGGCAGCGTGTCGGTCAGCGGCCTGAGCCTTTCCCCGCGTCCCGCGGCCAGAATCATTGCTTTCATTGGTCGATCGAGCGGTTCATTTGTTCAGCGACCCGCGTCGCGAGAAAATGATGCAACGAGGATAGTTCGGGGTATTTCGCGGAGACCGCCCGGACATAGTTCAAGGTGCGCGGGATATCCGCAAGATAGCCGGCCTTTCCGTCGCGGATGTCCAGGCGCGAAAAAATGCCGACTGCCTTCAGTTGGCGCTGCAGACCGGTCAGGTCGAACCAGCGATAAAACCGCTCGAAGTCGATTCCGGGTAAATCGAGACTCGAATGATAATCGGCCACCCATCGCTCGACCACCGTCTCCGGCCAGGCGATGTAGCAATCGCGCAGCAAGGACACCAGATCATAGGTCAGAGGACCCGTGACGGCATCCTGAAAATCAAGCACCCCGGGGTTGTGCCCCTCGACCACCATGAGGTTGCGTGAATGAAAGTCCCGGTGTACGACAATTTTTGGTTGCTCGAGCAGCGCACCGATCAGAAAATCCTTGACATCTTGGAGCATCTTCAATTCGCGATCCGACAAGCCGATATTGAGCTTTGCGCCCAAAAACCATTCCACGAACAAAGCCAGTTCGCGTCGCAGGAGGTCTCTCCCATAATCCGGAAGGCCGCAAGTCTCGAGTTCGAGTTTATTCTTGAACAGCCTGAGAACGTCCATCGCCTCCCGATAGAGACCGGGGGCAGTTTCAGGATCGAGCCGCGCCAGGTAACTAACGGAACCCAAATCGCCGAGCAGCATGAAACCCTGCTCGATGTCGAAATCGATGATTTCAGGAACGCACACGCCGGCCTCATCGAACAGCCTGCCAACCCGGATGAAGCGATCGATGCTTTCCACGGCGGGCGGGGCATCCATGGCGATCACGGTGCGCTCGCTGAGAGTCAGTCGGAAATAGCGTCTGAAACTCGCGTCACTGGATGCGGGCTCGATCGAATTCACCTTCCCGGGAGAGACGATGTTCAACCACTCCAACATCCGCTCCAAGCGCTGGTCTCCTTTTGGCCTTAAGCCCTTCGGATCGATTCGCTGTTCACTTCCCGATAACATTCATATTCTCCGTGCCGTTAAGGTAAAATACGCCGTAATTACAATTTCCCGTGAGAAACCGCCCATTTATTCAATGCCGCCGATCCCCGGTCAAAATCGCAATCATAAATCGGAACGCCTGAGCAGTGCCAATTGGATTGCTTCGAACCTGGAAGTCCAAACGTCAGGAAATTGGATCCTCTTATTCTAACCGTGGCGAACCTCGTAATCCTGTCCGCTGTCGCCGTTTCAATGGGGTTCTACCTGATCGAAGCAAGAGCGATCCGATCCGTGGCATTCGGAACAGCCCGATCCGGTGTCGGAATTTTATTGGTTCTGGCTTGCGGATTGCGGATTGTTTTTGCCGAGACCACCCACGCAGGATGGGACTGCAGCCAGGATAAGGCGAGCGGCGAATGGGTCTGCAAAACGGATCGGGCCCGGCAGGAAAAACTGCCGAAACCGGCCACAAAAGACGCGGGCCTAAGGGCGGTTGGCGGGGAAGGCGAAGCCGCTGGACCCGAAACCGCACCGGTCGTCACCGAGGAAGCTTCACCGGCTCCCGCGGAAACTCCGGAAAAGTCCGCGGAACCCAGCCCGACCGCGACCCTGCATCAACCTGACGATTCGGCGAAACCTGCAATTACCGGAGGCGAATCGACAAAATCGGCGCGGAGCGCCGAGACCGAAGAGGGCCAATTTCGGGAAGAAGATCTGGAAGAACCTCTTCCCTCACTCGCCAAACAACCCGGGTGGACCTGTAAATCCGATCCCGGCGACACCGGGTGGAACTGCAATCTGGTCGGGCCGGATCCGGCAGGGCAGGCGCATCCGGTGAGTAAGGTGAATGAATCCTTGCTCGGGAGCGCGACCTTCGACAATCGCCAGGAATTGATTTTCAAGGATATGCTCTCGAAAACTCCCTATAATCCCTGGGATCAATGCACCACACGCCTGGGTCCCCGTCCTCCACGAGTGTCCAAGCAGGTACGTGAAAAAACACCCATGAATATTAACGCCGATTACAGCGATATTTACGAGCGGGAAGTCGTTACTTTCACCGGAAATGTCGATGTAACCCGCGCGGATGAGAGAGTCCTGGCCGATCAGGCGTCCTACAATAAACAGTCCGAGACACTGAACGCGCGCGGGAATGTTCACTATCGAAATCAGGATTACTCGGTTTACAGCGATACCGCGTTCATCAATCTCGACCAGGACCAGGGGAAACTCAGGAACAGCCAATTCATTTACGGGACGACTCCCGCAAGGGGCCGAGCCAAGCTTGCGGAACGAGAAAGCAAATCGCTGAGCCATTACATCGATGCCGCGTACACGACCTGCGCCCCGGGGAACCAGGACTGGACCTTGGAAACCGGAACTCTGGATATCGATCGTGACGAGGGAGTCGCGGCCGCGACCAATGCCTGGCTGGAGATTTCGGGGGTCCCGATCGCGTATGTTCCCTATTTCGAGTTCCCGATCGATGACAGAAGGAAATCCGGCATTCTGAATCCGGTCTTCGGCTTAACCAGAAACACCGGATTTGATTTTACGCTTCCCTATTACTGGAATATCGCACCCAATTATGACGCGACCATTGTTCCGCGCATCATGACGAAGAGGGGTTTATTGCTGGGCGGTGAATTTCGCTATCTGACCGAGTCTTCCGTTGGGCGCTTCAACGGTCAGATCATTCCCTATGATACCAGCGCTAAAAAAACCCGGGGCGCCGTATCGTTGGTCAATTCCTCACAAATCACTCCATCATTGCAATCCAATCTGGATCTCAATTGGCTTTCCGATGTCAATTATCTGAACCAAATCAGTAATACGATCACGTTGACCAACTTCAGTCATGTCCGGAGCACCGCGAACGCACAATACAATGGCCCCGGAATCGGGATCTTCGCTCAGCTCGAAAACTATCAAACCATCAACCCAAGCATCCCGCCGGCCGCCAGGCCTTACCGGCGATTACCCCAAATTCTGGTAACCGCCGCGCGGAACATCCTGGATACAGGCGGACTGGCAACGTTCCGCGGGGAACAGGTCTATTTTCAACGAAGCAACACCCTTACGAGTCATCGTAGCGATCTAAAGCCGGACATCAGCTGGCTAATCGAAAGCACCGGGGGCTTCATCACTCCTAAAGTCGCGCTCGATTTCACCCAGTATTTTCTGCAGAGCCAACCGGCGGGTACTCCAGATTCCATCACTCGTGTTTTACCTTTGGTGTCGCTGGACAGCGGGCTGTTTTTTGAAAGGGAATTCGATTTCGGCGGATCGGAAATGATTCAGACGTTAGAGCCCAGAATGTACTATCTGTATGTCCCCGCCAAAAATCAGGATAACATCCCGCTGTTCGATACTTCCGAATTCGATTTCACTATCCTTCAGTTGTTTCGCGATAACCGATTCAACAGCGCCGACCGGATCGGCGATGCCAACCAGCTGTCAGTCGCGCTCACATCGAGAATTCTGGAGCCTGAAACAGGAATTCAGCGATTGGACGGCACGTTGGGTACGATCGCGTACTTCAAGGATCGAAACGTCCAGCTTTCTCGAAGCTTCGCGCCGAACACCGACCCCACGTCCAGCTTGGTGGCCGAACTCAATGGCGTGGTCACGGAGGACCTCTCGTTTCGCTCCGGTTTGCAATGGAATCCCTACCTCGGTAGATTCACTCGGGGACTCGCCACCTTACATTATCAGGACGACGAAAACCGGATTCTGAACCTGTCCTATCGATATCGCCTGGATCCGACCGGAATCGTCCAGCTGACACCCGGAATCCTGCAACAACTACCGCCCGGAACCTTGAATATCGATCAAGCCGATGGTTCGGTGCGCTGGCCGCTCTTCGCCGGTCTTGCCGGGGTCGGACGAATGCAATATTCTTTCCCCGACGGAAAAATACTCGAAAGTTTTCTCGGATTTGAAAAAGAAAGCTGCTGCTGGCGATTCCGGATTATTGGTCGCTACTGGATTCAAACCATTCAAACCACCAGCGGTGTCGTTGCGGGAACCGGCAAAGCCAATACCGGAATTTTCGCGCAACTGGAATTCAAGGGCTTCGCCAGTTTCGGCGACAAGGTCGACCAATTTCTGCAAAGGAATATCGCCGGTTATCAGGAACCTGAATAGCGATTGCTCCGTCAGGAATCGATCCGGGGCCTGACCATAGGTAATACAGTCTCCTGTATGCAAGCAAAGGTCGGCCCCGGACAATCCATTGCTCAGGGATCCGAATCCCGTTTTTCCGATCCGATAGCGTAAAATATCTGGCAAGACCGGGTTCAGACCTTGGCCGGGTATCCTGCCAGGAGACCCGTTCGAAATCGAACTCCGACCCTTTATTCTTGGCTATCCCAGCAACCGGAATAGTATGATGAAGCCTGAAAATCCATTTAATTTACCGTTCCTTTCTGCCGTGTGTTTCGTGGCGGGCCTGTTGTTTGTTGCCAACCTGAGTGACGCCATGGAGGTCAACCGGATTGTAGCGGTCGTCGAGGATGGCGTGATTCTGGAAAGCGAATTGGATCGGCAGCTCAATACCATCAGAGCGAAACTGGAAGCCTCCGGAACTCAACTCCCTCCGGAATCGATCATCCGCCAACAGGTACTGGAGCGGATGATCATTAACAAACTGCAGTTGATCCAAGCCGAACGCGCCGGAATGCACGTCGATGACAGTACCCTGCAGCGTTCGATGGCACAGCTCGCGAGACAGAATAACATGAGTCCTGACGAATTTCGCAATGCGATCAAAAAAGAAGGGATGGACTATTCGGAGTTTCTGAACGAAATGCGCAATGAAATCATCATGAACCAGTTGCGCAACAGCCTGATTACCAGTCAGATTCAGGTAAGTGATCGGGAGGTCGAGCATTTCATGGTCACCCGGGGTAAACCAGGAATCGATCAGAATCTTCGCTACCGGCTCGGTCATATCCTGATCGCAACCCCCGAAGCCGCATCCCCGGCTCAGATACAAGCGGCCAAAAATCGCTCCGAAGCGGTGCTTGCAAAACTCAAGCAGGGGGCCGATTTTGGAGAACTCGCGGTGAGCAGCAGCAGCGGCTCTCAGGGACTCAGCGGGGGTGACCTTGGCTGGCGGCGTCTCGCCGAAATCCCGACGATCTTTGTCGATGCTGTCCCGTCCATGCAAAAAGGGGAGTTGCAAGGTCCGATACAAAGCGCGAGCGGTTTTCACATCATCAAGCTCATGGACATCGAGGGAGCCGGAAAACATGTCGTGGTTCAAACCAAGGTGCAGCATATTTTATTGAAAACCAGCGACTTGTTCAGTGACGAGGACGCGAAGCGAAAACTCGATGCGCTCAAACGCCGGATCGAGGACGGTGACGATTTCGCGGCGCTCGCAAAAGCGCATTCCGAAGACAAGACATCCGCCCTGAAAGGAGGGGATCTCGGCTGGGTCAGTCCGGGGGCGCTGGTGCCGAGTTTCGAGGAGGCCATGAACGCCTTATCACCAGGGGAAATGAGCGGCCCGGTTCAGACCCAATTCGGTTGGCACTTGATCAAAGTTCTGGACCGTGGTGAACGGGACAACACCGATGAATACCGGAAGGAACAGGCCCGGGAGGAGCTACGAAAACAGAAAATCGAGGAAGAAACCGAGCTTTGGCTGCGCCGTCTTCGCAACGAAGCTTTTGTCGAAATCAGACTGGAAAAAGGTTGAATCCGAAGCTCCCATGACCGTTCGCAGGCGAATGTGAGAAGAGCGGTGTCGGAATCCTTGCCGCGTATCGCTTATACCCTCGGAGAACCGGCCGGTATCGGCCCGGATCTGTGCGTACTTCTCGCGCAAAATCCATTCCCTTGTGAATTGATCACCATTGCCGATCCAGACCTGATTTCCCGGCGCGCGAAGTGTCTCGGTGCCTGGCCCGAAATAGTCCTGTTCGATCGTGAGTCGGAGCCGACAGCCAACCGGAAAGGACAAATCAAGGTCCTGCCGGTCAAGCTCGACACGCGTGAATCACCGGGCCGTCCCGATCCCGCGAATGCCCGCTATGTACTGGAAACGATCGAAACGGCGACCCGGTCCTGTCTGGATTCGACATTCGTTGCCATGATGACTGGCCCGGTGCATAAGGGAGTTATCAATGACGCCGGAATTCCATTCAGCGGACATACGGAATACATCGCCGCGATCGCCGGCGGACATCCGGTCATGATGCTGGCGACCCCCGGCCTTCGTGTCGCACTGGCTACGACCCATATCCCGGTTCAACGAATCAGCGCCGAGATCACACAACCGAGACTCACGGCCGTGCTGTCGGTATTGAATGAAAGTTTGCGTACCCGCTTCGGGATCGCGAATCCCCGAATCCTGGTCTGCGGCCTGAACCCCCATGCCGGCGAAAACGGCCATCTGGGTCGAGAGGAAATCGAAGTGATCACACCGGCGCTGGACAAGCTGCGGGCCCGAGGCATGCAGCTGATCGGACCTCTGCCCGCCGACACCTTGTTTAGGCCCGGAAATCTTGAGAACGCCGACGCGGTGCTCGCGATGTACCATGACCAGGGGCTCCCGGTGCTCAAATATGCCGGATTCGGACAATCCGTGAATATCACCCTCGGGCTGCCGCTGATCAGGACTTCGGTGGATCATGGCACCGCGCTCGAACGAGCGGGCAGCGGAAACATTTCGACGGGAAGCGCGCGATATGCACTCCAGGTCGCCTTGGAAATGAGTCGATCTACGAAGTCTGAAAAATTTGCGGATAAACCGGTGGATAACTGAGACGACCTAATTATGAAAATTCTCGAATACATCGGGCTCGATGTCACGCGGTGCAAGGCGCAATACAAAAAGGTGATCGGCGCGATCGAGCGGGACGATTTCCGTACGGCGGAGGTGAAAAAGCTCTCCAATCCGGGCCACGGGAAGTTTTACCGGGCCAGGCTGGACTACGCGAACCGGTTGCTTTTCACGGTCGTGCGCCATGGCGATGCGGTCTACGCTTTGATGTTGGAAGTCATCGAGAACCATGCCTATAACAAGTCCCGCTTCCTGCGCGGCGCGACGGTGGATGACGAGAAGATTCCCGCGATCGATGCGTCCGAGGCGCTTTTGGAAGCCGAGCCGATCCGCTACATCCATCCCGAACGCCGCGATATTCATTTGCTCGACAAGGTCATCTCCTTCGATGATGCCCAGGAGAGTGTCTATCGGCTGCCGCCTCCGTTGATCGTGGTCGGATCGGCCGGGAGCGGCAAGACCGCGCTGACCCTGGAAAAGATGAAACACACCGAGGGCGAGGTGCTATACGTGACGCACTCGGCTTATCTCGCCCAGAACGCGCGGGATCTGTACTATTCTTACGGATTCGACAGGGACGGGCAGGAAGCGAATTTCCTTTCCTACCGCGAGTTCGTCGAAGCGATCCGCGTACCCCGGGGGCGGGAAGCGACCTGGCGCGATTTCTCCGGATGGTTCAGGCGCATGCAACAGCAATTCAAGGGCATCGAATCCCATCAGGCCTTCGAGGAAATCCGCGGGGTGATCGCCGCCGATGCCGGGGGATTGCTGGGGCGCGACGAGTACCGGCAACTCGGAGTGCGCCAGTCGATCTTTGCGGAGCCGGACCGGGACCGGCTCTACGATCTGTTTGAAAAATACCGCGCATGGCTCGAGGAAGCGAAACTGTATGACCTTAACCTGATCGCCCACGAATGGGGTCCTGCGGCCGAACCCTGTTACGACTTTGTCGTGATTGACGAGGTGCAGGACATCACCAATGCTCAGTTGGCGCTGATCCTGAAAACCTTGAAGAAGCCGGGCCAGTTTCTGCTCTGCGGCGATTCGAACCAGATCGTCCATCCGAACTTCTTTTCCTGGAGCAAGGTGAAATCGTTGTTCTGGCGCGATCCAGAACTGGCTGAGCGGCAGGAACTCAAGGTGCTCAGGGCCAACTTCCGGAACAGCCGGGATGCGACCCGGGCCGCGAACACCCTGCTCAAGATCAAGCACAAACGCTTCGGTTCCATAGACCGGGAAAGTAATTTTCTGGTGCAGGCCGTGGCGAACGAGCCCGGCGCGGTCACGGTGCTCGCCGATAAAGACAAGGTGAAGAAGGATCTGAATCAGAAGACCAAAACTTCAACCCGGTTCGCGGTGCTGGTGATGCGCGACGAGGATAAATCCGAGGCGAGAAAATTTTTCGACAGCCCCTTGATTTTTTCGATCCACGAGGCCAAGGGTCTGGAATACGAAAACATCATTCTCTATCGTTTCGTTTCGGATAACCGGCTGGCCTTCAGCCAGATCGCCGACGGAGTCACCGCGAACGATATTAAGGGCGATGACCTGGAGTATCGGCGCGCCAAGGACAAGACCGACAAATCGCTCGAAATTTATAAATTTTTCATCAATGCTTTGTATGTGGCCTTGACCCGTGCGGTTCGCAATGTTTACTTGATCGAATCCGATTCCGGCCACCCCTTTCTGCAGCTCATGCAGGTGCACAGCGGTGACGAAACGGTCCGGGTCGAAGCAAAAGCGTCCACCCTGGACGATTGGCAAAAGGAAGCCCGGAAACTGGAACTGCAAGGCAAACAAGAGCAGGCCGATGCGATCCGCGCAACCATTCTGAAAGAGACTCCGGTACCCTGGCCGGTCTTTGATGAAGCGCGGCTTCGGGAAACCCTGATCAAAGTCTTCAAAAACCCGGTTCCGGGCTCGAAATTTAAACGCCAGCTCTACGAGTATGCGGTGAGCTACGACGAACCCGAACTCTCCAAATATCTGGAGACTGAAGCGCACTTCGAGGAAGCCAGGCACTTTCAAAAGCAGCGCAAAACCCTCGGATACAAACATCTCGCGCCCTATTACGGACACGGTTTCAAGGAAATCCTGCGCAACTGCGAGCGGCACGGTGTCGACCATCGCACGGCGATGAACCTGACACCACTCATGGCCGCCTCGGTCGCCGGCAACGTTGCCCTGGTCGAGGAGCTATTGGAACGCGGTGCCGACCGGGATCTGACCGATCATCTTGGGCGTAACGCGCTGCACTGGGCGATGATCGAAGCATTCCGCGAACCGAAGTTCGCAACAGGCGGTTTTGCCGCGATTTACGAGCGTATTGCGCCTCCGGTCGTCGACCTGATGGTGGGTGAGCGCTTGGTGCGTATCGATCGACATTTGACCGAATATTTTCTGTTGCAAACACTTTGGAGCCTGTTCAAATTCCGTTTCGTTAATTTCAAGTGGAACGGCCGGAGTGCCTTCGATACCGCGGTGGTGCTGGAAGCGTGGGAACATTTGCCGCGCAATGTACTGAAACCGGAACGCAACAAACGGCAGCACATCTCCGCGGTGCTCTCGCGCAATGAAGTCGACCGCGACTATGCCTACAACCGGCGTCTGTTCAAGCGCATCGAGACCGGTTGGTATCAGTTCAACCTCGCGCTCGCGTTACGCCGGAAAATTGCCGGGAGCGAGGAATGGATTCCAATATTCCAAGCTCTCAATCTGAAATTTATCAAGGAGTTATCCTATCCAGGATATTGGGAGACGATTGACGGGTTGTTGGCAATCGCGGGGATCGAAGCGCCGGGGATTCCGATTGCGGCGGAAGAAATCGCCAGGCGGCAGGCCGAGAACGAGCGGGAACGGATGCGCCGTCTGAATGAAGTCAAGGAGTTACAGCGACGAAAACTTGGACAGTTCGAAGAAAAGCCGGCCCCTTGGGGAACACGCCAAGCTCGGCAACAGGCCCTCGATCGCTTGCGGAAGACAATCGAGGCAAGCGAGAAGCGTGGTAAGAAGTAAAAGGCTCCGGAGCGCTTGATTCCGGTGGAGGGCGTACATTTCGTTTGCTGTCAACAACTAACCGTGTCAACACAGCGATTCTCATTATGGTTCGTCTTCGGCCTGTTGTAGAAACTATGAAGGACCGCTGTCATTTGTTCATCCTCTTTGTTTGTTGAAAACTCTAGGATATCCGATAGCGGTCCTTCATAGTTTCTACGAGGATATTAGTTTTCAAAATGAGAATTGCTGAGTGTCAACAACTACCGGTGTTAGCAACTACCGGTGTTAGCAACTACCGGTTGAGAGTTCTCCCGCGACGTGATATAAGCATAGGGAGAAATCACACTGTTCTCGGCGAGACAGGGTCGGTTTCGAAGCGCTGAACACGCCTACGGAAAGATTCGATCACGCAGGGAAAATTTCGTAAAATCAAACGAGAAAGGAGGAAATGTTGTGAAAGATAGAACACGTTTGCACGACGCTATCGTCGGTGTTTTGGTTACCTTGGGCTGTCTGTTGGGTTTTTTTGCCGGCTCCAGTTGGTTTTTGCTGCCGGCGCTGATCGGGGTGCTCCTGATTCAAAGTTACTACACGGGTTTCTGCCCAGTGTACTATACCCTGGACCGGATCGCTGCATCCAAGTCAGGGGTAGGAGCATCCAAGTCGGCCTGACCCTCGGGGCTTCCGAACCACGGAGATTTGTTCCGAGGATCGGTTAAAAAAACCTGACATCTCGTTAAGACCGGGGTTATCAGACCCCGGTCTTAATCGGGCTGTTCGAGATCGCTGAGTAAGACATTAAGAAATCTTGCGGCTTCACCGCCGGTTACCGCGCGGTGATCGAAAGTGAGGGAGATCGGCAGGATGGAATGGACGACCGCGTTTCCGTGTTCGGGAACGATCTGGTCGCGGATTTTCCCGGCACCGATGATCGCGACGGTCGGAGGGACCACGATCGGATTCGCGTAACGTCCCGCGAAAGTCCCGAAATTCGACAGGGTAATGGTGTAACCGCGCATGTCTTCAGGATTGATGGAACGATTCGCGACTGCTTTTTTGATGGCGTCGAGGCCTTGTCGAAGATTCTCGGTTTCCCGATTTCCGACATTCCTGAGTACGGGAACGAAAAGGCCCTGATCGGTATCGACCGCAATTCCCAAATCGATTTTTTTCGGGAGTATCCGTCCGACCGCGTGACTGTTGTACCAGGCATTCAACGCGGGCTCCGCGCGGCAGGCCACAACGATCGCGCCGATCAGCCGGATACTCACATCGGCACGGTTTTGCCACGCGTGGATGTCCGCGTCGTCGTTCAGTGTCACCGCCACCACTTCGCGGTGGGCCTGACTCATGGTTTGCGCCATGGCCCTCCGGACGCCGCGCAGGGGTTCCATTTCGCCGGCTTCGGCTAAAAGCTTCGCGGCGCGATGGATGTCTTCGACGGTGACATTCCCGCCTCTGCCGGTCGCTTTGACCATGTCGATTTCCACATTCAGCCGGTTTGCAAGTGCCCGGACCGCGGGGGTCGCTTTGACACCCACTCCCGAGGAATGCCCGACCGGAATCGGCGATTCGTCGATCTGCTTCTCGCCGACCTCGACTTTGCCGACCACGCTGCCTTTGTCTCTTCGGGCTTCATCCCCGGTCACGAATTCAACCAGCGGATCGCCGATCTGCAGGATCTCGCCGATATTGCCATAAAGCTTGAGAATTTTACCTTCACACGGACTCGGCAATTCGACGATTGCTTTGGCCGTTTCGACCGCGACGAGCACCTGATCCTGCTTGACTTCGTCGCCTACACTCACATTCCACTGCACGATTTCGGCTTCCTGCAAGCCTTCGCCGAGATCCGGGAGTTCGAAGTATCGCATCAGGATTCGAGTGTCTTACGCGCGGCGGCCACTATCCGATCGACCCCGGGCAGGTACTGTTTCTCGAGCTGATACAAAGGCATGACCGTATCGTATCCGGTCACACGCTCGACCGGAGCCATCAGACTCATCAGGCCGTATTCGGCGAGACCCGCCGCGATCTCCGCTCCGACGCCGCAGGTTCTGGCCGCCTCGTGGACGATCACGCAACGCCCGGTCTTTTCGACGGAGTTCAGGATGGTTTTCATGTCGAGAGGCTTGATCGTCGCGAGGTCGATCACCTCGGCTTCGATTCCGGTTTCGGACAGGCGTTCCGCCGCGATCCGGGTTTCATGGATCATCGCACCCCAGGAAACCAGCGTGACATCCGTGCCTTCCCGTAACAGGAAGCAGGTGTCCAGAGGCAATTCTTCACCGTTGTCGTCCACTTCCTGTTTGAACATTCGATAAATCCGCTTCGGTTCAAGAAAGATCACCGGATCCGGATTCCGGATCGCGGCCAAAAGCAAGCCGTAGGCGCGATGCGGGGACGAGGGGATCACGACCCGTATACCGGGAATATGCGCGAACATCGCCTCGGTGCTTTCGGAGTGGTGTTCGGGCGCATGGATTCCACCACCGAAGGGGATACGCATCACCATCGGGCAACCCAGCCGTCCGCGCGTGCGGTTGCGCAGCCTTCCCGCGTGGTTCACGATTTGTTCGATCGTCGAGTACACAAATCCAAGGAATTGAATTTCGGCCACGGGTTTCAAGCCCTCTACGGCCATGCCGATCGCCATGCCGGCGATCAAAGTTTCCGCGAGCGGGGTGTCGAACACACGTTCTGGACCGAATCGTTGTTGTAAACCGGCCGTGGCCCGGAACACCCCGCCGTTGCGGCCGACATCCTCGCCGAACACGACCACCGCCGGATCCGCCGACATTTCTCTGGCGAGCGCCAGGTTGACCGCATCGATCAGCGTGACTTCAGTCATCGTGGCATCCTCTATTAAGTACGCTCCTGCGCTGCCAATTGAGCGATTCGGGCAGGGCGGCATAAAGATGGTCGAACATGGACTCGGCGGCTTGAACAGGGGTGCCGAGGTATTCCTGAACTGCGCGCTCGACTGCCTGCTGGCTTTCGAATTCCAGTTCTTGTTCGGCCTGGCCGGACCAGATTCCCTGGTCGGTCAGGTAGCGGCGCAAGCGCGCCAAGGGGTCGGAGCGACGCCATTCCGCGACTTCACTCTCGCCGCGGTAGCGGCTCGCATCATCGGCCGTGGTATGGTCCGAGAGGCGGTAGGTCAGCGCTTCGATCAAAGTCGGGCCCTGGCCGTTCCGGGCCTTCGTCAAGGCTTTTTCGATGCGCTCGACCAGCGCGATCACATCATTTCCGTCGACCTGCTCGCCCGCAATGCCGGCCGCGATCGCTTTCTGAGCCAGGGTTTCCGCGCGGGTCTGTGATTTTCGCGGCATCGAGATCGCCCACTGATTATTGGCGACCACGAATACGATCGGCAAATCCCAGACCCCAGCCGCGTTAATCGCCTCGTAAAAATCACCCTTGGAAGTCCCGCCATCCCCGAGAACGCACACGGCCACGCGCTTTTCGCGCCGATAACGAATCGCATAGGCGACTCCGACAGCCTGGGGCGCCTGGCTCGCGATCGGCACGCAAATCGGAAAATCGTGTCGCGGGATTTCGAAGTTCATGCCGTTTTCATTGCCGCCCCAGTAAAGCAGGATGTCTGTCATGCGGACTCCGCGTAAAAATTGGGCCGCGTATTCGCGATAGGTCGGAAGCAGAACGTCCTCTTGCTTCATGCAACCGCCGATCGCGGTTCCGATGGCCTCCTGACCCAGACATGACGCATAAGTGCCGAGCTGTCCGCGCCTCTGTAACGCGATTGCCTTGGTATCGAAGGTTCGGGTTTGGACCATGTTGCGGTAAAAACCGATCAGAGTCTCGGGATTCTTCGCGAATTCGGGGATCGGACGGAGTAACTGTCCCTTCGGATCCAGGACTTGGTGATAGTAAATTTCGAATCGGGCGACCGGAGCTTGTGTTGCCTCCTGAACGACTGAAACCGAAGGACGGTGCGGGATGGATGTTCGAGCTGTTTGCTTTGCCATTGTATGGATCCTTATCAAATTTTGGCCAGGACAACCCCTTTAAAACGACTGCCTTCTCCTCCGAACCTGACAAAAAAATAAAGGTAAGTCTCCTTTTTGAATTATTGATCGCGTTTGGAGACGATTTGCGGGCTTAGACCCCGAAGGATTTGGAAAATTCCGAAAAGCGTCCGCGACCGATTGCCCTGGATACCCTGGATTCGGGCGGGCGGCCCAGTATGTCCGCGATATACCAGGCGGTCTCGACCAGTTGTTCGAGATCGATTCCCGTTTCGATACCGAGTCCGTCAAGCAGGTAAACCAGATCTTCACTGGCCAGGTTGCCGCTCGCATTGCCCGCGAAGGGGCACCCTCCGAGGCCCGCTACCGAACTGTCGATCACAGTCACTCCGAGTTGGATCGCACTCAGCACATTGGCTAGCGCCTGACCGCAGGTATCGTGAAAATGAACCGCGGTTTTTTCCAGCGGAATGTGCCGGCCCACCTTCTCCAAGAGGCGCTGGACGCTGCCTGCGGTTCCAACCCCGATCGTGTCGCCGAGCGAGACTTCGTAACAGCCGGAATCGAGCAGTTGCAAGGCTATCCCGGCGACGAAATCCCTGTCCACTTTTCCTTCATAAGGGCAACCCAGGGTACAGGAGAGGTAAGCTCTGACCTTTATCCGGTGCGCGAGCGCCTCGTTGCAGATTGAACGGATTCTCTGCAGATTCTGTTCGATCGAGCAGCGATTGTTGGCCATGGAAAAGGTCTCGGTCGCGGCACAAAAAACGCTGATCCTCCGGACCCCGGAGCGGACAGCTCGTTC
>JBOICY010000525.1:0-3963 GCA_050740335.1 Methylococcales bacterium | reverse complement strand
AGCCGCGGAGACCCGGCTGGCTGTAGCGGACCGGCCAGCAAAAAACCAATACGCCACGATCGTATCGACAAAATTGCGATTCCTGCTCGGGAGCCCGCATCGACGGTTCAGGGCGATCATCGGGGTCTTGATTGCGTGTGCTTTGCTGGTTGGCTACGGAAATTATCGGATCGACAAGGCGGGTCAGGAAAAACGGCAAATCGCATTGCGATGTGAAGAACTGGCCGGGCTAAAATATCAAGAAGATATCAGCGGGCCTGGGGTATCCATCAATGAAATCGATGCGGGTCGAGCGGTGCCGGCCTGCGAAAAAGCCCTTCGCCTGGAGCCGGACAGCGCCAAGTATCAAACGCTATTGGGCCAGGCCTTCGAGGCGCAAAAGGACAATGAAAATGCGCTCAGATATTACCGGATGGCCGCGGAACAGCGCTATGCGCTCGCACAAAATAACCTGGGCCGGATGTCCGAGCAGGGTGACGGGGTGATTATAGACCCTCAACAAGCGCTGTACTGGTACCGCAAGGCGGCCGATCAGGGGCATGCCTTGGCGCAAACCAATTTGGGCAGAATCTATGAAACCGGTAAAGGGGTGTCGAAAGACTTTGCCATGGCCCTTGGCTGGTACCACAGAGCCGCCGCACAGGGACATGCGCCCGCGCAAGTTAATTTGGGCCGGATGGTTGAAACAGGTAAGGGTGTATCGCCAAGCTTTGAGAACGCGCTTGGCTGGTACCGCAAAGCCGCCGCGCAAGGGGATGCCTGGGCACAATATAACCTGGGCCGGATGGTTGAAAAGGGCCTGGGGGTGTCGAAAGACTTTGAACAAGCGCTGGACTGGTACCGCAAATCCGCCGAGCAGGGGAATGAATGGGCGCAATACAATCTAGCCTGGATGTATGAAAAGGGGAAAGGAGTGGACAGGGATTCCGAAAAAGCGGCTACCTGGTACCGCAGATCCGCCGAGCAGGGGAACGCTTGGGCGCAAAATAATTTAGGCTCGATGTATCGCAAAGGCAGAGGGGTCGTGAAAGACCTCAAAAAAGCGAAACACTGGTACCGGCGAGCGGCTGACCAGGGGTTGTGGGTCGCGAGAGACAATCTGAGAGGCTTGGGTGGGCACTGAATCCCCGGCGGTTCGCGGCGCAAGATGAGCAGCGAACACAACGGTCTGGACACCACGCAAGGCGGAAGATGGAGGCATTGATTGTCGATAGAACAGAAGCCGAGCATAACAACTATACCGCATGCGCGATACAGATGGCATAAGATCACTGGCTATCGGGTAACGGAATTACAGATTTCAGGTGCTATCCCGTGTCTTGATAATCTCAATGCTTACCCTGGGGGTTTTTGCGTCCGGAATTCCGCGCAGGATGGGCTCCATCGCTTTCAGGTAGGGTTCGATCGCTTCGGATTCCGGGCGAAGATCATCGAACAACCGGGATTCCGAAAACAGTGTGGTAACGATATGGGTGCCAAACGGCGGCAGTACTACATAAGACCGTTTGTTTTCGAAGTCTTTGACTTTACGTTTTTCTCCGAGGAATATCTCTTCCCGGAATTTTAGAGAATTAGTCGGATTGAACGGTGAGGGAAGCATATGGACGACGTTTCCTTCCCGGTCGAAGAAATCCACGTACAGGTAGCCCTTGGACCGGGTGTTGGAGGTTGCGTTGATGAATAAGAGGTCCCCATTTGTATAGATACGATCCGGATGATTAAAACCCAGAACGACCACATGATTGCTTCCGGAACGAATGTTTTGATAATGCTTGTATAAGCGAATGACTTCGCAGAATGGCTCTAAATCGAGTTCGATATCGGTCTTGATATTTTTAATCCGAGACAGTTCTCCGATGCTGTTTTTGAGTTGCCGTAAACTTTCGGCATCGGCCATGTGACCCGCGATTTCCAAAGAATAAGCGGGCGCCAAGTCATCGGGCTTGAGCCTGCTTTCCAGCAAAGCACAATCGGTTTCAACCAAACGCTGATTCACTTGCAAGGCAAGCGACTCGTTCGGCCGGCTAGCTACCCGCGATTCGGGGATTTCCACGCGAATGGTCGGTTTCCGGCTCAAGTAAAATAATACACCAAACAGAAAAACCAAAAATACCAGGAGAAAATCTCCTTTTTTCATTATACGGTTGGTTGGCGTGCCGTGGTTATTCAGAGCGTCAGGACGGAGTAGACCTGCACCAAGGAGTGGAGAAGGTACCGTCGGAAAAACAGTTTCGGCGCGGATTTGTGAAGGGTATGGAGGAGAAGCGGATGTAATAATGGTGGCGTCGAGAGCGTGATCGATCATTGGTGGATAGATGAGGTTTCTCAGCGCTGCAATCGTTTGCGGCCGTTGGGTATAAATCGGTTCGATCGCCGCATCGATCGCTTTCAACAGATTTTCCGGATAACGGTCGGCGCCGGCCTCCACGGCAGGCATATGCTCGAGCCCCTGGATTCTCGTGACCGGATTGATCGGAGGACGGCCGGCCACCGCATGGTACAGGGTTGCGCCGAGCGAATAAATATCGGTCCAGGCACCCAATTTTCCCTCGGAAACGATTTGTTCCGGTGGCGCATACATGGGTGTGTAAACCACCATGGTCGATTTTGCGCTTCGATCGAGATCCGGTTTGGCCGCCCCGAAATCGATCAGCACCGGGGAGCCGTCCGAACGGATCAACATATTGGAAGGTTTGATATCGCGGTGCAATACCGATGCGTTATGCACCCGCTCGAGTCCATCGAGCAAGGGATTTAAAATAAGTTCTATCTGGTCATGAGTGAGTGTTTTATTCCGTTCAATCAGCTTTGATAGTGGTTCACCCTCGGCATATTCCATGATCATATAGGCGGTTCCGTTCTCTTCCCGGTAGCTTTTTACCTGGATGATACTGGGAACCGGATTCGGTCGGGAAAGGCTCCAGAGAATCCGGGCTTCTTTAAGAAAGCGGTTCAAGGCCCAGTGAAAGGTCCGTTCAGTCTCGGATGATCTGGGAAGAACCCGAAAATCCTGCGAACGGTAAGCAAGCTCCCTGGGGAAAAACTCCTTGATTGCAACGGTTTCATCCAGGAAGCGATTAGCGGCTTTATAGACAATACCAAAGTTACCGGCGCCCAACACATGTTCAATGGTATATTCGAGAAAGACCGTTCCGGGTTCCATAATTGGATTGTTATTGTTTTCCGTCATAATCTAAGCGATCACTAGAAGCTGGCCGGGGATTATTTTAATGGTTTTATCGCGAACCAACCATCGGATGCTTCGGAAGTTTTCGAGTCAACCAAATCCCGAGCTCCTTTTCGCTCGCCAGGAAAGGCAATCGGAGAGTGCGCTAAATCAATAACGTCGGGCTCCCTGTATTCGGCAGGGAAGTTAAACGAAGAGGTTTAAATACGATTACAGTTGCTCAGGGACAGGCGGGGAGGTTCGATGGAAAATGTGAAGGGCGACACTTTGCCGAGCGCACTCAGACCGAGAATTTCACGGCCGCCGTTGGGGAAGACAGCGACTTCGATGTTTTTGACCTGGCAATTGCCACCGATATTGAGTCCGGCGATGCGATATACGGACACCCAATGGTGGCTTCCGTCCGCCATGATTCCTTGCATTTTTCTCAGGAATATTGCCTCGCCGCTTTCCTGCAAGGCCTTGAGAGTGTCTTGGCTGATGGTACTGTAGCCGGAACCGGTATCGACCAACAGTGATTTTTGACCGGCACCCGTGATTATGCTGGTCACATAATAATTCGATGAATTGTCCGTCCTCATTTCAACGGTTTGAGTTGCAGCTTCGGCGCTCGACTCACCGGTTGAATTAATCAGGATAAATAAAAATAGGATGGTTTTCAATCGGGTCATGATCAAGGCGAATCGCTCCAGTCAAATAAAGTCCAGTCAAAAATAAAGTTAGTCAAATCCCTTGATGTTGAGCACTTCGCGACCTTCTGATTGTCGAAAAGTTTG
>JBOICY010000524.1:0-1890 GCA_050740335.1 Methylococcales bacterium | reverse complement strand
GTTGTCTACGACGATGATTTCCCACGTCACACCGTTTGGAATCCGCATTGATTGCAAATTCTTGAGCAGTTCAGTGAGTATGTCGGACCGGTTGTATGTGGGAACGATGATGCTGAAATTCAAAGGTTCGCCTGGCGCTTGGCAGTGAGAGGGTTCACGGAAGTTGCTTCACAATATGATGAAGTCCCAACCGATTAGCGGCCCATAGCGGCAACTGGCGCCACGCGTTGATCGCCAAGCGGTACCTTGGGTTCTGAGGGTCTAACTGAGGCAATTCACCATCGTTCGACAGCCAATAGTATCAAGGCATGGACTCGGATTTCGCCCCTCCATTGCTCTTTGAATCTATAGGCCCCGCTTTCGGGCGACGACCGTCCGAAATCAAACGTCTGATACCCCTGCTGACAGGCATATTCCAACACCGCGTTATACAACAGCATATTGGACCAGTCGGTTATAGCGTTTATACGAAGCGGCCTGGGATTTCCAGGGTGCCGCGAAATCCGGACACCAAAGCCGCCAGGGGAATGCCATCCAGAACTACGACGCAAATCTTTGCCTCTTTCCGGAACGTCGAGAGAATCGATTCGAAAAACCGTCTAGAATAGACTGGTGTTCCTTTCGTTGACTCGACGGCCACCCAATCTCACGGGTGGCAGCATGTCGGAGCTCAATATGTTCAGCATTTAATGCCCGCGCTTGAGCTATCGCCGGCTCTCGCAGACTGATTATCGCCTCATCATTATCTGCAAGCGTAAGCTTCCCCGTCAAGGAGACAGTTTTAAAGGAGAACTTCTGACCGTTGACGTTGGTCCCATAACGAGACAATCCTTAACCAGAGCAGACGACTTCTTCGACGGCCCGAATCACCTGACGTTGTGCGACGAACTCGTTCGGGGTCCGGTGCCCGAGCGAGCTATGTGGGCGGCGCTGATTATAGTCGAGCCGCCACGCTTCGATGATGGTCTCCGCCTCGGCAAGCGAGGCAAATTGGTGGACGTTCAAACACTCGTCCCGCAAGCGACCGTTAAATGATTCAATGAAGGCGTTTTCCACGGGTTTTCCTGGTCGAATGAAGTCGAGTTGCACACCCCGTCGATAGGCTCAATCTTCCAACGCGCGTGATTGGAATTCCGTCCCATGATCCACCGTGATCGATCGTGGGCCCGGTCCTTCGCCCAGCACACCATCGAGGGCGCGGCCGACTGTCTCGCCCGACATCCGAAAACCAGCCTCTAGGACTGGACTGTGCCGACTCCAGTTATCGACGACCGTCAGGACCCGAAACGGCCGCCCATCGGCCAGGGTATCATGGACGAAATCCATGCTCCAGCGCTCTGTCGGGCCCGCCGGGACCGGAGCCGGGCCGCGGTGCAACGCGATATGTTTCCGTCTCCGCACCCGCATCCGCAGCTGTAACCCATCGAGACGGTAGAGCCGACGGACGCGCTTGCGATTCACGGTCCAGCCTTCGCGGCGCAGCAACACCCAGATCCGCAGATAGCCAAACCGGGGTCGGGCATGGGCGAGATCCCGAATCCGTATCCGGAGGGCAGACTGATCCTTGGCGTGGCTGCGTCGATACCAGGCAGCTCGACTGAACTGCGCCAATCGACAGGCCCGCATGCAACTGACCTGAAAGGTATTCTGAAACCAACTGGCCAGTTCCCGTCGGCGTGCGGGCCTTAGACTTTTTTTCGCAGCGCCTCCGACAGCATATGCTTATCGAGCGAGAGGTCGGCCACTAGCCGTTTCAACCGGCAGTTTTCTTCTTCTACCTGCCGCAGGCGGCGGAGTTCGCTCACGCCGAGGTGCGCGTACTTCTTTTTCCAGGCGTAGAAGGTCGCATCACTCACCCCGAGCTGTCGGCAGAGGTCGCCGATGGGGGTG
>JBOICY010000523.1:0-30880 GCA_050740335.1 Methylococcales bacterium | reverse complement strand
TCATTCCGGCAGGGATTGCCGGAATCCAGTTGCCAAGGACGGCAACTGTAGCGATCACATCCTTGTGTTCTGGACCCCGGCAATCCCTGCCGGGGTGACGGGGCATTGCAATTTAACATGACTGACTGCTAGCTTGTGAACGGAATAATGAAAATTATAACGAGTGATCTTCAAAGTAGGCGCCTCTACGTTTCCCGCCGCGAGCACTACATATCTTGAACAAATGCCCCGTCGAATTAATGAGTATTTTCTCCATACACACAGAGGCGTGAAAATCTGCTCTATCATTATTGTAATAATAACCTGCTTCCGATGGCAGCAACCCACGGTGCTGGAAGAGGTTCAGCACCCGGCGCCGGGTCTGCTGCTGCACCCGCGCGATGGTGGCGTCAGTCAGGAAGGCCGGATGAAACCGTACACCCTCGTCCACCCCGCTGAACACCCCGTCATTGATTAGGGCGATTTTTAAAATGTATGACTCCAAAACCGAAAACACCTCCTAACGTTTGTTGTCTCGGATTCATGATCGTTAGGGTATGAAAAGCGCCGAGCCATCGGGCCGATTCCCTGGATGTCCGGCGTTTTTTGGTGATTATACGGCGACGGTCAGAACAGCCCGGTGATTTCGCGCACAGTTGCTGACCCCTGACCGGACCAGCAATTTGGGAAGGAATACAGGGTGTCTGAACTCCATTTGTAGCGTTCTCCCGAAAACTGCTCAAGGTGCCTTCTTCCTCCACAAAAAACATCGAGTAGTGCTCTTTCGTGGCATTGTCTCACTCTACCCCTACTTGTTTTGTTTGCCCTGCTTGAACATCTTCGTTATAAATTCCTCCACGCGAAACCAAAGCCCTCTCCCGCACAGTTCGAATGTTTGCATAATACCATCACGGCCTGATTGGCGTTGATACCGGAAAACCTATCCACCTTTTCAGGCGTTTCGGATTGTAGCAAGATCGACTCGATTTCCCGCGAGGAAAGATCGGGTTTCAATTCCAATAATACAGCGACCAGACCGGAGACTTCAGCCGCGGCGATCGAACTGCCGGAAATGAAATCATAGGTACCGTGCGGCAGTGTGGTCAAAACGTTTTCGCCGGGCGCTTCAACCCGTCCGATCGGGTTATCCGGCTTGCCTTCAGGCGAAATGATCGCTTGGACGGCGATCACATTTTTCAGCGAGGCGGGGAAATTTTCGCGCTCTTTGCCCGGTCCCGCGTCGGCTGCTACGATGATCACTCCGTTATCGATCGCTCTGTTTAACAAAAGCTCGAGCAATGCGTCATACGGGCCGGTCAGGCTCATATTGAGAATATTGACCCCCGCCTTGATTGCCGTATTGAGGGCCAGCGCCAAGGTGTAGCTGTTGCAAATCGCCGCAATGGAATCGGGCTGAACGGGCCAGCAGGCTTTGAACGCAACCAGCCTGGCATCTGGAGCGATGCCCGCGATGCCGGCACCATTGTCGGTTCGAGCGACCATGATGCCGGCTACGGCAGTACCATGTTTATCGCTTGCAAAATCTGACGACACGCCAGCTGCAAAATTTTCCTGACGGGTGATCTGCCCGGATAGATCGGGGTGCTGAATGTCGACGCCGGTATCGATCATGCCGATGGTCACGTTGCGGCCCGTGGCCTTATCGTGTACCTGATCGAGTTGCATCGAGCGCAAATTGGACTGAAGTTTGAAATAAGGATCGTTATATGCGTGGGCTTCGGTACTAAACAGGTGCATCTTTTGGACGATTTTGATGCGCTGATCCTTGGCCATTTGCTGCAGGGTTCCCGGGATGGAATCGACAGCCGGAACTCTATAAACGACGCATTGCACTCCGACTTCTGTCATCGGCCATTCAGTGAGTTTTTCCAGATGATACTCTTCCGCGATTTGTTCGGATGTGCGCCGGCTCCAGGTGGAGCTTTGGTAGTCGCCGCGACGGCGGTAAATGGAAAGCGGGGCGGGGTTTTGAGCCCGGTTGATGGATTGATCGTAAAAACCGATCAGTATCAGATGTTCCGCATCGGCTGGGTTGTATAGAGCAGAAAATTCGGTCGAATCCGGATTGATGTCGCTGCTTTCGGCGGATGCAGGATTGCTGGAAAACAACAACAGCATCAGCAGCAAAGGCAGCTTCATTTTGGGCTTGCCTCAGTCCGGGAGAAAGACAATAAAGCGTAAGCCGGTTCGGCAAAAATTACACTCGAATTTTTTCTCAGCGAAGAAATTGTTTCCAGGATATGCGTTGCATCGGACGCTTGTTTGAGGCGAATCAAATATACGCCCCTGGCATCGGGGCCGCCAACAATCGCTCCGTTTACGGACTGGATAACCGAATCTCTTTGCTGTTTATTCGTACTTTCTTCGAAAACCACCCGGATTTCGTTCTTGCTTATCGACAGGTTTTCGGAACTGGAAAGAGTTCTGTAATTGCTTTCCAGCAGTTTGGCGGCTATAAAGTATCCTGGGATCAGCATTATCAACAAAATTAGCACGCCTAATAAGGGTTTCGATAAGCTCGGAAAATTAAAACGCAATTTACGATGCCATTTGAATTGACCAGAGCGGTCATTCCTTTCGGGTGTTATTTTCATTTCGACATTACCGGTTCGGTGTATCCTTGCTTTCAAGCGTGCGAATGATGCCTGGGCGGCGGAGTCCATAATATCCACTTGATTAACCGCTAAAGACAGTTTTTGAAGCGCGGCGCTTTCGCGCCTGCAAGTCAGGCACACGTTAATATGCTTTTCGACCGCCTTCATTTCGGGATCGTGCAGGGCCTTATTCACATACCACGGCAATAAAAGCATGATTTCGTGGTGTGCGGAGTAGGGATCTGTGTGTTCGTCTTTCATTTCATAATCCTGCAAATTTTGTCCGTCTCGTCTAATTAGTAGTCACTGTTTTTGAGGAATGCAACCAGTTTCTTGCGTGCATAATGCATGCGCGTTTTAACTGTATTTTCCGAGCATCCCATGAGTTCGGCAATTTCACTGTAATGAAGCCCCTGGTAATAGGTCAATTCAATCACCGCGCGCTGCTCCGGTGAAAGGACATCCAATGCAAACTCCAGCCAATTGTCCCTTTCGATCCGCGTGGGCCCGTCGTCGTAGCTCGCCTGGATCAGTGTGTTGCTCTCAAATTCGTCAAACGATTGGTCAGCTTCTCGATTGCCGTTACGCAAAGATTGCCGGGCCTTATTGAATGCGATGCCAAAAATCCAGGTTGAAGGCCGGCATTGCCGGTTATAGGTATGGGCCTTTTCCCATACGACATACATGACATCGTTAATGACCTCGTCGATATGATCGGGTCTCGCGGTCGTCCGCGCTATGAAACGGAATAAACGGCTGTAAAACCGGTGATACAAAAGCTCAAACGCTTTCTCGTCCCTGCGGCAGATTAATTCGATCAAATCAGCTTCCTGATTCTGTTGATCAGTTTTGTTTTCGGTTTTCAATGGCTTTCCTGGAATAAATCACAAAGCTGAAATCCGTTTATTTTCCATGGATTCAAGACACAACGTGGTCTCGGTAGATTGCGGAGCATTCAAAAAAGGTTCAATTGGTTCATGGACAATTTTGTATCCTTGAGGTTTTAAAATCCAACCGAAATGCTGAAGAAGAAGGTTGGGTTGAGAGGCTCCGGAGCATAACCGGATTCCCGATTGATCGAAGTACGGGAGGTACCCAATGCGTTTACGTATCTTAAATCCAGGGTGACAACCTTGTAAAAGCAAGTCAGTCCGGTATTCCAATACAGGTAATCGTAAGTCAGGATTCGCTTCGCTTGCGTGTAGCCGGCGCTTCCGGAAAACTCCAGAAAATCAGTGATGGGGTATCGTCCGGTGATTTCGTAACTGGCAGCGGCATGTCCCCGGTGATAATAATCTTCCGAAAAAGACACGGCTGTGCTCAGGACATCCCTGAAGTGCAGGAACAGGTTGAATTCGTTGTAATCGGAACTGGACCCAAAAATCGTTCCGTCGTAAATGTACCGGGACCATTGGCCGTCGAGCCGCCAGTCCTCCGGAAGGGTGAAAGTCCAACCCAGATAGGGGCTTATTTCAACCCGGGCCGCATCGGCGTTGTTGCTGTCTCCAAAGTTCACATAAGCAGCGGAACCGCCAACATAAAAACCCGAAGAGTGTTCGTAATCCAGATTGGCAAGAGAGGAGAAATGTCCGCTGCTTTTCGAGTAGCCCTTGCCCAGGTATTCGCTGATGGCGGTCAATGTCGTATGGATTTCCGCGGTGGCGTTGTTGGCGAGCAATAACACCATCGCCGCGCCGGGCAAGCGATAAGGCCGGAATACTTTGCGCGGTATTTCCATGCCGGAAGTATATCAGACCTGTTGATTTTCAAAGGAGTATATACGCAGTAGCGCCGCCAACTTGTCCCCCCAGTCCGCCTTCGATGAGCGTCGAGGCGGCGGGAGTGGGCGCCAAACCCGAAGGGGTATCGGTTTGCGACGTCATTGACACTTTGCCTGCATTCCAATAAAAAGGCGTCTGTTTTAACTTCAGTCCTATCTTATGCGACTTGTCAGAGATTGTTTCATCACAACCATCACCCGCATGGCCGAATTTTCCGCTCGCAAGGCAATATGGCTGATTATAGCCGCGGCCCTCGCGTCAGGATTATTGCTGGACTACACGGCCAGGCATTTTTCCGTGAATACCAATACCCTCGAGATGCTCGATCCCCGGCTTCCGTTCCGGCAAGCCCAGCAGGAATTGGCGCAGGCCTTTCCGCATCTGGCCCGGAATATCGTCATTGTGATCGAGGCGGATAGCGTGGTTCGAGCCAATGATATCGCGCACCAGCTTGCCGAGCGGCTGAGGCTTGACGCCCGGCACTTTGAATCGGTGTACGAACCGGCGGGAGGGTCGTTTTTCATCCGTAACGGTCTTCTCTATCTGGGTATCCCCGCGCTGGAAGATTTAGCTTACACGCTCGCCAGGGCGCAGCCTATGCTCGGCACTCTATCCGGCGATATGAGCATCCGGGGATTGTTCACGGTGTTGAGCCGGGCGCTTGACCATGGACTCTCTTCCGAGGACGAGAAGATGCTGGTGCCGGTTTTCGACAACCTTAGCCAGAACATCGAAAGTCAGTTGGCCAATAATCCCGTGCGACTTTCCTGGAAAACCAAGCTGTTCGGGGAGGCCATGCCCTTCGAAGCCGGCAACCGCGGTTTCGTCCTGGTCCGGCCGCGCCTCGATTTCAGCCAAGTTGAATCCGCCGAGGAGTCGATCCAGTTCATCCGCGAGTCCATCACGCGGTTGTCATTGGATACGAAACGGGAACGAATCCGTCTGACCGGCGAGCCGGTCATGGATAACGAGGAACTCGGCAATGCGCTCGACGGGATAAAATTCAGCGGGTTCTTGTCCTTTGCCCTGGTTTCCCTGATCACCGTATGGGGACTGCGTTCTCCGCGCCACATCCTGGCAATTTTGATTACTTTGGCGGTCGGCTTGATATTCACGGCTGCCTTTGCTACCGCGGCGATTGGCGCACTGAACGTCATTTCCATTAATTTCGCCATATTGTTTATCGGTATGGGGGCCGATTTCGGCATTCAGGTCGGCCTCCGGTATAAGGAGGAAATCCAGGCGGGTCACGGTCATCTGGATGCGATCCGCAGAACCGGCGCGGGGTTGGGAGGCGCGCTGACCCTGGCCGCGGTGGCCGCCGCCGCGAGTTTCTTCTCGTTTTTGCCGACCAGCTACCTCGGCCTTGCGGAACTCGGCGTCATCTCCGGCGTGGGCATGGGCATCGCGATGTTACTCAACCTGACACTGCTGCCCGCCCTCCTTACCGTGTTGCCAAAAAGTCTGGAGTTCCGGCAACCGGGCAAAAGCGGACCGATCGCTCCAGGTTTCGAACCGGGCCGGCACCGGAGAGCGATCCTGTGGATCTGTGGTTTGGCCGCGCTCGGCTCGGCCGCCTTGCTGCCCCGGGTTCACTTCGATTTCAACCCGCTCAACATGAAGAATCAGATGAGCGAATCGGTTGCCACTTTCAAAGAATTGCTGGCCGATCCCGATACCACGCCGTACACGATTTCGGTGGTGGCCCCGAGCCTCGAAAGCGCCGAGGCGCTCGCCCGCAAGGTGGAACTCCTGCCTTCCGTGGACAAGACCATCACCCTCGCTGCCTTCGTTCCCGAGCAACAAGAAGAAAAGCTCGCGATCATCGATGAGATGAACCTGTTGCTGGGGCCTCTGTTGGCGCAGAACCGCCCGCTCGAGACCCCGAGTCTGAACCTAGAGGCAGGCGCCGTAGACGAACTCGAGCAGAAACTGGCGAGCGCGAGCCCCGCCAAACTTTCACCGCTCATGGCCACCAGCGTGGCGCGATTGAAAACGGCCCTCCTCACATTGAAGTCCACCCCGGGCTGGCCCGAGCCGGCTCTGCTGCAACTGCGCCAGAACGCGATCGGTGATCTGCCGGAAACTCTCGATGTGCTGCGCCAACTTCTGGATCCGGCGCCCGTGGAGATCGAGGATCTCCCCCGGGAACTCACGGAACGCTACCTCGGTCGCGACGGACGCGCGCGCCTGGAAATTTTCCCTAAGGGGGATCTTCGCGACAACGATGCCCTCCGGCGCTTCGTACGGGAGGTCCAAAGCGTCGCGCCCAAGGCCACCGATGCCGCCGTCGAACTCCTGGAAGGCGGTGACGCGGTGGTTCGGGCGGCTCTCGAGGCCACGGTCCTTGCCTTTCTGGCGACGGCTTTGCTACTGCTCGCGGTACTGCGCCGCTTTTTCGACACCTTGCTGGTCCTGATTCCGCTGGTATTCTCACTCATCCTGACCGCGGCGAGTTCGGTTCTAATCCGGATTCCCTTCGATCTCGCCAATATTATCGCCCTGCCGCTGCTGTTGGGACTGAGCAACGCCTACGGGATCTACATCGTGCTTCGACTGCGCGCCGAAGGGAGCCTGAAGAAACTCTTTCTCACCTATACGCCGCGCGCCATTCTGTTCAGTACGCTCACCGCGATCTGCTCGTTCGGGACGCTCGCCTTTTCGCCGCACCGCGGATTGTCTGGAATTGGCATCCTGGTCACGCTGTCACTGACCTTCGCTGTATTGTCCACCCTGCTGTTGCTGCCGGCCATCGTGGCCATCCAAGAATCCCGTAAGTCCTGAACCGCGCACTGATCAGAGTGGAATATCCTTCGCCTATCCTTCATCCTCGAGCTTTTTCCGCACGGCGGCCAAAGCTTTCCGTTGTTCTTTGGTCAATTCCGGAAACTTGAGGTCGAGGCCTTGTAGGGTCGATGTAATGATATCGGCGACGATGGCGCGGGTGGCCCACTTGTGGTCGGCCGGAATGATGTACCAGGGCGCCCATTCTGTGCTGGTGGCGTTGATGGCGTCCTCATAGGCTTCGGCATAATCGTCCCAGAACGCACGCTCGGCAAGATCCGACGGCGAGAATTTCCAGTTCTTTTCGGGGCGTTCGAGGCGTTCGAGAAAGCGCTTTTTCTGCACTGCCTTGGACATATGCAGGAAAAATTTCAAGATCACCGTGCCGTTTCTGACCAGATGGCGCTCGAAACTGGTGATGTCCTCGTAGCGCGCCTGCCAGAACGATTTACCTTGTTTGCCGGGCGGCAATTTCTGGCCTTCCAGCCACTCGGGATGCACCTTCACAACCAACACGTCTTCATAATAGGAGCGGTTGAAAATGCCGATTCTGCCACGCTCGGGCAGGGATTTCATGTAGCGCCAAAGGAAGTTGTGGTCGAACTCTTCCATGGAGGGCTTCTTGAAGCTGAACACCTGGCAACCCTGCGGATTGACCCCCGACATCACGTGTCTGATGGTGCCGTCCTTGCCCCCGGCGTCGAGGGCCTGCAGGATGATCAACAAAGCGTAGCGGTCGTCCGCGTAGAGCCGTTCCTGAGTTTCCGTGAGGGCTTGAAGGTTCACGGCCAGGATTTCCCTTGCGCGTTCTTTGATGACGTCCTTTCCCAAGGCTTTCAATTCCCTGGTCTGGGCCCAACCGGTGTCATAGTCCTTGAGGCGGATTTTTTTGCCCGGCTTGACCCGAAACAAGGCGATGATATCTTCGCGGATCACGGTATGTTCCATTGACTTGGAAGGATATAACGGATCGAGAGCACCTAAGCAGTCAGGTATTGTAACATCACTCAACGCATGGCAAGACCACTAAGATTGGAATTTGCAGGCGCGCTGTATCAGGTAACGTCGAGGGGAGAGCGGCGCGAGGACATCTACCTGACAGAGGATGATCGTGCGGAATGGCTACAGGTTCTTGGCAAGGTTTGCGAGCGTTTCAACCGAGTCATCCACGCGTATTGTCAGATGAGCAATCATGGTCATTTGTTGGTGGAAACGGTCGACGGAAATTGATCGGGAGGGATGCGGCAGTTGAATGGTCTTCATACGCAGCGATTTAACCGCCGCCACGGGATGGTCAGGCATCTCTATCAAGGTCGCTACAAGGCGATCCTTGTGCAGAAAGACAACGATTTGCTGGAACTGACCCGATATGTGGTGTTGAATTCATTACGTGCTGGTATGGTGCAATCAGCGGAGGATTGGCCATGGGGCAGCTACCTTTCGGTGATTGGAGAGGCCAGTGTGCCACACGGTGGCTGGATGCGGAATGGCTGCTGAACGCCCTTTTTCTAAGGCGAAAAGTACAATGGGCCGCTTTGCGGTCCAAATCCGTTCCGGACGGATTTGTCACTGCTGCATCATTGAGGCAGGCTGTTTAGCTCGGAACATGAATCCGTGAGGTTTGACGAGGCTACCATAAACACGGAAGCCATTTCGAAGGTGCAGGCCGAGGTCCGGAAACGGGTGCTTCGCAGCGGTACACCAAGCGGTAACGGCCTACGCCGGTTTGCGCCTGAATGCTGAAGTCCCGAAAACCGAACCCGTGCCGGTGGCGGCTGAAGACCTGCTGGAAACTGAATCCGGAAAGCCCTCCGATGCCGCATCCCTTTGGGCGGCGGGGATTCCGTTGGGGTTCCTTCGTCACCCCAACCTACGATGGGGGCAACGAATGCGGTATCGGCGGGTCGATGTAATGGGCGGGACCTATTTCTTCACCGTCAATCTGGCCGAACGGAAACGAACGTTATTGGTGGATCATATCGATGCACAAATCAATGGAGTTAGACTCTAATACTGCTTCTTTTAGAAAACACCTTTATGAATTAATCAGTTGGCAACCCTCTCGGCGAGGTATGGCCAACAAGGGGTAAGGTTTGGGATTTCTCCGGCGAAAAGTACCCTTGGGCTGGTAACTTTGTCAAACACGCGGGGTCGAGGGCCATCGGCGTAGTCGGCTCGGGACGATCGACTGAAACGGCGGGCCGGTTGGAATCGCGATACCGATCAATCTGTTCCCGGCAAAACGGCCGGCGACTCGTGTCGGGTGACCGTAACGTCAGAGACCTTCCGGTCATCCTTTAAAAGCACACCGGATAAGCGACCGATTCGCGCCCGGACCAGCAGGTACTCCAAGGTATCGGCCGCCGCACGATAATCTAATCCCTCGGGCCGGATATTCGACACGCAATTTCGCCGTGCGTCGGTATTACCGCATCGGGGATTGAAGACCAGATACGCACCGAGGCTGTCCGGCGAGCCTAGGCCCGGACGTTCTCCGAGCAATATCAACGCGATCTGTGCGTTCAACAGCGCGCCGATCTCATCTTCGAGCGCGACACGCGCAAACGGAGCGATCACGGTCGGTGCGAGTTTCCATTGCAGGGAATGCAATTTCGGTAACAGAACCTCCAATAAAGGCAGCGCGTGGCGTTCCACCGCCATCGAAGACAGGCCGTCACTCACCACAAGCACGAGATCGTAGTCACCCGAAAGCCTGTTTAGATGCATCTTCGACTCATCATTCAAACGGCGGCCCAGATCGGGCCTTTGCAAATAGGTCATGCGATCCGAGGCCAGAGTCTTGATCACCAGAGTCTCGGCTCCCGCCGCCCGGACCCTTTCGGCTAGATCCAAAGCGTCGAAATCCAAATGGACCGCGTCTCTGGCCCGCGCATGATCCAATTTGAAACGCAACCATTCCGAAGTCGGCAGACTGCCTCCGGAGCGGCCGATTGCGATCCGCGCCGAGGTGTATTGTTTAAGATACTCCCACGCATCTGGGGTCACTCCCTTGCCGGAATACTGCGTCATTCAATCGGTAACCGCATCGAGCAGGGGGTGGCCGGCATCCGCGGATAACAAGCGATCCGCACTGTCGACTATCTCCATTTTCATTAACCAGTCTTCGAATTCCGGCGCGGGCTTCAAATTCAGAAGCTGACGCAAATAGTGACTGTCATGGAACGAGGTGGACTGATAATTCAGCATGATGTCGTCCGCTCCGGGCACGCCCATGAAATAATTACAACCGGCCACCCCCAGCAGCGTCAGCAGGTTGTCCATGTCGTCCTGATCGGCCTCGCTGTGGTTCGTGTAACACACATCGACACCCATCGGCAGCCCGAGCAGCTTTCCGCAGAAATGGTCTTCCAACCCGGCCCGGATGATCTGCTTGCCATCGAAAAGATATTCCGGACCGATGAAACCGACCACGGTATTGATCAGCAGCGGTTCGAATTGTCGCGCGACCGCGTAGGCGCGGGCTTCGAGGGTCTGCTGATCGACGCCGTGGTGGGCCTCCGCGGAGAGACACGAACCCTGCCCGGTTTCGAAATACATCACATTGTCGCCGGCACTGCCGCGGCGAAGCCCGCGTGCCGCATCACAGGCTTCCCGCAAAAGTTCCAGAGAAACGCCGAAGCTGTGATTGGCTTTCTCGGTCCCGGCGATGGATTGAAACACGAGGTCCACGGGCGCCCCGGATCGGATCGCTTCGATCTGGGTCGTGACATGCGCGAGCACGCAGGACTGAGTCGGAATCGCGTAGCGCTGGATCAGATCATCCAGGATATGCAACAAGCGCCAAGTCGACTCGACATTATCAGTAGCCGGATTGATGCCGATCACCGCATCTCCGCAGCCATACATCAAACCATCCAGGATCGCGGCGCCGATCGCTTTCGGATCATCGGTCGGATGATTCGGCTGCAGGCGGATCGACAATCGGCCCGGCAGGCCGATGGTATTGCGGAAGCGGGTCACCACGCGGCACTTGCTCGCGACCAGGATCAGATCCTGATTGCGCATCAATTTGCTGACCGCGGCCACCATTTCGGGACTCAGGCCGGGTGCGATCCGCCGCAAAACTTCGCCGTCGGTTTCGTAGCGCAGCAACCAGTCGCGAAACTCTCCGACCGTGAAGCCGGAAAGGGGGGCAAAGGCGTTCCGATCGTGCCCGTCGATGATCAAGCGGGTGACCTCATCCTGTTCATAGGGCACAAGCGGTTCCTCGAGAAGGCGCTTGAGCGGCAGGTCGGCGAGCGCCATCTGCGCCGCAACCCTTTGTTCGTCAGAACTGGCCGCGATTCCCGCGAGATGATCTCCACTGCGGTTCGGGCTCGCGCGCGCCATCAAGTCCTTAAGATCCCGGAACTGAAACCTTTCGACACCCAGTGTAAAATGATAGGCGGTCATTGTGGCGGACTCGACGAAAGCGGTTTAGATTCGGTTGCTGGAAATTTCCTTATATGCCACGCGTATCGAGAGGTCAAGCGCTTTCAGTCTTGGGTGCCGTCCCGGTAAGATCTTCCGAGGGAATCGGGTCTCTCTGATTTGACAAACCCTTTCAGGATTCCAAATCATGTTGATCCGGACAAAAAAAGCATTTCCCGCCTCGGAGATTACCGACAGGTCCCTGTTCAGAAGCAGGCGGCAATTGATCAAAGCTTCGGCGCTGGGCGCACTGTCCGCTATCAGCCTGCCGTTTTCGAAACCTGCACGGGCCGGCAGCGGACAAAAATTGTCCGGCTACAGCAACAACAACCCCTATTCGATCGCCGATGAACCGACCGATTACGAGGATGTCACGCGCTATAACAATTTTTACGAATTCGGGACCGGCAAAACCGACCCGGCCGAAAACGCGCAAAATTTCAAGACTCGGCCGTGGTCGGTCGCGATCGAAGGCGAGGTGGAAAAACCCGGTGTAGTCGACATCGACAAGCTGATCTCGGGACAAGCCCTGGAAGAGCGGGTTTACCGGCTTCGTTGCGTGGAAGCCTGGTCCATGATTGTTCCCTGGGTCGGTTTTTCGCTGGGCGGTTTTCTGAAGCAATTCAATCCGACTTCCAAGGCCAGATTCGTGGAATTCACGACCCTCCATGATCCCGCCCAGATGCCTGGGCAACGGGTCTCGGTACTCGAGTGGCCTTATGTGGAAGGATTGCGGATCGACGAAGCCATGCACCCCTTGACGATCCTCGCGGTCGGATTGTACGGCGAGGTTCTCCCGAACCAGAATGGCGCCCCGCTGCGCCTCGTGGTGCCGTGGAAATACGGTTTCAAGAGCATTAAATCCATCGTCCGAATCCGGCTGACTGAAGCAATGCCGCACACTTCGTGGAATCTCTCGGCGCCCAATGAGTACGGATTTTATGCCAATGTCAATCCCGAGGTTCCGCACCCGCGATGGAGCCAGAAACGCGAGCGCGTGGTCGGTGGCGGGCTGTTCGCACCGAAACGCGATACCCAACTATTCAACGGTTACGCGGAACAAGTCGCGCATTTATATCAGGGCATGGACCTGGGTCAGAATTTCTGATCATGACCAGTGAATGGACCTGGCGTTTCGCCAAAATCTCGGTTTTCAGCATTTGTCTGTTGCCCTTCGCGCTCCTGCTGAATGATGCGGTGAGCGACGCACTGGGCCCCGATCCGATCGAAACCCTGCATTTCCGGACCGGCGACTGGACTTTGCGTTTTCTGCTGATCACGCTGACCTTGACCCCGCTGAAACTGCTCTTCAACTGGAAATTCCAACTGCGCTTCCGGCGCATGATGGGCCTGTACTCGTTTTTCTACGCAAGCCTTCATTTCTGCGTTTATTTCGTGTTGGACCTGTCTTTTTCCTGGGCGCAGATCGTCGACGAGGTTCCGCAGAGCCCTTATGTGCTGGTCGGACTGGCCGCCTATATCCTGCTGATTCCGCTCGCCGCGACCTCGACCCGGAAGATGGTTCAGCGGCTCGGGAAAAACTGGAAAAAACTGCACCGGCTGGTTTATGTCACGGCCTGCCTCGGCGTGATTCACTTTTTCTGGCTGGTCAAGGCCGATTTGAGCGAACCTTCAATCCATGCCTTGATTCTGGCCGTGCTGCTCGGTATCCGGGTCGTCGGTAGCCTCAGGAAACGCCGGACCACGGCGCACGCCGCCATTTCAAAACGATATTCGCAGCAGCGCGAGGCAAGTCCGGTAGAATATTAACCACTGATGCTGACCGATCAAGAACTGTGTTCCCTCCTTACCGACCTCGAGTCCGACCGAATCGAGCGAACGACGTCGACGACGAACACCGCAAAATTTTCCGAAACGGTCTGCGCATTCGCGAATGATTTCCCGAACCATCGGCAACCGGGCTACCTGTTGCTCGGTGTGAACGACGACGGGACTCTTTCCGGTCTCGAAGTCACCGACCAATGGTTGCAAAACCTGGGCGCCTTGCGCTCCGATGGAAATATTCTTCCACTGCCAGCCATTTCCGTATCCAAGAAAACATTGCCACAGGGTGATGTCGCGATTGTGGAAGTTCTTCCATCGGATCTGCCGCCGCTCAGGTACAAAGGTCGGATCTGGATTCGAATCGGCCCGAGAAAAGCCATTGCAAACGAACAGGAAGAACGCATACTGTCCGAGAGGCGGGTTTCCCTGGCGAAGACCTTCGACGCCCAACCTTGCATCGGGAGTACTCTGAACGATCTGGCACTCGATCTGTTCCAGGTCGGTTATCGAAACGCCGCGCTCGCGCCCGAGATTATCGAAGAGAACAACCGCGAGCTGACCGACCAGCTATCTTCTCTGCGATTTTACGAGCCCGGAAAGCGCTGTCCCACCAATGCCGGTATCCTTTTGTTCGGAAAAAATCCGTTGCATTGGCTGCCCGGCGCCTACATTCAGTTTGTCCGTTTCGAAGGTGGCAATCTGAGCAGTGATCCGATCAGTGAAAAGGAATTGTCGGGTGATCTGCTGAACCTTCTCCGGGAACTGGAATCGCTGATCGACATACAGGTGCAAAGTAGTGTCGTCCCGGACAGCACACTTCGGGAAGGAAAGATCTGGGATTATCCCCCGATCGCGCTGCGGGAACTTTTGATGAACGCCGTTATGCATCGAGACTATGCATCGAACGCGGCGATTCGCTTCTATTGGTTTGCCGACCGCGTTGAAATTCAAAGCCCTGGAGGACTATACGGCGCCTGCCTGCCGGAAAACTTCCCGCGACAGAACGACTACCGCAACCCGATACTCGCGGAAGCGATGAAGTCTCTCGGTTATGTCAACAAGTATGGGCGCGGCGTGCTCCGTGCCCGGGAAGCATTGGCTAAAAACGGCAGCCCTGCCGCCGAGTTCGATTTCGACCACGGTTACGTTCTGGCAACCATCCGGAGTCGGAATTGAAAATCGTCGCCTTTTTCAACAATAAAGGCGGAGTCGGCAAAACTTCTCTGGTGTACCATCTGGCCTGGATGTTCGCCAACCATGGAGTCAAAGTCCTGGCCGCCGATCTGGATCCGCAGGCCAATCTCACGAGTATGTTTCTGAATGAAGACCGGCTCGAGGAACTCTGGCCCGACGGTGACCATCCCGATACGATCTACGGTACCATACGGCCGATGCTGCGCGGCGTCGGCGACATAAAAGATCCCCATATAGAGGCGATCAACGACGATTTGGGGCTGTTGGTGGGCGATCTGGGGCTTTCGAACTTCGAAGACAAGCTTTCGGATGCCTGGCCGCGCTGCCACAATCGAGACGAAGCGGCGTTTCGCACGATTTCGGCTTTTTATCGCGCCCTGCGCATGGGCGCAGACACCATGCGAGCGGAATGGGTCTTGATCGATGTCGGTCCGAATCTGGGCGCGATCAATCGCTCCGCGATGATCGCGTCCAACGCTGTTGTGATGCCCTTGGGACCGGATCTTTTTTCGCTCCAGGGTTTGAAAAACCTCGGGCCGACGCTTAGAGGCTGGCGCAACAGTTGGAAGGAATTATTGGCCAAGACCCCGGACCCTGAGCTACCCTTGCCGCCCGGCGACATGAAACCGATCGGTTATATCGTCATGCAGCATTCCATCCGAGCCTACCGGCCCGTAAACGCCTATCAGCGCTGGATGCAACGGATTCCGAGGGTTTACCGGGAGGCTGTGCGGGACGAACAGCCGGAAAATATCCCGACCGTGGAGACCGATCCTTATTGCCTGGCATCCCTGAAACATTATCGCAGTCTGATGCCCCTGGCCATGGAGGCCCGCAAAGCCATGTTCTTCCTCAAGCCGGCCGACGGTGCCATCGGCGCGCACATCGAAGCGGTGCGGGCGTGCTATCGCGACTTCGAGGAATTGGCTCGCCAAATCGAAGCGCACATGGAACTGGAAAGCGATTGATAGCGCTCGACCCCTCGTTATTTTTCGATCGCGGCATACTCGGCGGTCTTTTCCGCGAGATGCGCCAGCAAGGCATCGAAGCCTTTGTCGCCGAGCAGGGACATGAACTCGGCCCTCTTCAACGCGAGATCGCTGACACCCTGAACGATGATATTGACTATCTTCAGGGTTCCGTTATCGGGCAGCAGCAGATACAGAAAATCCACCGTTTCTTCGCCGGGAATTTCCAGCAAAGAAGTCACCTGAACCTGGCCGCGTTTCGCGGATTGTTCGCCGGTAACGCGGAAATTCTCACCCGAGTAGCCATTGAAGCGGTTCGCGTAAGTCGCGACACTATATTCCCTGAAACGGTCCACAAACCTTTTCCGCTGCTCGTCGCTCAGACTCTCCCAGTTTTTCCTGCCGATCGAGAATCGCGCGATGTATTCCAGGTCGTGGGTGGAGTCGATGACCCTGGCCAATTTTTCAAAGCGCCCCCGGTAACCCAGCGCGGCGGCATTTTTCATGACATCGAGTAATGCGGAATTCAGAGACTCGATGACCTGGCTGGCCTGACCGGGCGGTTCGGCAAAACCGGGCGATGCGATGCCCAGGGCCAGGATCAGGGTGATGGCTAAGCCGATCGATCGAAACATTGCTGGGAAACTGTCCGTCGCTTAAAAATTTGATTAAAACACAATCACTCGACCGCGATCTTCAATGCGCTGATCTGTCGATTTCACGAGAAATTTATCAGACCTTGGTATATCATTGGAAAAATATATACCGGCAATCCGGAAGGTTACTGTCATGCGTCTAGTTCTGCTGTTGTTTTTCTTGATTAGTCCTGTCGGTTGGGCAGTCGATGAGCCGCCCCCATCCGAGGCGGTGCCCGTACCTCCGGATCTTCCACTCCCGATCGAAAGCGGTGAAACCCTGGAACCCGAGGAGCCAGAAATCACGATCAAACGCCGCGGCGGTAAAACCATTCAAGAATACCGGATCAACGGTGCGCTGTACATGGTAAAGATCGTTCCGGACGTGGGCCCGCCGTACTATTTGATCGATTCGAATGGCGATGGCAACCTGGACGTTCGGCATAGCGATCTGGAACGAAGCGTAAAAATACCTCAATGGGTGCTGTTACGCTGGTAGGCTTGTAAAGACGGCTGGGCGCCGGAGGGATATCCTGGTGAATGCTGCCGATGCAATCGGTCTCACAATTCTGACAAAAAGGAGAACTATTGTGTCTGACCCCGTTGCTGTGCCGCCCGCAGACGAAACAGCGGCGGAAAGCCCGTTTCCCGTCGTCGGGATCGGCGCTTCCGCCGGTGGCCTGGAGGCGTTTTCCCAGGTCCTCACCCATCTGCCGGCGCACACCGGCATGGCCTTCGTACTGGTCCAGCATCTCGATCCCCGCCATGAGAGCCGGCTGACCGAACTCCTGGCCCGCGCCACCCCCATGCCGGTCGTCGAGGCCAGCCAGGGGCTTCCGGTCACGCCCGATCACGTCTACATCATCCCGCCCAACACCAGCATGACGATCGCCCGGGGTGCGTTGCAGATCACCCCGCGCGGGGACGCGCCCGGTCCGCACCTGCCGGTCGATCACTTCCTGCGCTCGCTCGCCCAGGCCCAGCAGGTCCAGGCGATCGTGGTGGTGCTCTCGGGCACCGGCTCGGACGGGACGCTCGGGCTCCTGGAGGTCAAGGCCGCGGGCGGGATCACCTTCGCCCAGAAGCCGGACACGGCGCGGCATGGCGGCATGCCGCAAAGCGCCATCGGCAGCGATGCGGTGGACTTCGTGTTGCCGCCCGATGCGATCGCGCGGCGGCTGGCCGAGATCGGCGTCCACCCCTACCTCGCGCCAAGCCCGCTCGAGGAGCCGCCGCCGGAGGCCGAGGACCACTTCAGGTGCGTGCTCGGCGCGGTCAGGGCCGCCACCAAAGTCGATTTCAGCCAGTACCGCGACACCACGATCCGCCGGCGCATCATGCGCCGCATGGCACTGCACGGCGAGTCCTCGCTCGCGGCCTACGCCGTGCGCCTCGGTCGGGATGTCCGCGAGGTCGAGGCCTTGTACCGCGATCTCCTGATCAATGTGACCAGCTTCTTTCGTGATCCGTTGCTCTACGAGGCCTTGAAGACCGGAGTTTTCGCTGAGATCCTCAGCGCCAAGCCCGCGGACGCGCCGCTGCGCCTGTGGGTGCCGGGGTGCTCCACGGGCCAGGAGGCCTATTCATTGGCCATCGCGTTCTGGGAGTTCTTCGACGGCAAGCCGGCGCGGCACCCGTTCCAGATCTTCGCGACCGATCTCAGCGATACCGGCTCGCTGGAGCAGGCCCGCGCCGGGCTCTATCCCGAGAGCATCGAGGCCGAGGTTCCTCGCGAGCGCCTGCAGCGCTTCTTCCAGAAGGACGGCCAACACTACCGCGTCGTCAAGTCGATCCGCGATAACTGCATCTTCGCGCGCCAGAACCTGAGCGCCGATGCGCCGTTCTCGCACCTGGACCTCATCAGTTGCCGCAACGTCCTCATCTACATGGCCCCGGCGCTGCAGCAGCGAGTGCTCGCGACCTTCCATTACGCGCTCAACGTGCCGGGCTTCCTGGTCCTGGGGGGCTCCGAGACGGTGGCGGAGGCCGGCGGGCTGTTCGAGGCCCGGGACCGGACCCACAAGATCTACGTCAAGCAGGTCACGGGCAGCCGGTTGCCGGTCCAGTTCGCGGCCCGGGACTACCAGGCGCTCGGCCCGCCCGCCCCGCGCGGCAGCGCGCCGGGATCGACCCCGGCCGACTTCCAGAAGGAGGCCGATCGGCTGCTCCTCGGCCGTTACGCCCCGCCCGGGGTGCTCATCAACGGGCACTTCGAGATCCTGCAGTTCCGCGGGCAGACCGGCCCTTACCTGGAGGCGCCGCCCGGGGAGCCGACCCTGAACCTCCTCAAGATGGCCCGGCCAGGGCTGTTCGTGGAGCTGCGGAGCGCCGTGAACGAGGCCATCGCGCGCGGCGAGGCCGTGCGCCGGGAAGGCTTGCATTTGCACGATGAGCAGGGACCGCGCCGATTCGCTATCGAGATCGTGCCGGTGCGCGCCCGCGAGGCGGCGGCGGGCTGCTTCCTGGTGCTCTTCGAGGAAGCCCGCGAAGCCGGGTTGGCGGCCGCGCCCGAGCGATCTTCCGGCTGGCGCGCCCGTCTCCAGGGGTGGCTCCATGCGCGCGGGTTCCGGCCCGGGGAGCTTATGCCCTCCGGGGGGGCCGAGGGCGTTACGGAGGCGAAGGGCGAGACCACCCGGCTCCAACAGGAGCTCTCCTCGATCCGCGAGTACCTGCATTCGCTGCTCGAGCAGCAGGACGCCGCCAACGAGGAGCTGCGCTCGGCCAACGAGGAGATCCTGTCCGCGAACGAGGAGCTGCAGAGCACCAACGAGGAACTCGAGACCGCCAAGGAAGAGCTGCAATCGACCAACGAGGAGCTGATCACGGTCAACGAGCAGTTTCAGATCCACAACATCGATCTCGGCCGGCTCAACGACGACATGCTCAACCTGCTCGACTCCAGCGACGTGCCGATGGTCGTGCTCGGCATCGACCTCTGCATCCGCCGTTTCACACCGGCGGAGGGAAAAGTGTTCGGCTTGCTCCCGAGCGACGTGGGCCGGCCCTTCGGCAACCTCAAGCTGCCCTTCGATGTGCCGGACCTCGAAGCGCTCATCACCGCGGTGATCGACACGGTGCGGATGCAGGAGCGCGAGGTCCAGGACCAGCACGGCCGCTGGTACGCTCTGCGCATCCACCCTTACCGCACCTCGGACAACCGCATCGACGGGACGGTGCTGGTGCTCGCGGACATCGACCTGCTCAAACGCAGCGAGATCGCGGACTTGCGGCTCACCGCCATCGTCAATAACTCCGACGATGGCATCATCAGCAAGACCCTCGACGGCGTTATCACCTCATGGAACCGCGCTGCCGTACGGATGTTCGGATACACGGCCGAGGAGGCAACCGGCCAGCCCATCGCGATCATCATCCCGCCGGAGTACCGTGCCGAGGAGGATCATGTCCTCTCGCGGCTCCGGGACGGCGAGACCATCGAGCACTTCGAGACGGTCCGCATGCGCAAGGACGGGACCCGGCTCGACATCTCGCTGACGGTTTCCCCGATCAGGAACGCGGCCGGGCACATCATCGGCGCTTCAAAAATCGCGCGCGACATCGGCGAGCGTAAGCGGGTTGAGGCCGCGTTGCATGCCAGTGAGGAGCGCTTGAGCCTGGCCATCCGCGGCACCGGTATGGGCACCTGGGACGTGGACCTTCAAACCGGCAAGGCGATCTGGTCGGAGACCCACTTTCGGATCCTCGGTTACGAGCCCGCGCCGGGCGGGGAGGCCACGGAAGAGATGTGGCGCGAGCGCATCCACCCAGACGATCGGGAGGGAGTTCGGCGCGCGATCGAGGAGGCGAAACGCAACTGCACGCTCTATGCCTCCGAACACCGCATCCTGCGCGCCGGCGACGGGGAGGTCCGCTGGCTGTCCGCCTTTGGCCGGTTCGTCTACGACGAAGCCGGCGAGGCACAGCGCTTCCTCGGCATCTTCCACGACATTACCGAGCGCCGCGAGGCCACGGCGCTCAGCCACCAGGCGAGCCATGACTCGCTCACCGGGCTCGTCAACCGGGCCGAGCTGGAGCGCCGCCTCGAACGCGTGCTCGCGGACGCGGACATTCAGGACCCGCACGCCTTGCTCTATCTCGACCTCGACCAGTTCAAGCTCGTGAACGACACCTGTGGTCACGCGGCCGGCGATGCGCTCCTGCGCCAGCTCCCGGCCGTGCTCGAGCGGCCCTTGCGCAAGCGCGATACCTTGGCGCGCCTGGGTGGCGACGAGTTCGGCGTCCTTCTGGAGCACTGCCCCGAGGAGCACGCGCTGCGCATCGCGCAGCAGCTCGTGCAGGCCGTCCAGGAGTTTCCGTTCGCCTGGGAGGACAAGCATTTTACCCTCGGCGCCAGCATCGGGCTCGTCACCATCCCCGCGGGCGGAGACACGCTTACCGAGGTCATGAGCGCCGCCGACCGCGCCTGCTACGCCGCGAAGGACAAGGGTCGCAATCGCGTGCATGTCTACGCGGCGAGCGATGAGGAGCTCCGGCAGCGGCAGGGGGAGATGCAATGGATCCCGCGCCTGCACCGGGCCCTGGCCGAAGACCGTTTCCGGCTCTATGCGCAGCCGGTCGTCGCGTTGAACGACCACCGCGGCGAGGTTGAGTACAGCGAGATCTTGCTGCGGCTCGTCGATGAGCACGCGGGCCTGTTGCTGCCCGGTGTCTTCATCCCGGCCGCCGAGCGCTACCAGAAGATGCGGGCCGTGGACCGCTGGGTGGTGCGCGTGGCGCTGTCACATCTCGCGGCGCGCGGCAATGTGATGCGCTACGGGATCAATGTCTCGGCGCAGTCGCTCTCGGACGCGGACTTCCTCGACTTCGTGCTGGGGCAACTGGATGCCACCGGTGTGCCGCCCGCACAGGTCTGCTTCGAGATCACCGAGACCGCGGCCATCACCGATCTCAAGCACGCCCTCAAGTTCATGGGTGCCATCAAGGAACGCGGCTGCCGTTTCGCGCTCGATGACTTCGGCAGCGGGTTGGCCTCCTTCAGCTATCTCAAGACCCTGCCCGTCGATTACCTGAAGATCGATGGCCACTTCGTCCAGGACATCCCCGAAGACCCCTTCGATGACGCCGTGGTGCAGGCCATCCAACGGATCGCAGGGTCTCTCGGACTTATGACCATCGCCGAGTCGGTGGAGAGTGAAGCGATCCTGGAGCGGGTCAAGGCCATCGGGATCGATTTCGCCCAGGGTTATGCGCTCGCCGAACCGAAGCCGATCGCTTGATCCTGCTCTTGCCTGGCCCGCAGCCGCTTTACGGCGGCGTGCTGGTAGACAGTCATGTTAAATTGCAAGGCCCCGTCACCCCGGCAGGGATTGCCGGGGTCCAGAACACAAGGATGTGATCGCTGCAGTTGCCGTCCCTGGCAACTGGATTCCGGCAATCCCTGCCGGAATGACGGATTTATGCGATTCAAATTGACTGCCTACTAGACCCAATGCCGTTGACTTAACGCTTGTTTTGTTCATCCTTCGACAAGCCCCGGGGAGTAACAATTGACCGATAGAATTCGAAAAATTAATCTTTACGCGTGCTCGCTGGCGCTTTGCCTGGCCTTGATGCCGATGCAAGCGATCTCGCAACCTGAGAACAATAAGGTTCCCGCTATGAATTCAAAGACCCTCCCGCGCTGCCCCGACAGTCCGAATTGCGTATCCAGCCAGGCGGATGCCGGCAAGCATTTTGTAGAGCCGCTCGTATATGCCGGTTCCGGCCAGGTCGCCTTCGCCAAATTAAAGGAAACGATTGCGAATCTCCCCGATACCCGCATTGTTCAATCCGGCGACTCGTATCTGCGCGCGGAATTTCGGACCCGATGGCTGAAATTTACCGACGACTTCGAAGCCATTCTGGACGAGCGGCAAGCGGTCATTCACATCCGCTCGGCCTCCCGGGTCGGGTACTGGGACCTCGGAACCAACCGGAAGCGCATCGAATCAATCCGGGCCTTGATGCCAAGCCGAGTCGAATAAGGTTTGCGGTTCAAGCACATTTTAAGTAAACGGAATTCACTTCGCTTGTTTGGTCAGCCAAGTTCCGCCAGTAAGAACTGGATCATCGTGTCCGCCTGTCTCTGATAAGCCCCTCCAAACAAGTTAAAATGATTCAGCACATGGTAGAGGTTATAGAGGGTTTTCCGGATTCGATAGCCCGGGTCGATCGGCCAGACTTCGTGATAGGCCTTATAAAACTCCTTGCCGAATCCCCCGAACAGTTCCGACATCGCGATATCGCATTCCCGGTCGCCGTAATAACAAGCCGGATCGAATATCACGGGGCGTTCCGATTCATCCGCGGCCGTGTTGCCGGCCCACAAATCGCCGTGCAGCAAAGACGGGGCCGGAGTATAGCCATCGAATAAGCCCTGCAATTTCTCACACAGCAAGGCCCCGCGATCGAGCAAGGATGGCTGGCATCCGTTTTTGCGAGCCAATTCCAGTTGAAAGGCCAATCTGTGATCGCGCCAGAAATCGATCCACCGATCGCTTCGATCGTTCGCTTGCAACGTCAAACCGATGGTGTTGTCCCTGACCCAGCCAAAATCGGATTGCGGTATGCCGTGCATCGCTGCCAGTTGCTCGCCGAGAACACGATCCGAGCGGGCGGTCGACGATTTCAGAGTTAGAAATTGAAGTATCAGAAAAGCCGCGCCGTTCTCGACCCCAAAGGCGATCGGCTCCGGAACTCTGACCGTGGCGGTTGCGGCAATTTCCCGAAGCCCTTCGGATTCGGCTTCAAACATATCGACAAGCTCGGATCGATTCAGTTTGACGAAATATGCCCGATTCCCGCCTTCGATTCGTGATGCGGAATTGATCGATCCGCCGGCCAGGGGAGTTCGCTTCTGAATTCTGAAATCCGAGCCGATCGTGGCTTCAATGACTTTCCATACTTCGCTATCTTTCATTACCTCGCGCGGATAGTCGTTCGAATGTTGAAATTCTATCGCATTTGGAAAGCCTCTGTTTTTCCTTATTCAGGCGATGTCATGGACAACCAGGCATCGATTTGCTCCGCTTTCAACAAACCGCTGATTCCTACCCGTTGATGATCGGACGCATAGAAATAGGTCCGGGGTATCTCGCCGTACCAGGCGGAATCCACCTCATAGCGTAATTTTTTCGAATTCGACTCGGAAAAATACCAGGATTCCATGTCGTCCAAGCGGTTTTCCACCAAAAAACGACCGAGATATTCGGGATCCGCCTCCTCATCCGTGGCAACCATCACGATATCGATCATAGGTTCCTTTTGCCGGATCGCCGCGAGCAGTTCCAGTTCCTTCCGGCATGAAGCGCATTCCGGCGACCACAGGACCAGCAGGAATGGACGGCCTTCTCTGGAATTCACAATCTGCTGAAGGCTGCCGGAAACGAAAGGGTTTAATTTCTCGGATTGCCCCGCGACAACCAGCGAGGCTCCGCAGCAGATGACGACGAAAACGGCGCCTTGGAACAACATAAGCCATTTAAATTTCTTATTCATTATTCTTTCTAACTTTAGTAAGTTGATGTCGGCCTTCAAAAAAAGACGGGGCGGGCACGCGGACCTTCGATCGATTTTCCAGAGAGGCTGAATGGTTTGACTCTTCGATTTCGCCCGGTATTCCGGGTTGAACCCGATTCGGCATTTATCGTTATGAAGCGACAGAACGAATCGAGTTGCTTCCCGCTTCAAACTCCTTTCAACCAAGGCCTCTTCAAAATTATGAAGCGGCCTGCACTAATTGTTAAGGCAATATCCAAGCCAACCAGTCGGTCCGCCAACAACCCAGTCCTGGTTTCCCGCCAAAGGATACAGCAATTTTTAGGTGCCTGTTTATTCGTGGATATTTTAAGTCCCTATAAAAATCCGATCCCGACTTCGGATGCCTGTGCGAATGCGACGTTAGCCTCCCACGGCGATGGGAACCTAAAAACTGTGTGATATGACCTATTTTTTTCCACCATCCGGGATGCTGCAAAAGAAAGAATATTGCCAGGAATACAATAGAGTATCCAAATGGTTCGCGCTCAAGCTAAATTAAACTATGTTATTTGACGCAATTCACGGGCGACGGACCATGCCTGGTGAATAAGCTTTCAGGTATCGCTGTAGAATTCACCGTTCCCGGATACTCTCATCCTGGTATTGCAGCAGCGGCGCCAGTCGAACAGCACGGTCAAACGCTGCTGTTCGGTTTCCAGGTATTGTTGTTTCGGAAACAGACTCTTGTCGACCAGGGTTTTTTCGGCGCGGCTGCGCTGACTGATGATCGGCAGAATCGCGTCCAGCTTTTGCGTCTGTTGAACGGCCGCGGCGTATTCGGCCTGGCGCTTGTTTTTTTCCGCTTGCAGGGTGTCGAGCCGGTTGTGGTATTCACGCCATTGGCTGTGCAAAACCGGGTCGTTCCGGTCGATCAGAACGCGGCCGGATTCCGCTGCGACCAGGCGCTGCACCAGTTTGGTCAGCGTGCTTTTGCCGGAGCCCGAGTGGCCGACGATGCCGATCACTTCGCCGGGTGCGATTTTCAGCCGGATATCGTTCAATACCTCTGTCCGGTTCGGGGCATAGCGAAAGGTGACGTGATCGAATTCGACCGCGCCGATCAGTTTCGGCAAAGTCGCCCTGCCCGGATTGTAACCGGCTTCGGCCGGACTGTTGAGAGTGTCGCCGAGGCGCTTAAGAGCGATGCCCGCCTGTTGGAAATCCTGCCACAATTGCACGAGACGCAAGATCGGCCCGCTCACCCTACCCGCAATCATGTTGAACGCTATGATCTGGCCGATGCTGAGGTCACCCGCGGTCAGCCCGTCGCGGGTCGTGCCCGCGGGAGTCGCGTCACTGTCGAACACCGCCGCGATATCGGATTCGCGGTCCACATCGATCCGGTCGGCTTCTACCCGTTGAGCGGGAAGGACAAACCAGGCATCCTGCTGGATGGCTCCCGCAGGTAGCGGCAATACGGATGACGACCGGCTCTGAACCTGGAAAGATGTCTCTTCTCTGCATTTGTGTCGATTCGGGCTTGACAGAACAGGGTATGTTTGGCGACCATTCACCGCTGTGAAGCAATAAGCCGAACGGGGCTTAACAAACTTAAAAGAAATTACCAATCGCGAAATCACGAGGAGGTTTGTATGGAAATTATCAGCACGAGTTTCGGCATTGAAATGTTATTACGCTGGGGACACTTCCTGGCGGGCATTACCTGGATCGGTATGCTCTACTACTTTAACTTTGTACAAACCGAATTCTTCAAGGAAGCCGAGGCCGGGGCAAAATCCGATGCGATTCAAAAATTGGTACCGAGAGCCCTGTGGTGGTTTCGCTGGGGTGCCATGTTTACGTTTTTGACCGGGCTCAGCATCTTGCTGCTGCGCGGTGCGGGTTGGCCGGTCGACATTTATATTGGCGCATTGCTCGGAACCTTGATGTTCCTGAACGTCTGGTTGATCATCTGGCCGAATCAGAAAATTGTGATTGCCTCGACCAAGCAGGTCGCGGGCGGCGGTGAAGCGATCCCGGAAGCGGCAAGCAGTTTGGCGGTCGCGGGCCTCGCCTCGCGCACCAACACCCTGTTCTCGATTCCGATGCTGTTTTTCATGGGCGCATCGACCCATTACCCGCATCCGAATGTAACCATGATCGCAACCCTTCTGGCGATTCTGGTGATCCTGCTTTTGGAATACAACGCGGCGCGCGGTTCTCTCGTAAAGCGCTTCGACTTCTTCAACAAACTCCCCGCGGCCGGAAAAATGGGTCCGATGGCCAGCGTATCGGGCGTCATTCATTGCGGGCTGGCGCTGACCGTCGTGCTTTACCTGATTGTCGACATGTTATAGTTTTTTAAGCCGAACGAACCAAAAAGGGTTGCCGGTCGCAGCCCTTTTTCTGATGGGTGGTATTTCCGGTTCAATAAAACAAGCGTCCAAAGGGGGTACAGGCTTCAAATTTCTTCCCGAACTCCGCCGGAATGCCGGGTCATGATGCTTGGATCGAAGGCCCTTCAATTCCTTAAAAACTCGACGACGTAGCCGCCAAACTTCCGAATGTTGATCACTCCGCTGTCTAAGATCAGATATTGGCCTTTTATCCCGCGCAGAACACCTGAAATTTCCGGAGTTTTGTCCAGGCTGAACGATTTGACCTTAAGCGGATATTCGATTACCGGGTATTGAATGGCCAATGGATCGTCGCCGTTCACGACTTCCAGGAAATCGTTACCGAATCGTTCGCGAAGGGCTTCAATTCGGTCCAGTGTCCCTTCAAACAATCGATCGCGTTCCCGTGTCAGGTCGACATTTTCGGCATTTCCCTTGAGCATTTGCTGCCAACTGGTTTTGTCGCTCACACGCGACTTCAGAATCACCTCGATCAAACCGGCTTGAAAACGTGATTTGACCTTGAATATCGCCAGGGCCTGCACCGCGCCCTGATCGATCCAGCGAGTCGGTATCTGGGACTTCCGGGTGATGCCGACCTTGAGCCCGGATGAATTGGCCAGATAGACGATATGATCCTGCATGCAGTGGCCCTGCGCCCATCCCGGCTCCCGGCAGGTTCCCGCGTCAAAATGGCATTGCTCGGGCCGCACGATACACAGGTCGCATTGGGCCAGCGATGCAAAACACGGATAGCAATACCCCTGGTTAAAACTCTTTTTGGTCGCGCGGCCGCAATGAATGCAATGAATTTTGCCGCTGTATTGCAGGTGCAGCGATGCGCCGAGCAGCGGATTCATAGCCAGTTCACCGGCGCCATGGACCAGCCAATATCGTACCGGATCGTCGAGTACGACCTTCATTCTGGTCAAGGGGCCGCTTGATAAGTGCATCATCGGGCTCCCATACTCTTTGAGGCCCTGACTAACCGGCCGTATTTTTCTCGACCCAGCGTGTCCCGGATTCCAGAGTTTCCTTTTTCCAGAAAGGCGCTGTGCTTTTCAACTCCTCCATGATCATGCGACAGGCATCAAAGGCCGCGCCCCGGTGCGCGGACCAAACCGCGACGACAACGATCGGATCGTCGGGCAACAATTCGCCGACCCGGTGAATCAGAAGCACATCCATTACGGGACAGCGTTCTGTGGCAACTGAGACGATATTCTCCAGGTGCCGTTCGGTCATGCCTGGATAGTGTTCCAAGGTCATTTTGGATACTCGATCACCTTCGTTAAGATCCCGCATGGTTCCGACGAAACACGCGGTCGCGCCGAATGTTCCATGCAGATTCTTGCAACTTTTCTGGTAAGCCTGAATTTCAGCCCAGGGATGCAGAGCCGAAAAAGATACTCCGATCTTCACGAGCTACCCCCTGTGACCGGCGGAAAGAACGCTACTTCATCGCCATCCTGGACCGGTGTATCGAGTTTTGCGTATTCCATGTTCACCGCAGACAACACCCTGGCATCCAGAATATGGGCTTTGCCGATCTGTTTGAGAACATCGCTCACCGTGGCCAAGCCCTCGGCCGCAATCAATTTTTCAGAATAGCCCATTTGTTCGCGCAAACTTGCAAAAAACCGGACTCGGATAGCCATTAAATGGATTTGATAAGGATCAAGGAATCGATCAAAAAAGAAATGAGGTTAGTCTGAAAATGAAGAATAACACAGAACCCATTCGAACTTCACGGCTCGGAAATCCTGAGCAGATCCACGGTCCGTCCGGCAAAAATTTGCCACCGCAAGACTTGGAATTCTTTTTTTCCGGCATTGCGATTTCACCGTTTTAAGACTTTTCAATAACCTACGTAATTGGCCCAAGAATTGCCTTACCTCGATCAATTGTGAAGCAACGTATGTCGGGTCAGTTCGATAGAGCGTAACCCGACATCACGAAGCTGGCGCGCCTGGTTACGCAGATCCGTGAAGTCGACTGCAATCAATCACCTGTATTCGAGGAAAACATGATTCGTTATTCGGTATTCGTTCTGCTCGGCAGCATTGTTGTCTGGGCCTGTGTTATTTTACTCAACGTAGATCAGTCGAATTATCTACTCGATTTTCCAGGAATGATCCTGGTCTTCGGGGGTACTCTGTTGACTACCATTCTGAGCCAGTCCTTCGATAAAGTGCATCGCCTGTTTAGAAAGGTGCCGGGATACCTGCGAGAATCGCGGGTTGAGGGATGGGCGGATTCCGAAACCCTGCTGCAACTCGGCGATTGGTATCGCCGCGGGAACATCCGGATCGCGGACCGCATGGTCGATTCGCTGAGCGAGCCGGTTTTTCGCTACGGCGCCGAACTGATCCTGGACCGCAACGAACGCAGCGACATTGTGCGTATTTTGCGCTGGAAAATTGGCACTTTGCGCGAAGCGGACGTCGGCGAAATCCAGATCGTCAAGACCATGGCGACCTTCGCACCGGCATTCGGAATGCTCGGCACTCTATTCGGGCTGGTTAAAATGCTCTACGGTCTCGGTGACAGCGGACTCGCCGAAATTGGCAGCAGCATGGGATTCGCGATGACCACGACGGTCTACGGCCTGATCGTCGCCAATCTGATTCTGAAGCCTCTTGCAATTCGCATGGAACGCAGGGCGATGCATCGCCATGCCTGGTTGAACGTGCAGTTCGAGGTCATTCTGATGGTGTATGAAAAGCGCAATCCGCTGATGATTCGCGAGTATCTCGAAGCCTTCCTGGGTGTTCCCCGTGACAAACCCGCAGAAGTCGAAACCAGCGGCGATCTGGCCTGAGAAACCGAAAGATTTCCAAAAACACACTGTACGACAAGCTGACCGGAACCAGAATGCATCGAAGCGAAACACTCCGGAAATCCAGCCCGGCATTCCCCTCGGACGAAAGTTGGGTTTATGCGGCTCCGTGGGACGAGGATGGGCCCGGCCAACAAAGCGACACGGACAATTGGCTTTTAAGCTACGCCGATATGCTGACTTTGATGCTTACCCTGCTCGTGATGCTTTTGGCTTTCAATCAAATCCAGAACAAACATGCCGACTCGGCGCACATCAAAAATGCGCTTGAAGTCATTCCAGACCCAAACCAAGTCAAGATACCACAACCGGGTCATTCCAATACGGAACCCGTTTCCAATAGTACCGAAATTCCAGCATCATTGCATTACCCAACGGGTCAAAGGCGATTCGACTCGCCAAGCGGTCAGAACAACATCGCTGACAGGATAATGCCCTCGATCTGGAGTCAACAAGAAGGAATGGATGATCTTGCGGATCGGAATCTACGCAATCAACTGTTAGACCGAACGCTCAAGGATTTGGACCTTTCAATCCATCCAATCGATATTCTAGACTTCCCTGAATTGACCTCCACTGCATTTCCAACAGTCGTCCCTGTCGAGAGTCCACCGACCCGAAAGTTTGACCAGCAGGGCCCGCGCGGCCTCACAAAGCAAACTGATGTCGAGCGTTACCAGCGTCTCATTTCTGAACAAAAGCTGGACGGATTGATCGAGCTTTCGCAGGCTCAAAACGCGGTTCGCATGGAAGTGAACGAGCGCATCCTGTTCGAGACCGGGGAGGCCGATCTGAAGCCGAACGGCATAACTTTGCTGGACGAACTCGCGAACCTCCTGCAAAACCAGCCCGGGAATATCCATATCGAAGGGCATACGGACAATGTACCGATCGCGACGGCTCGCTTCCCGTCGAACTGGGAATTATCGGCCAGCCGGGCCAGTAGCGTGGCCCGTTACCTGATCGATCATTCGGTGGACCCGGATCGACTGAGGGCCATCGGTTTTGCGGACACAAAACCGCGGGCCGGTAATCAAACGCCCGAGGGTCGCTCGAAAAACCGCAGGGTTTCCCTGGTCATCGAAATGAACGATTCGCAAAACGAGCAAATTCACTGAATAGAACGGTTTTCAACGGTTATAGGTAGTCATCAGGTCAACCGTCAGAATTCGCATCGCGGTGGCTTCACGGTACCAGAGACCGGTATGCGGATGTCTCCATTGCACGACCCGCCGACCGAAGTCGGTGTGCGTTCTGCGCTGCCATCCATAACCCCACAGAACATAAGATTTGAGCAGTCTGGAGCCTGATTCCCGCAAATTCGTCAACATATTTCTCTCCGTCTATCCATGAATTCCAAACAACGGATTACAGAATATCCGGCTTGTCGAATCAGTGAACCGTAAAGCTTCACGTCAAAAACGCAAATATTCACGATCCGGAATAGGTTGCCGTCCCGAAACTTGGTATGATCGGTCGAGTTCAGGTCCCGATCGCGGCCGCAAGGGCCCCGACGTTAAAATAGTTCACGAGATTTTCGAGCGAGGCCCGGCGGCATCCAGGCTTAGCCGCGGCACGAACCCACTGAGTTTATTGAAAGCAACATGATCAAGCTCACGCATTTCAATCAGGATGGCGAGGCCCATATGGTGGATGTAGGAGACAAAATTCCGACACATCGGGAAGCGCTGACCGAAGGCTTTATCGAAATGCAGCCGGAGACCCTGGATATAATTATGCAGGGAACGCATAAAAAAGGGGATGTTCTCGGAATCGCCCGAATCGCCGGGATCATGGCCTGCAAGAAAACCGCGGAACTGATCCCCTTGTGCCACCCGATTCCGATCACCCATGTTGACATAGTCTTCGAAGCGGAGCCGCAAAAAAACCGGATTCGCTGCGGGGTCAAAGTGCGGACACTCGCGTCGACCGGGGTCGAAATGGAAGCACTGACCGCAACCCAGATCGCGCTGTTGACGATTTACGACATGTGC
>JBOICY010000522.1:0-8287 GCA_050740335.1 Methylococcales bacterium | reverse complement strand
CTCTTGGACAACCACAACCGATTCCGGCCGCGATAAAGTTTGTTTGATCAGGTGTTGTGTTTTCATGCCGCCTTAATGAACGGCTTCCTAATTTGTGTCCAGTACTTTTTTTCGGGTGCAGGGCAGGGCTAGTCTTGGACTACCTGCGCATGACCAACAACACGATGCCCCGAGGGTTCGGCCTACTCCTGAAGCCCCACCACCCATCGTGCCTCCGGGTTCGCCAGGCAGCAACACTACCCCGCCCACAAATCCGCCCCCTGCCAGCCATTCCATCCCAACCCTCCGAACGGCTGGGCGATACGCTTGCGCACAACAACGACGTAATTTCCCTCTCCGCCGTAAATTAATCCTGTCCTCAACTCGTCCCATCAACACCAGCGATATCAGACACCGCCTTACCCACTTCCGCCGCCATCGTCGACACATCGCCCTTCGACCACAGGCGGGTTAGAACAGATTTGCCCTGTGGAGATTGTAGCGAGATCAGCCCTTGTTTTTACGGGGCCAGCAATCTGTCTGCACGATCGTATTATTCTGCACAAATGCTCACCAAAACAAATCAGCGGGCGAACGAATTTTTATGTTCATTCGAAAATTTGCGCCTTTGGTTATCTATAAGGGGCGGAATCTCCAATCCTAATTGCCCGCGAACCTGGGGAATTTCCATTCCGCAATTCCCGGACGGGCTCGCGCTCGCGTTTTCTTCAGCAGGTAAAGCATCGAGACCGCTGAGTCGTACCGACCCGCCGCGACCGCATTTTCCTCCAGGAGCAAAGTGTGTCAATTCCAGGATGCGAGTCCTTCGAATAGGTCATTTCACCCAAAACACTGTCCCGGACCGAGAAATTTCGATGCCTGGCCGACCCTGGAATGGCCGGTCTGCGGAGGTTTTCAAGTGATGTCAGGTATCTGGCGCCGAACTTGCTTTGAGATGCTTGTAACACCGTTGTAAGGGTCGGGTGATAACCTCGCTCCGGATAGCGAAATCTTAGCAATTCAACTTTGAGACCAAGCAGGGTAGGCGCGGATCGATATGCAGACCAAACCATGCTTATCCGGTTCCTTGCCAAGGCACCGCCGGGCCGTCGAAGATGTGCTACGGAGAGCGCTGAGTTGATCGTCGCAAGGCAGGAATTCTGGAAGTGTCGTCGGGAGACCACGTGGGTCGATACCGAAAATCTAGCATCGCTCCGGCCCTTTGGCATGCAACCGGATAAGCATCGACCAAACTATTCACAAGCTATGCCATTGCAAAGCGGCAGATCCGCTGCCAAACACCAGGCGAGAGCGCGGAATTCAGGCCGATGACTGCGTCGAATGAGGGGTACCGGTTGGGCCGGCGCAGTAGCCTGGATGCCTGCGATGCCGTGGTCGAAAAATTATCGCCGGCGACGAATCCGGAGCACGGCCTTGGTGAGCGACTCCTCCAGGCCAAACAACCGGCTTTCGTTCAGGCATTCGACGTGAAAGAGTTTCGCAAGCGGTGGCTCGCACTGGCGGACCACCGCGAGCATGTCCGGCTGACGAAACAATATGGCATGTCCGAATTACAGGGCTTGCGCGCGGTTGGCGACACCTGGGCGAGTCAGGTTCCGATCGCCGCGATATTCGAGCGGCTCGGACTCCTGGTGGAAACCCGATTACCATGCAGGCTCGAATCAGCCAATGCCGGCATACCCAGGATTCGTGCCGGTAAACTATCCGGGATGTGCTTCGAAAGCGGACAGTTGATTCTGTCCGGCCAGGATTGGTCGTTAGCGATTACGCTGTCGGAGATTGACAGCGCATGGGTGGTCACTAAACCCGCATCCGGCCGATTGGACAGCGCGATCGAATTGTACAACCGCGAAGGCGAGGCGATCACACGGATCTATGGATCCTCCGAAGCGCTCGAAATCCAAGTCTGGCAGGATCTGCTCGGTACCTTGCCGACGATTGGGTGACCGCACTCGATGACACGGATCGGCGGTTTGTTGAGTCGACCGCTTGAACCCCGAACGAGGGTCTCGTAAAAGCCCAACTATTGGACTTCCACATCGGACATTGCACTCCGAATATCCGCATCCATTCGAAAATGATGAACGATCTTATTTCATTGTCCTACTTTTTTCATTTTTGGCGGCTTGCCGATTTTCTTCGAGGGGATCCAGTCCGAAGCGGAATCGATTCGTGAAATATTCAAAGGCTGCCCGGCAACCCGCGCTTTCTTGAGTCCTCGAAACACCTCTTTGGGCATTCCTTCTGGCAATTCCACCGTTGTGTATTCATCCTGAATATCAATCCGCCCGATATACTGGTTCTCCAATCCGGCTTCGCCAATCAGCACGCGCACGATATTTCCAGGCTTCACGCCGTGATGATGGCCGACCTCGAACCGATATCGTTCAGTCCGGTACGGCCGGCTGCCGAGCTCGCCGGATCTGTCTTGCGCCGGTCTGTTGCTGGCTTCGTCCGGGTTTCGGTCTTTTTCTTTTCGGTGCGGTTTTCCCTCCGATCGCGATTTCAGCAATAACGGCTCGTTTCCCTGCAGCAGTTTCGCGAGCGCCGCGGCAATTTCGATCGCCGGCACATTGTGTTCCCGCTGATATTTCTCGAGCAGCTGCTGATAAAATTCCAGTTCATTATTGCCCAGGGTGTCGGTGATTCGTTGCGCGAACCGATCCATCCGCTTGTCATTGATCAATTCCGTCGAAGGCAGTTCCATCAATTCGATTTTCTGCCTGGTCGCTTGCTCGATGACTCGGAGCAGCCGTTTTTCACGGGGTGCGATGAAGAGGATCGCTTCTCCTTTGCGTCCCGCCCTTCCGGTGCGTCCGATCCGGTTAATATAGGCCTCGGAATCGTAGGGGATATCGTAATTGATGACATGGCTGATCCTATCTACATCCAGTCCGCGCGCGGCCACGTCGGTCGCGACCAGAATATCGAGCCGGCCCGATTTGAGACGATCGACCGTTTGTTCCCGCTGTTTTTGCGGAATATCGCCATTCAGAGCGGCCGAGGCATAACCGCGGGCTTCAAGCTTTTCCGCGAGCTCGATGGTGGCATTTCGGGTCCGCACGAAAGCGATCATGCCGGTGAATGGTTCCGCTTCCAGGATCCGCGTCAGAGCATCGAGTTTGTGGACCCCGCTGACCATCCAGTAGCGTTGCCGGATGGTATCGGCGGTACGGGTCTTGACCTTCACGGTAATGATTTGAGGCTGATTCAGATGTTTCTCGGCGATGCGGCGGATCGATTCCGGCATCGTCGCTGAAAACAGTGCGGTCTGCCGCTTTGCCGGGGTCTGCTCCAGAATCCACTCGACGTCATCGATAAAGCCCATGCGCAGCATTTCATCCGCCTCGTCGAGAACCAGGGCGCTCAATCCGTTGAGAACGAGAGTACCGCGCCGCATATGGTCCATCACCCTGCCCGGAGTGCCGACCACAACATGGACCCCGCGTTTCAACTGCCGAATCTGGGAACCGTATTCCTGCCCCCCGTAAATCGGCATTACATGAAAGCCTTTGATATGAGCGGCATAACGCTGAAATGCTTCGGCAACCTGGATCGCCAGTTCGCGCGTCGGCACGAGCACCAGGACCTGCGGTTCGAACCGAGCGATGTCCAGACGTGAAAGCAAGGGACACGCGAAGGCAGCGGTCTTGCCGGTGCCGGTGTGGGCCTGGCCGAGCACATCCTGACCCAGGAGCAACGGAGGAATAGCCTCGGCTTGAATCGGTGTCGGGGTTTCATAACCCACGTCATGCAATGCCCGCAACACCGGTTCGGCGAGAGACAAGTGGTTAAATCCTGAGAGCTTCGGAGTTTCGATGGGCATTGGGTAATCCTGTTGGCGGGCCGCACAAAATCATGCGGCCGGTGACCGGGGTAAACAAAAAAAGGAGAGTTATTATAGACTCTTGCGAGAATTTTCGGAAATCGGTCGATCGGGCGTTGATTGGTAGTGGTTTTTCAATCCCGGCGGGCTATTGACATCCAACTGACAATAGCCAATGTTATCAACATCGAAGCAGCGAGCCGATCTGGACCCGAAATACCGAAATCCATGCGACAAAAAACGATCCGGATGCAACAAAAAGACTACTATAAGATCCTCGGTATCGACCGAAACGCCACACAGAACGCGATCAAAACCGCCTATCGAAAACTCGCTCGCAAGTTCCACCCGGATATCAGCAAGGAAAAAAATGCCGAAGAGCGTTTCAAAGAACTCGGCGAAGCCTATGAGGTTCTGAAAGATCCCGGGAAACGGACTGCCTACGATCGAATCGGGAAAACATGGCAATCCACCCCGGATTTTCGCCAACCGCCTGGCTGGCGGGACGGATTCGGCTTTTCGAAAAGCGGACTCGAGCGGGGTTCTAAATCCGGTATTAGCGATTTTTTCGAATCGCTGTTGAACTGGAGTCATCGGTGGTCGTCCGGTACAACAGCTAAGCGATGGTTCGCCGGAAAGGATCACCACGCCAAAATCCAGATCGATCTGAGCGACTCCTGTCACGGAGCAAACCGCCGGCTCACGCTGCGCATCCCCATGCAGGACAGCCACGATTCGCCGCAATCCGCGGAACGGGTACTGGATATCCGCATTCCGAAGGGCATCAAAGCAGGACAGCGCATCCGGCTCGCGGGCCAGGGGCTGCCGGGGATTCGCGGGAGCCGGAACGGCGACCTGTACCTGGAAATCGAATTCAGACCGCATCCGTTCTTCACGGTAAAGGGGTCCGACGTTTATCTCGATTTACCGGTTGCCCCTTGGGAAGCGGCGCTCGGAGCACCCGTGAAAATCCCCACGCCTGAGGGTTCTGCCGAACTAAAAATTCCGGCCGGGTCTAAACAGAGCAGCCGGATCCGATTGAAAGACCGCGGCATTCCAGGTTCGCCGAGCGGTCATCTTTACGTCACGCTGCAAATCGTGTTGCCACCCGCCGACAGCGAAAAAGCGAAAAGAGTTTATCGCAATATGGCGCGGGAACTTTCATTCAATCCTCGAAAGGTATTCGGCAATCTGAAATAAACTCTGCCCCTCCCCTGCCACAAACATAACCTCGATGCGGCACCGGCAACGCCATATGTCGAATCTGTTGAACCGGCCCGGGTCCCAACAAAAATATAGATCGTTCGCGGACTGGTTTAAACTGGTACTATAAGGCTAACTGCCCGGTCGCCTTCTTCCTGTAAATCCGGTACCAATCCCGTTCATCCGATTTCCGAAAATTTCCACCGGCCCGCTCGTCCCAGGTCTTTAGAAAAATATTGGAACGAACTGTCATGAAAATTAGCATTGAAATCGATGCAAGCCCCCAGGAAGTCCGTGACTTTTTCGGGCTTCCCGATGTTCAAGCCCTGCAAAGGGACATGTTGGAAAAAATCCGGGACGAGTTGACCAGGGGGGTTTCCGGTTTGGACGCCTTCAATCTGATGAAACCCTATTTTCCAGCGCATATGCAATCGATGGAATCGCTGCAAAAAGCGTTTTGGAATGCTTTTCCAAATGTTAAAGTCAGCAACCGTGAAGAAGGGAATCCGGAAGAACAAAAGCCGGATTGAATATCGATAGTTTTAGAGGCCTCTGATTGATTCGGACTTGCCCTGAAATCAAGGATCGATTTACGGAGTTTTGCCGGTTCAGGGATAAATTGGCCGGAATTGGATGGCAAAGCCTACGGGATCAGGCAGCCGCCAAGGAGCCATTCCGCTCAGAATGAAACGAAATACCGGTTTGGTCCGGTCCTAGTCCTCGCTAAGGGCTACCCCGACTCCTTATTCCCGATAGCGAACCAGCTTTGCCTTGACCCGCGGAGCCGGTTCCGCCAGACCTTAAACCTGGATTTCAATCATGCTGCCCAGGGGTGGCATTTCCGTCCATTCGCACAATAAAAATGCGCCGGTCTCGGAAAAATCCCAAACTTTTATTATTTTTTTCGGGAAACGAGGAATGCCAGACCTTAATCGTGTCGCAATGCACCAAACGAACCGAAGCTCTGCGTTCGTTGTTTGCGGCGATGGTGTTTTATCAGATTCACCCTTGATCCTAAAACTATAGTCGAACCTGCAGCGAACGGTGAATTTTCCAAACTGCAGATTGCCGTTGACTCGCAGTTCGCTCAAACTTTCAACCCATTTGCGCCCTGTTTCATAGTCCTGTCACATTGGTGTAAACTGCGCGCCTTTACGAATTCCTGCCGGGTTTTTCCCTATGCGATAAAAATGCTTCCGTGTCTCAAAACCCGCAGGCATTCTGTACTCTGACCAGGATTTGACTTTTCCACCGGATTGGTTTCTAAACCATTAAGCCCATGCGAACTCGAAATTTTCCACTCAATACCCTGAAAGAAACCCCCGCGGACGCCGAAATCGCGAGCCATCAATTAATGCTTCGCGCCGGTCTGATCCGTAAACTGGCTGCAGGACTGTACACCTGGCTGCCGCTCGGAGTGAAAGTTTTGCATAAGGTCGAAGCCATTATCCGGGAAGAAATGAACCGGGCCGGTGCGCTGGAAGTTCTGATGCCTTCGGTGCAACCCGCGGAACTCTGGCAGGAATCGGGCCGATGGGAACACTACGGTCCGGAGCTTGCGCGTCTAACAGACCGGCACAACCGGGAATTCTGCCTGGGCCCGACCCACGAGGAAATTATCACCGACCTGGCCAGAAACGAAATCAAAAGCTACAAGCAACTGCCGGTCAATTACTACCAGATCCAGACCAAGTTCCGGGATGAAATCAGACCTCGCTTCGGCATCCTGCGCGCCCGCGAATTTATCATGAAAGACGCCTACTCCTTTCATCTGGAGCAACATTCATTGGATGAAACCTACCGGGAGATGCATGACGCCTATTGCCGAATTTTTTCCCGGCTCGGACTCGAATACCGTGCCGTACTCGCCGATTCCGGGGCGATCGGCGGTAACCTGTCACACGAATTCCATGTGCTGGCCGAATCGGGTGAGGATGCGATTTGCTTCTCGACTCAAAGCGGCTACGCGGCAAACGTCGAACTCGCCGAAGCCCTCGCGATCGGCAGCCGCGGCAATCCCGAACGTACGATGACCCGTGTCGATACCCCGGGTCAACACAGTATCGATCAAGTCAGTGGCTTTCTCGGGATTAAACCGGCTCAGTGCCTGAAGACCTTGCTGGTTAGATCCGAAGACGCTTCGGTGGTAGCCCTGTTGCTGCGCGGTGACCACGAATTGAACCCGATCAAGCTCGAAAAATTGGACGGAATCGCCTCGCCGATCGCATTCGCAAGCGATGAGGAAATACAGTCCGCGGCAGGCTGCTCGGCGGGCTCTCTCGGGCCAGTGGGCTCGAACATCCCGATTATCGCGGATCGCTCCGCGGTCACACTGACCGATTTTGTCTGTGGGGCGAATCAGGATGGCCAGCACTTGACCGGGGTTAACTGGGAACGGGATCTGCCCCTTCCGGCGCGGATCGAGGATATCCGCAGAGTGGAAGAGGGCGATCCGAGCCCCGATGGTCAAGGAACCTTAAAAATAGCCCGCGGTATTGAGGTCGGACATATCTTTCAACTGGGCCGCAAATACAGCGAGACCATGAATGCGGTGGTGCTCGATGAGAGCGGTCACAGCCGCATCTTGACCATGGGCTGCTACGGAATCGGGGTCACCCGGGTCATTGCCGCGGCGATCGAGCAGAATCACGATGGCAAGGGCATTATCTGGCCTAAGGCCATCGCCCCGTTTCAAGTCGCCTTGCTGCCCATGAACATGCACAAATCCGAACGGCTCAGAACAGCCGCCGAAAAGTTATACCAAGATTTGCTTAACTCGGGAATCGATGTGTTGTATGACGACCGCAAGGTACGCGCGGGCTTTATGTTCGCCGACATCGAATTGATCGGAATCCCGCATCGGGTCGTTATCGGTGACCGCGGGCTGGACTCCGGTACGGTGGAATACAAAGGTCGCCGCGATGCGGAGATTCAGGAAATTCCCGTGAACGAACTGATCGATTTCCTGAAGGCGCGGATTTCGAGTTAAAAAACCCTCTGATTCCCCCGTAACCTTATCACGCGATCCGCGAAATGGTGATGGAATCGCACAAGCTGCGTAATGTATTTTTAATGTTGCTGGTCTGGCTCGTTACCTTTGTTTTCGCCTGGTTATTCGGAGAAGCCTACCTGCGCTGGCATTATTTCAGCGGACAGCAATTCTCATTTTGAAAGCTCTGCCGCATAAACTGCTGAACAAAACCCCGCCGCTTCAGTATAACAGCATGGAAGATCCACAAACAACCAAGCGGCGACATT
>JBOICY010000521.1:0-21305 GCA_050740335.1 Methylococcales bacterium | reverse complement strand
CTCCGCTGGAAAGCGAATTGAGTCGCTTGTTGACGATTCTGGTTCTGCTGATCCTGTCGGGGCTCATTATACTTCGCCGGCATCTGGTCGCGACTCGTAACAACCGGAAGATGATTCAGGATCTCGCCGCGCCCGAGTCCGAGACCTCACTGCTGTCGCAGGCCTCCGAGGAAGAAATCGGAATCTTGAGCAAGAATTTTGAAGAGGCACTCGGCGTGCTCAAAAAGATCCGCTCGAAAGGCCTCAAAGGCGGGCAATATCTTTACGAATTACCCTGGTATATGATCATCGGCCCACCGGGCTCGGGAAAAACCACGGCTCTCGTGAATTCCGGACTCCATTTCCCGCTCGCGGACCGCTTCGGAAACAAATCGCTGCGCGGGGTTGGCGGCACCCGCAATTGTGACTGGTGGTTTACGGAAGATGCGGTGCTGCTCGACACCGCGGGGCGCTATACGACCCAGGACAGTCATCAAGCCGTGGATCAGGCGGCATGGCTCGGGTTTCTTGGTTTGTTGAAAAAGTACCGCCCGCGCCGCCCGATCAACGGGGTATTGGTTACCATGAGTGTCGCGGATATTCTGCAGCAAACCGAAGAGGAAAGGATCCTGCATGCGCGCGCGATCAGTCAAAGAATTCAGGAACTGAACAAGGAGCTCGGCATCCGGATCCCGGTTTACATGCTGTTCACCAAATGCGATCTGATCGCCGGATTCAACGATTTTTTCGGCAACTTGGGCAAGGAAGAGCGCGCCCAGGTTTGGGGCGAGACATTTCCGATCGAAAATCCCGACCAGCCGGTCGATTTCGTGGACTCGTTCATCGAAAATTACCCGGACCTGATCGGGCGGATCGATGAACGCCTGATCAGTAGAGTCCAGGATGAGCGCGACATCCAGCGCCGCAGTCTGATTTTCGGCTTCCCGCAGCAGATGTTTCTGCTGAAAGACGCGATCCATCGTTTCTTGACCGAGGCTTTCGGCTCTTCGCGCTACCGTTCTTCGACCTTGTTGCGGGGTGTCTATTTCACCAGCGGTACCCAGGAAGGTACTCCGATCGACCGGGTGATGGGAATTCTCGCCAGGTCCTTCAACATGGATCGTCAATCGGTTCCAGTCTACAGCGGCCAGGGGCGGAGTTATTTCATAACCCGCTTGCTTCACGATGTGATTTTTCAAGAATCCGGCTTGACCGGTGTCGACCAGCGCATCGAACGCAAACAAATCTGGACCCAAAGAATTGCATTCGGCCTGGCGATCGCTTTGATCGGAAGTGTCGTAGCGCTGTGGAGTGTGAGTTTCGGGCGGAATAAAGTTGCGATCGAAGAGATCCAGAATGTGGCTGCGCGTTACCGGGAGGCGGTGGCGGAAACCCCGGTTCCGGGCGCTGATTTGAAAAACCAGTTGCCGCGATTGGAAACCGCTTTTCAGGCGGTCAACGTTTTCCCGGAAAGTACCTCGTGGTCGATGGGATTCGGTCTCTACCAGGGAGATAAATTGCGTCCCATGGCCGAGGCCGGATATGAACGGATTCTAGAAAAATACTATCTTCCGGCGATCATTGCGGAACTGGAAGCCAGGATACGCGCGGGAAGCACAGGGAATCCCGATGTACTGTATCAGTTGCTCAGGGTATATCTGATGTTTGGTGAACCCGGAAGAATGGACCCGCAACTCGGCCGCCCCTGGATCAGCCTCGATTGGGATCAGCGTTACCAGAGCGAGCCGGAAGTTCAGGATCAGTTGTTGTCCCATTTGAATCGTCTTCTGGCGTTGAAACTCGCCGCGGTGTCCCTGGACCAGAGCCTGATCCTGAGGACCCGGCGCATTCTGACCCAAATTCCGGTTGCCGAACAGGTCTATGCGCGGATGAAGAGCGAGGCCTTTGTCGACACCCGGCTGGATTTCAGTGTGTTGAAAGCGATGGGCCAATTCGGCGACCGGGTATTTCGTTCCTCCGGCGCAGGTGATCTGGCGCGATGGGTGATTCCGGGCCTGTTCACCCATCCGGGTTACTATCAGGTGTTCCTCAAGGAAAGCGTGATTCTCGCGAAAGACCAGGTTAAGCAAGACTGGGTGCTCGGCGATGCCGACCCGGTCAGCCCCGCGGATGTCCAGCGTTTACAAAGCGATCTTCAGACCTTGTATTTTCAGGACTACATCCGCTACTGGGACGATCTTCTGGCGAAAATCGAACTCCGCGAGGTGTACAGTGTGAACCAGGCGATGGATGTGCTGGAATATGCGACCGGCCCGATTTCCCCGATCAAGAATATTCTGGTCGCGGTCGAAAAAAATACCGCGTTGACCAAAGCGCCGGAGGGTTCCGAGGCGGCAATACTGAACGCAGCCCAGGCGAAATCCACGGGGCTTGGCGGTAGAATGGAAAAAATTCTGCGACTCGCGCGCGGCGACGAAAAGAAAGCCCTGGCTGTCAAAAACCCGGGCGAAGTCGTGGAACAGCATTTCGCGCAATTGAATTCGATGGTCCAGGGGGAAACACCTCCGATCGACCGGATCCTGGCCAGTCTGAGCGACCTTTACACCTATATGAGTGATCTTGGCAGCACCAGCGGCGGATCGGCTGCTCTGGATACCGCTATGAGCCGCGTCTCGCAAGGTGGCGGAGATGTGATCAGCCGTTTGGGTCTGGAATCGAAACGGGCGCCCGATCCCTTGAGGCGCTGGTTGGATGCCTTCTCGGTCAAATCATCCTCGGCTATTTTGGGACAAGCCAAGAAGGCTCTGAACGATCTTTGGCAAAGCGAGGTATACTCCGCCTACAAGGCCGGCCTGGAGAATCGTTATCCCTTGTTTAAAGATGCCCGGGATGAAATTGCGCTGGACGACTTCAGCCGGTTTTTCGCGGCGAACGGCGTAATGGACCAATTTTTCAATACCCACCTCAAGGCTTTCGTCGACACCAGTCGCTCGGACTGGCAAATCAAGGCAATCAACCAGCAGTCGATCGGTGTTTCCACCCAGACCCTCAAACAGTTTCAGTATGCGGCAAAAATCCGGGAAGTATTTTTTCGCGCAGGCACGGACCGCCCTTCGGTGAAATTCGATCTGAAACCGGTTTCTCTGGACCCCAGGGTCGCCAAATTTACTTTGGATCTGGATGGTCAAAGCGATGTGTACCGGCATCAACCGCCGCTTGCGAAACGTTTTCAGTGGCCAGTGCCGGACGCGGCCGGCAGGGTCCGGCTGGTTTCTGAATCGCTGAATGGCCGGATGACGAGTCAATTGGAAGAAGGGTCCTGGGCCTGGTTTCGAATTCTCGATAAGGCGCGCTTCAGCGACACCAGTTCCGCGGATCGGTTTCAGGTCACCTTCGATGTCGAAGGTTCCGTGATGACTTATGAACTGGTTGCCCAGAGTGTCGATAATCCCTTCAACCTTTCCGAACTGGAGAATTTCAGGTGTCCGGCCAAGCTGTGAGCGGTAGCGCGGCTACGGTGCTCGGATTTTACGGAAAGGTTCCGGTGCGGGGTGATTTTGTAACCAGAAACCTGCCCATGGAGTTTGTCAAACCCTGGGACGATTGGCTTCAGAGCGCGGTCCTGGCCAGCCGCGAACAGCTGGGTGAAAGCTGGCTGCAAACCTATCTGACCAGTCCTTTATGGCGTTTTGTGCTGAGTTCCGGGCTGTGCGGGAGCCAGCGCTGGGCCGGAGTGATGATGCCGAGCGTGGACCGGGTCGGCCGTTATTTTCCGCTCACAATTGTCACCGCGGTTCATGGTTCCAGCGGGCTTCCGGATTTATTGTGCTCCCTGGGTCCCTGGTTCGATCGGATTGAAAACCTCGCGCTGACCGCGCTCGAAAACGATTTCGAAATGGAGGGATTCGAAACCTCGCTGGCTCTGTTGCAGTTACCATCGCCCATGGCCTGTCAACCAGATGTCCAGCATTTCGAGACCCACAATCGGAATGGAACAGGACGGATCGCGTTTCAGATCGGCATGAACCAAGCCCTTTACTTGGCACCCGCGTTCGCGCGGCTCTCCGCGCTGTTACTCGAAAAATACATTCCTGCCTGTAGTCTTTGGAATACCGAGGGTTCGGAGCGGGTCGAAGGCTCGCTGATCGCCTGTGAAGGGCTTCCACCCGTCGATGCCTTTTCGTCCTTGCTAACCGGTCGCTGGCAGGCGCACGGCTGGAATATTCGTACCGCTCGCGCGCAGATCTTTACAATGCCGGATGATTCCCCGTCCAAGATCGACACGATGTCGGTGACCCGTCCCCGGAAGCCGCTGGAAGCCACGGGAAGGTCCGAGTCATTGTCGAAACGGTTGCAGTGGACTTCCTTCGGCGCGACCGATGTCGGTAAGAAGCGAAAGGTCAATGAAGATGCTCTGCTGGTCGATGAAGCGAAGGGTTTATGGATCGTCGCCGACGGCATGGGTGGTCACATAAAGGGCGATCTCGCGAGCAAGATGGTGACCGGTTCGTTCGCAGACCTCGAGGTCTCCGGCGATGTCGAGAAGGCGGTCGCGCAAATCTGCATGCAGTTGCAGCAGATCAACCGGATTTTGTATCAGTTCGCGGCCGAAGCGTATGATGACCAGGTGGTTGGCACTACCGTCGTGGCGCTCACCGCAAGCGCACAACACTGCGGTTTTGTATGGGCCGGAGACAGCCGGATTTATTGCTTCCGCCATGGCGACCTGGTCCGCCTGACTCGGGATCATTCGGTGTCCGGCACGGATGCCGGACCGGACGGTAGGGAGGTGAATGAGTCTGGTTCGGAACATTGTAATGTCATCACGCGGGCGGTCGGAGCGGAACCGGACCTGGAATTGGACCATGAGATTCTCGAGGCCGAGGATGGCGATACCTTTTTGCTTTGCAGTGACGGGTTGATCAAGGAAGTTTCCGCGACCGAGATTGGAGATGTTCTTGCCAGCGGGACCCCCCGGGAATGTGTCGCCCGATTGATGGAGCTGGCTTTGGATCGGGGCGCACGCGATAACGTGACCGCAATCGTGGTTCAGGCAAAGGCCGCCTGAACCGGAAGGATGCCGTCTTGTCAAGTGGGTATTCCCGGAACGCGTGTCAAGAGATACCCGGAAGCGAAGACTTTAAATCGGTATTATAAATCCCGTTATAATTAAATTGCGTTTAATTAGATTGGGTAGACTCTGGCAGTAGGAATCGGAACACCGGTCGTTCGGATTTCCTGTTAAGACATGATATTGCACGGACAATCCAAGAAGGAGCTTGACATGAGTTGGTCAAGGTGTTTTTCTACCTTATGCGGGTTTGCAACTAGAGGATCTGATAAGATCGGTTTCCCCGGCCCTTGGATTTCGGAAATTTTACGACAGCTTATGAGCGACTTCGACTTGGATAGCTATTTGGTGGCTTTGTCCGAAGATGCACCCTGCGGGGTTGATCTTGACGGTGATCATCTTTTTACCGCGCTCGAAAGAGCGGCGCTCGGGAGACCCGAGCAGCAAATGGGCGGCTCGGTTAAGGAAGCGGAGCCGCCGAACTGGTCCGCCGTGAAGAAAGATGCGATCGGCCTGCTCGGCAGAACCCGGGATTTGCGAATCGTAAAAATTCTGTCCGAAGCGTCTTTGCATCTTGATGGCTTGCCTGGATTTCATGATTGTTTGCGTCTTTTTAGCGGATTGTTGGAACAATTCTGGGATCCTGTCCATCCTCGGCTGGATCCGGAAGATGATAACGATCCAACGCTTCGGATCAACGTCTTGAACGGTTTGTGCGACTTCGACCGAATGATCCGGCCGCTGAACAAGGTACCAATCGTCGAATCAAGGGGAATCGGTTCGTTCGGAATCCGGGATATCCAGATCGCGAGCGGCAGAATACCCAGGTCGGAGGGCAGTGGAGTTGCGAGCCTGGCCGAAATTGACGCGGCTTTCAAGGATTGTGATTTGGAAGGCTTGAAATCGACATTCGCCGCGGGCAAAGGTTGTCAGGAAGAACTGCAGAAAATCGAACAGGCATTTACATCCCGGCTCGGCGCGCAGGATTCTCCCGACTTTTCCGCTTTGGAGTCGGTGCTGAAGGAAATCAAACAGGTCCTGTCGCAGCGAATAAGCGCGCGCACCGGTGAAGACGCGGGATCGGATGGAGACCAATCCGAATCGGGTCCGGGTTCGCAGGCGACTGCGGCCACGCCGCGAAGCACCGGGGCGATCCAGGGCCCGCAAGACGTGATCAGAGTACTCGATCAGCTCTGCGATTATTATCGCAAACACGAACCTTCTAGCCCGATTCCGATTCTGTTACGGCGGGCCAGGAATCTGGTATCGAAGGATTTTATGGAAATTATGAAGGATCTTGCGCCTGGTGGTGTTTCACAGGTCGAGACATTTCGGGGCACGGAAAGCGAATGAAGATTATGATTTGATTCAGGAGGCATAAAATGGCAGGCAGTAGTCAAAAATTTATCGCACGGAATCGGGCACCCAGGGTGCAGATTGAATACGATGTGGAAGTATACGGCGCTGAAAAAAAGGTCCAGATTCCGTTTGTAATGGGTGTCCTGTCGGATTTATCCGGCAAACCGGCTGAAGCGCTCCCCCCGGTCGATCAAAGAAAGGCGCTCGAGATCGATGTGGACAATTTTGACGAACGGCTCAAGGCGATGAAGCCAAGAGTGGCGTTCCGTGTCCCGAATACATTGACCGGGGAGGGCAATCTGAACGTGGATATTACGTTCACGAGCATGGACGATTTCTCACCGGCGGCGGTGGCGAGAAAAGTCGAAGGATTGGATAAATTGCTTGCGGCCAGAGAACAGTTGTCGAATCTGATCACCTATATGGACGGAAAATCCGGAGCCGAGGAACTGATCGCGAAAGCAATCAACGACCCCACTCTGTTACAGTCGCTGGCGTCGGCGCCGAAGCCGGACGCCGTGGCCGAGGGGAGCGGTTCCGAAGCGAAAGGCTCCGAAGAGGCGTCCTGAAGTTTACCGCTTTTTAGAAAAAATCGTTTTAGGATTTCGTAACCGAGCGTTGAGAAACTTTTCCGAAAACAGATGAATCAATAATTTCAGGGAACGGACCCGGGGCGTTCCTGATGAGAGAGGCTAACACAATGGCAGAAGCAGAAAGTAAACTTGAAGCGCAAGCGGGAAAAACCACGCTCGAAGTCAGCGAGTTTTCTTCCTTGCTGGAGAAAGAATTCAGGCCCAAATCGGACCGGGCCAAAGAAGCGGTCGAAACTGCGGTCGGTACCTTGGCGCAGTTCGTTCTCAAGGACGTTGCAAAGGTTTCGGATGACGCGATCCGATCGATCGAGGCGATTATCGCCGAACTGGACAAAAAAATGACCGAGCAGTTGAACCATATTCTGCACCACGAAGAGTTTCAGAAGCTCGAAGGAGCCTGGCGAGGGCTTCGTTATCTGGTCAATAACACCGAAACCGATGAAATGCTCAAAATCCGCGTGATGAACATCACCAAGAAGGAACTCGGTAAAACTCTCAAGAAGTTCAAAGGGACCGCCTGGGATCAAAGCCCGATTTTCAAGAAGGTCTATGAAGAAGAATACGGCCAGTTCGGCGGTGAGCCCTATGGTTGCCTGATCGGCGATTATCATTTCGATCACAGTCCGCCGGATGTCGAACTGCTCGGCGAAATGGCCAAGGTTTCGGCCGCGGCGCACTCGCCTTTCATTTCGGGTGTAGCGCCTACGGTCATGCAGATGGATTCCTGGAGTGAACTGACCAATCCGCGCGATCTGACCAAAATTTTCTCGACCCCCGAATACGCGGCCTGGAAGTCGTTACGCGAATCGGACGATTCACGCTATATCGGTCTCGCGATGCCGAGGTTCCTGGCGCGCTTGCCCTATGGTTCGAAAACCGATCCGGTCGAAGAGTTCGATTTTGAAGAAGTCACCGAACATGCGGACAGCTCCAAATACACCTGGGCGAATTCGGCCTATGCGATGGCGGTGAACATCAATCGGGCCTTTAAATTGTACGGATGGTGCACGCGGATTCGCGGCATAGAATCCGGCGGCGCGGTCGAAGGATTGCCGGTTCATACCTTTCCGACCGACGATGGCGGTGTCGACATAAAATGCCCGACCGAAATCGCGATCAGCGACCGGCGTGAAGCCGAGCTCGCCAAAGTCGGCTTCATGCCCTTGATCCACAGAAAGAATTCGGATTTTGCGGCGTTCATCGGCGCGCAGTCCCTGCAAAAACCCGCGGAATACGATGATCCGGATGCAACCTCGAACGCCAATCTGTCGGCACGTTTGCCCTATCTGTTTGCGTGTTGCCGTTTTGCCCATTATCTGAAATGTATCGTCAGGGATAAGATCGGGTCATTCAAGGAGCGTGATGATATGGAACGCTGGTTGACCGGCTGGATCAAGCAATATGTGGATGGGGATCCGGTCAATTCCAGTGAAATCACGAAAGCCAAGAAGCCACTGGCCGGCGCCGAAGTCACCGTCGAGGAAGTCGAGGGCAATCCCGGGTACTATACTTCCAAGTTCTTTTTACGCCCCCATTATCAACTGGAAGGTCTGACTGTATCGTTGCGGCTGGTATCGAAACTACCCTCGGTAAAAGGAGGTGGCTAGGTAAACTGGAAGAATATTGAGACCCCCCGAAACAGCGTCGCGTTAGTAATGCCGGGTTGATAAAGGAGTATTGATCGGGGTAAAGGCAGCGGCAGCTAAACGATTCATTTGCGGTATACGTTATTATTGACTCAAAGGAGAAAGAAAATGGCTGTAGATATGTTTATTAACCTTGGAGCGAAAATCAAAGGTGAAACCAAGGATAAAGCCCAAAGCGCTAAAAAGGACTGTGATGTATTGGCCTGGAGCTGGGGTGAGTCCAACTCGGGGTCGTTTCATGTCGGCGGTGGCGGCGGGGCCGGGAAAGTAAACGTCCAGGATTTTTCGTTTACAAAATATATCGATTCCGCAACCCCCGCGATTTGGCAGGCTTGCGCTTTGGGTACCCACATCGATAAATGCCTTCTACTGGTCCGGAAAGCCGGCGGAAAGCAGGAAAAGTATATCGAACTCACCATGGAAAAATGCATGATCACCAGCGTTACCACCGGTGGCAGCGGCGGTGAAGACCGATTGACCGAGAATTGCACCTTGAATTTTGCGAAGTTCAACATTGAATATTTTACCCAGGATGACAAGGGCGCGACCGCATCGGCGGGTAATTTCAGTTACAGCATAGAAGAAGGCGCAGAAGCCTGAGTTGGTTATGTTTTCGCTCGTGACGGGTACGGGGCAGTCCGTACCCGTTTGGGTTGTTGGTAAAACCCCGGCGCAGGCAAGAGGCTTGGTCCGCTAAGAACACTGCCGGGTGTTTTGCATAATAAAACTTGATCCTGATAAAGCACGACTATGCCGGTCGAACAATTATTAAGAGATGGCGATCTCGAGGGGTGTTTGAGTGCCTTGCAGGATCGCATTCGCAGCGACCCTTCCAACTTGCGCTATCGCGTGTTTCTGTTTCAGCTGCTCGCGGTGATGGGACAATGGAAGCGCGCATTGACCCAACTGGAGGTGATCAAGGGGATGGATGTCAGTACCTGGCCGTTGGTGCAGACCTATCGGGAGGCTCTCCACTGCGAGGGGCTGCGCGGCGAGATTTTCGCCGGAAAACATACGCCCTTGATTTTCGGCGACCCGCAGCAATGGCTTGCCTGGGTGGTGGAATCGCTTCGTCTTTCCGCGCAAGGCGCATACAGCCAGTCTCAAGAATTGCGTGAACAGGCATTGGAGCAGGCCCCAGCAAGTTCCGGAACAATCGACGGGCAGGCATTTCTCTGGATCGCCGATGCGGATGCCCGGCTTGGACCGATTCTCGAGGCGATTGTGAATGGGAATTATTATTGGATCCCGATGCATCAGATCCGGGAAATCCGGATCGAAGCGCCTGAAGACCTCAGAGATTTTGTATGGACGCCCGCCCAGTTCGTGTGGGCCAATGGAGGGCAGGCGGTCGGCTTGATTCCGACGCGTTATTCAGGCTCGGAAAATTCCGCGGACTCCAGGATTCGGCTCGCGCGAAAAACCGAATGGATCGAGAAAGCGTCCGGAGTCTATGAAGGTCTCGGTCAGAGATTGTGGGCAACCGATGTCGCCGAATTTCCGCTGCTGGATGCCCGCAGAATACTATTAAACGTACCCAGCGCCGACTGATCTCGCCGAGCAATGGCCGAACTGACCCAGAAAGAGCGTTTGCAGCCCGCGCTGCTCGACCGTCTAACCGACGATGAACCGGATAAGAAAGACGAGGCTAGAGAAAAGCGAGTGCTGAATATGCGCAGACTCCGGGAAAGTGTCCTGCGGGATCTGTCGTGGCTGTTGAATACCACGAATCTTGACGCCGTGGAGGACCTCGGAAAGCTTCCCGAGGTGTCCCATTCCGTGTTGAACTTCGGGATGCCAGACCTCGCGGGCACCGTAGCCGCGAGCACCGATGTGGGCGAATTGCAGCGCAAATTACGTCAAGTCATCTGGGACTTCGAGCCACGTATCCAGCACGATTCGGTCATTGTCCGGGTCAATGTGAATGATGGCCGGATGGATCAGGATTCGATGAGCTTCGAAATTGAAGGTGACCTCTGGGCGCAGCCTCTGCCCCAACGCCTGTTTTTGAAGACGGTGATCGACCTGGGCACTCATCATGTCGAAATCGCCGACCTGAGCGGCTGAAGCGGATGGATCCCCGTTTCCTCCATTATTACAACCGCGAGCTCCAGCACATCCGCGAAATGGGCGGTGAGTTTGCGCGGGACTATCCGAAAATCGCGGGACGCCTCGGACTATCCGGATTCGAATGCGCAGATCCCTATGTCGAACGATTGCTGGAAGGTTTCGCCTTTCTCGCGGCCCGGATTCAACTGAAGGTCGACGCGGAATTTCCGAGATTCACCCAGCACCTTTTGGAGATGATTTATCCACAGTATCTCGCGCCGACCCCTTCAATGACCGTGGTGCAACTCGCTCCGAATCTGACCGAAGGGGCTCTGAGTGAAGGCTTCCGTATTCCGCGCGGAACTGCGCTGCGCAGTCTGATCGGAAAGGGTGAACAGACTGCTTGTGAATATCTGACGGCCCATGATGTCAGTCTGTGGCCTCTGGAATTGGTGGACGCGGAATACCTGTCCGGGGCCGGGGCTATTTCCCAGTTGGGTGTACCGACCCAGGCTTCCACCAAGGCCGCCATTCGAGTACGGATCCGAGCAACGGCCGGCCTGACATTCAACCGGATCACACTGGATCACTTAGCCATTTTTCTGCGCGGTAGCGGAGAACTCGCGGTTCAATTGTACGAACAAATGATCGCCCATACCGTTTCGGTCGCGGTTCTGCCGAGCGAAAAACCTCGTCCCTGGGTCCAGTTCCTGAACGATTCGCCGCTTCGTCAAGTGGGATTTGATGACGATGAGGCGCTATTACCGGCGAATTCGCGATCTTTTCAGGGCTATCGCTTGCTTCAGGAATATTTCGCATTCCCCGAACGTTTCCTGTTCGCGGAAGTTCGCGGATTGTTACCGGCACTGAAGCGTTGCGCGGGCAGCGAGATCGATCTGGTGTTTTTACTGAAGCAGGTAAACCGTAAACTGACCGATGCAGTGGACGTGAGCCGCTTCGCTTTGTTTTGTACCCCGGCGATCAATCTGTTCCCGAAACGGGCCGACCGGATCCACCTGAGCGATCGGACCGGCGAGTACCATATCATCCCCGATCGTACCCGGCCGATGGATTACGAAGTCTGCGCGGTCAGCGAAGTGATTGGTTATGGTACTTCGACCGAGCAAAAACAGGAGTTTCTGCCATTCTACGGTTCCAAACACTTTTTCGGTCACCACGAAAAAGAAGCCTATTACACCTTATACCGTGAACAGCGTGTGTTATCGACCAAACAACGGCGGCAGGGGCCGCGTTCCAGCTATATCGGCAGCGAGACTTATATTTCCCTGGTCGACCCCGATCAGGCTCCTTTTGAATCCAACCTCAAGCAACTCGCGCTGAACACCCTGTGTACAAACCGCGACCTGCCGTTGCACATACCCTTGAATGCCGGCAAAACCGATTTTTCGATACAGTCCGGAGCCCCGGTCGAATCGGTCCGGTGTCTGGCTGGCCCGACCCGGCCTCGGCCCTCGATCGCGAGAGACGCGACGGCCTGGAAGCTGATCAGTCATCTCGCGCTGAATTACCTTTCATTAATGGACCGGGATCAGAAACAGGGTGCCACGGCGATGCGTGAACTGCTGCAGTTGTACAGCGACAACGGCGATATCACAATCCGCAAGCAGGTCGATGGGGTCGTATCGATTACTTCGCAAAACGCGGTTCGACGGATTCCCATTCCGGGGCCGATTACATTCGGCCGCGGACTGGAAATCAAAGTCGTCTGCGACGAATCGGGTTTCGAAGGCAGCGGTGTGTTTCTATTCGGTGCCGTGCTGGAGAAGTTTTTCGCGCGTTATGCTTCGATCAATACCTTTACGGAAACGGTGATTGCCACAATCGACCGCGGAGAAATCATGCGATGGCCGACACGGATCGGGAAGCGTCATACTCTATAGAACGGCAGCTTAACGAAGATCCGTACTCCTTCAATTTTTTGAACGCGGTACGGATGATCGAATGCGCCCATCCCGAAAAGCCGCGCCTCGGAACCAGCCAGCGTCCGGCCGAAGATCCGGTAAGACTGACTCAGGAAGCGTCCCTGGCTTTCGAGTCATCGACGATTACCGCTTTCGAATCCGGAAAGGATGGCCAGCCTCCGCGACTAAGATCCCGGTTCTTAGGGGTATTCGGTCCCAATGGACCGTTGCCCTTGCACCTGACCGAATATGCGCGCGACCGGATCCGTCATCACCGCGATTCGACGCTGGCGGCTTTTGCGGATATCTTCCACCATCGGATGCTGAGTCTTTTTTACCGGGCCTGGGCCAACACCGAACCAACCGTCCATTATGATCGGCCGGAATCCGACCGCTTCCTTTATTATGTGGGATCTACTTTCGGTCTCGGAATGGAGGCACAGTTCGGTCTCGATCGGGTTCCGGATCGGTACAAGTTGCATTTCGCGGGGCTTCTGGCCTGCCAGACCCGTCATCCGGACGGTCTCGAGTCCATATTGATCTCGTATTTCCGGGTTCCGGTCGCGGTTCTCGAATTTGTCGGGGAATGGCTCGACCTGCCGGACAACGGCTTATGGCGTCTCGGCCAGTCCCGATGGACCGGAACACTCGGAGAATCGGTGGTCGTCGGGGCGAGGGTCTTCAGTTGTCAAAGTAAATTCCGGCTCGCGATCGGCCCTTTGAATCTGGAGCGATATCATTCCTTCTTACCGGGCGGTGAATGTCTGGATCACCTGATGGCGCTGGTCCGCAATTACGCGGGCGACGAATTAGCCTGGGATATTAATCTGATATTGCGGAAAGACCAGATTCCGGCGTTGTTGGTGGACGGGACTCGCAGGCTGGGTTGGACCACCTGGCTCGGCGAACGGCGGGACCAATCGGATGCGGATGATCTGCTCTTGAAGCCCTTAATAAAGGTAAATTGAAAGTTCTTCGTTTTTTTAAAAGAATACCAAGGGTCATTTCGGGGAAAATATCAATCGGGATGAATTTTAAAGGCATTTTCAGGGAGTGCTCATTATGACTGAAATCAGTCGCGCCGCGCTGTTCGGCAAACTGAACAGTGTCGGCTACAAGGCAATCGAAAGCGCAACTGTATTCTGCAAGATGCGCGGAAACCCCTATGTCGAACTGGTTCACTGGCTGCATCAGATCTTGCAGCTTCAGGACTCGGACCTGCACCATATTATTCGCCAGTTTAATCTCGATCCGGCGAGGCTGGTCAGGGATTTTACTTCGGCACTGGATCGCCTGCCGCGCGGGTCGAGCTCAATATCGGATCTCTCGTCGCATGTGTTGGATGCTGTAGAGCGTGGCTGGATTTACGGCACGCTGATGTTTGGGGAAGCTCAGGTCAGAACCGGTTATCTGATCGTAGGGATCGTTAAAACCCGCGACCTGGCTCGACAGTTGGCCGCGATTTCCGAGGAATTCAATAAGATCAAGGCCGACACTTTGACCGATCGCTTTGCCGAGGTGGTCAAGGGTTCACCGGAAGGCGCCATGAATGCGACCGACGGTTTTCAAGTCGGCGGTGGGGCCGTGCCCGGCGAGGCCAGCGGCGCGATGCCGCCCGCCCAGATGGGTAAGCAGGAAGCGTTGAGACGGTTTTCCATCGATCTGACCGAGAGGGCTCGCAGCGGTACCTTGGATCCGATCGTGGGCCGCGACGATGAAATCCGCCAGATTGTCGACATCCTGATGCGGCGACGCCAGAACAATCCGATTCTGACCGGCGAGGCCGGGGTCGGGAAAACCGCGGTCGTCGAAGGTTTTGCGCAGCGCATCGTCCGCGGCGATGTGCCCCCGCCCTTGCAGGAAGTAACCTTGCGTACTCTGGATGTAGGTCTGTTGCAGGCCGGCGCAAGCATGAAAGGCGAATTCGAGAACCGCCTGCGCCAGGTGATCGATGAAGTCCAGGCTTCGGAGAAACCGATCATTCTGTTTATCGATGAAGCCCATACCTTGGTCGGTGCGGGGGGTGCTGCCGGTACCGGGGACGCGGCCAACCTGCTGAAACCGGCGCTCGCGCGCGGCGAACTGCGCACTATCGCGGCGACCACCTGGGCCGAATACAAGAAGCACATCGAAAAAGATGCGGCTCTGACCCGGCGCTTTCAGGTGATCCTGGTCGACGAACCCAGCGAGGAAAAAGCCATCCTGATGATGCGCGGCATGGCCTCGGTCATGGAGAAGCATCATCAGGTTCAATTGCTGGATGAGGCACTCGAATCCTCGGTCCGATTGTCGCATCGTTATATTCCGGCACGCCAGTTGCCGGATAAATCGGTCAGTTTGCTCGATACCGCGTGCGCGCGGGTTGCGATCAGCCAGCACGCGGTGCCCGCCGAAGTCGATGACAGCCGCAATCGAATCAGTGCGCTCGAAACGGAACTCGAAATTATCGGGCGCGAAGAGGCGGTCGGCATCGATATCCGGGAGCGAAAAAAAGCGGCCAGCGAGCTGCTCGATCAAGAGAAAGAACGCCTTCAGGTCTTGGAAGTACGCTGGAACGCAGAAAAAGAGCTGGTCGGAAAAATCCTCGACCTGCGCAAACGACTGCGCGAGCAAAGCGGCAAGGTGGAAGGTACCGCCAGCGCCTTGGAGGCGGCCGCCGATCAGTTTGCGGGGACGCTTGGCACCGAAGCATCCGCGAATGACTGTGCACAGAAATCGCGTACACAGTTGCTGGAGGAGTTGAAAGGGCTGCAGACTCAATTGACCGGCATGCAGGGGGAGTCGCCCCTGATCCTCCCGAGCGTGGACCAGCAGGCGGTTGCCTCGGTAGTCGCGGACTGGACCGGCATCCCGGTCGGACGGATGGTCAAGAACGAAATCGAAACCGTGCTCAATCTTCCGGGAATTTTGGGCCAGCGAATCATCGGGCAGAGCCACGCCTTGGATATAATCGCCCGCCGTATTCAGACCTCGCGCGCGAGTCTGGACAACCCGAACAAACCGATCGGCGTATTCATGCTCGCCGGTCCTTCCGGAGTCGGCAAGACGGAAACCGCGCTCGCGCTGGCCGAGGCACTGTACGGCGGTGAACATAATGTGGTCACCATCAATATGAGCGAATTCCAGGAAGCGCACACGGTCTCGACTCTCAAAGGAGCGCCTCCGGGTTATGTCGGCTACGGGGAGGGCGGTATTCTGACCGAGGCGGTTAGACGCAAGCCATACAGCGTGGTTCTGCTTGACGAGGTCGAAAAGGCCCACCCCGATGTCCATGAGATTTTTTTCCAGGTATTCGACAAGGGCCAGATGGAAGACGGCGAAGGCCGCATGATCGATTTCAAGAATACCTTAATTCTGTTGACCACCAATGTAGGAACCGACCTGATCATGAATATGTGCAAAGACCCGGATCTGATGCCCGATGCCGAAGGCCTCGCCAAAGCCTTGCGCACCCCGCTTCTGGAAGTCTTTCCGCCGGCATTGCTGGGCCGTCTCGTGACCATACCCTATTATCCGCTTAGCGACGAAATGATCTCGGCGATCGCGAGACTCCAGCTCGGCCGGATCGAAAAGCGCATCCAAGCGAACCACAAGGTCCCGTTCAGCTACGACGAGGAGGTCGTGAAACTGATCGCGAGCCGGTGCACGGAACTCGAAAGCGGTGGCCGCATGATCGATTCGATTCTGACCAATACGGTGCTTCCGCGTATCAGCAAGGAAATCCTGACCCGGATGATGGATGCTCGGCCGATCGACAGGATTCATATCAGCGTGGAGAACGAAGAATTTTCCTACGGTTTTGAATAAATTATGACTGGCAACTCACGACTCGTGTATTCCACCGCAACCGGGCGGGCCAAAGAGCCCAAGGCCAAAACGAAGCCTTTGACTCCGGAAGGAGACGGCATCGTCCGCATCCGCCGCGAAACCAAAGGCCGCAAGGGTAAAGGCGTGACGACGATCAACGGTTTAGCACTCGGGCAGGACGAATTGGAAGGTTTGGCGACACGGCTGAAGAAACTCTGCGGATGTGGTGGTTCTGTCAAGCAAGGGGTGATCGAAATTCAGGGGGACCAGCGAGAGATCGTGAAGGCGGAACTGGAAAAACAGGGTCATACCGTGAAACTCGCGGGCGGATAAATTCTGCTTGCCTCGAATCATTAACGCGGCGCATTGAAGCCGGAGCAATTTTGGCAATCACTCCCGTTGACTTTAAAGCGAAGTGTGTACGATAATTAAAACTCATACACAACGAGTTTAAACTAATGCGTACCAATATAGTAATCAATGAGGCCTTGATGGAGGAGGCGCTTAAATTGACCGGGCTTAAGACCAAGAAGGATGCCGTAGAGCTTGGGCTTAAGACACTGATCAGACTTAAAAAGCAGGAGAATATCAAACACTACCGAGGCAAACTCAAGTGGGAGGGCGATCTTGAGCAGATGAGAACCGATTAATGGTGCTGGTCGATACCAGCGTGTGGATCGATTACTTTAACGGCCGGACTACGGCTCAGACCGAGAAGCTTGACGCTTTGCTTTCTTCAACAGTCGTCGTGGTTGGTGATTTGATCGTGGCAGAGGTTCTACAAGGATTCAGTTCCGACACGGATTATAAGGTCGCCAAAAATCTATTAACGGAACTTGAACTGGTATCCTTGTGCAATATAGCGCGTGCGATCAAGGCAGCTGATCATTATCGCTTATTGCGTCAGCAGGGCATTACGATAAGAAAAACGATCGATTGCCTGATTGCGACCTTCTGTATAGAAAATCATCTGCCGTTACTCTATTCCGATCGAGATTTCGATCCGTTCGCAAAACTGCTTGGGCTTAAACCCGTCATCCTGCTGTGAGCGCTAACGCGCGTTGATCGCCGAAACTGACGCCGAGTTGGATGCTCTGATTGCCCCTTTGCGTCGTCCAGGCGTCAAAGCGGCGGCAGGCAAATCCAAACGAGAATGTATTTTAAGAAATATAATATATTGATTCTAAAGGGGTGAGTCAGTTATTTCTCGAGAGCTTGTCGAAGGGTAAGAGGGATTTTGAAAGACTCACCAAACAGAGGCAATCTCGTAGCAGGCCGTTCATGCTTCGACTTCGCTCAGCACGAACGGCCTGCCGCACGTCAACTGCTCCTTTTTAGGATTATCGGTTCCGGCGTTAGTCGTTGGCGTAGATTGCGGTCGCACCGGACTTCCCAAATCGATCCATTCGGCCGCCACCGAACCGTCCGCGTGCAGATGGATTTTACCTACCCCAATCGGTAGTTTGAAACGCCGCGGTCCGGCGCTACCCGGATTGAAGTAAAGCACACCGTCTTTATATTCATTGCGCGGTTTATGCGAATGCCCGGCAATTACCACGTCGATTCCGGCTGCGACCGGATCCAGGTCGAGTGCGTTGAGATCATGCAGCACATACAAAAACCGCCCGCGGTGTTCGATCATTTCAGATTCCGGCAACCCATTCGCCCAAGCCCCCTTATCGACATTACCACGCACCGCAACAACCGGCGCGATCCCCTGTAATTCATCCAGTACTTCGATTTTACCAATATCCCCCGCATGGATGATCAGTTCGCAGCCCTTCAACACGCCATGGACTTCCGGTCGGACCAAGCCGTGGGTGTCGGAAATGATGCCGAGGAACCTTGGCAACGTAGTTATCTGTGACCTCCCATGTGATTATAATCAGGCTGATCAGACCATCTTAGCCCTAACAAAACAAGTAGCCACCAACCCCAAGCAAAATAAATAGGATGTGCCGACGATAGGAGGAGCATCACTCGCGAAATGCACTCGAATGATGCGCTTCGTACCTCAGCACATCCTATTGACCTAACGGGCAGAATTTGTTTGCCTCAAGCGCTCACATTGTTGATCGCCCCATTTCCTATGGCGTGGGACAGGGAGCATTACCTGGGATCTCATACCGAGATTGGTACAGCCTTCCACTAATTTGATAAGTTATCGTACAGGTAGTATTATCTGGACGTTCCCCTTTAACGATTGTTACGGTAATCAGATCTATGGTATTAAACCCTTTCTCAAAAATGAGGCACCGTGGTTCGTTTTTTCCACCGCACGGCTGGGCTTTGACAGGTTTACCATTGCTATCAACGATCGCAACTCCTTGGCTTGGCGTACTTCCATCCAAAACTACATTGTCATCTGAAGATCCGAATATAACTTCTTTAACCCATAGTAAAACTAAAACTATCACAACGACGTATAAGACCTTTAAGCCTTCATGTTGACGCATCCAAAAAGCACCTATTTTCTGTCGCATATCATTTCTCCTATGAAATAAAAAAATACCCGTAATAAATAAATCTCAAAACTCTATAGATCCACTGGAATGTTCAGATTAAGGTTATATCTCAAATATTAATTAAAACGCGAGTATCAATTGACCGAATACGATACGTCCTGGTTGGAAAGCCGGTGGTGTAGCTACACCGGTTTGGAAATTCGTTTCCTGAAAATTAAAGTTTCTATTAAATAAATTCCTTACTCCAAAGGTTGCAATGCCCCTTCGGTTTGGAAAACGCCAGCCAGTTATTGCATCGGAAACCCAAAAATCATCACTACCCGATTTCCCCTGGTTATTCGCAAATTCTATGCTTTGACTGATAAAATTTGTGCCAAAACTTGCAAAAAAACCGCTAGATGAAAAATATTTAATTTGTAATGGGACGCGATGGGTTATTAGTGATTTCGGCGATATATTATTGTTTTTATTAGTCCCTTTAAAGCTTTCATAACTATATTCAGCACTCAGCGCCAAAGTTTCAAATGGCGTGTAATAAAGGTAAGCACGACCCAATTCCTCTTTTTGGTTTTCCGTGACCCTTGATACAATTCTATTTACGTCAAAATCGAAAATAGGTACATCGACGTTTCTTCTTGTGTACTCGATGCCACCATATATATTCGGTGAAAAAATCTGGTCGATACCAAAACCGTACCGGGTTGCGACTGTGCCATTGAAATCATCAAAAAACTGATTGAATCCAGCAACTTGGGTTGGTTCAATAGTGGCATTACCTGAAAGTGTTCGCTTAAGAGTCTTGAACCAGGCAGCACGGAAAGTTGTATCGTCGAATATTTGCCAAGTCAACCCGACTTTTGGATTTATCCTGTTTTCTTCTATCAACAACCTGTTTTTTGCGATCAATGACTCATTGAATGACTCGTAACTGATCCCAGCGGTCCATAGTATGTTTTTAAACGAGTCGTTATTTACATACAAATATACGTTACCATGCTTTGTGGTAGAGTCTGTAGAATTCAACATTGGCGCTATTGTGGTCGTCGTGGTGGGAGCAATTGGAGGAAACGGAAATGAAAAGGTAGTGGTTAGGGATGTGGAGTTTACTAACCGTTCAATGTCGGTCCTGCCCTCATTAAAATAACCTCCCCCAGATATCAATACAAAATTATTCAGATGAGATATCAACTGCAATTCACCATTATAGGTATCGATATCGCTTGAAACGTTCAAATCTGTAGTCGTTGTCCCATCAATCCTTGTAAATCCCTGAGGTATCGAGAATACCGTTTGGTCGCCTTGTTTGAGGTTGTCGTGCTGTTTGGTATAAACAAAGGATGAAATTATATTATGTTCTGGACTAATGGCATAACGACCCCCCAACCGTATAGATGTGCTTCGTATGATTCTTCTTTGATTATCAGAGAAATCTGTTGGGTCAAATTTTAAAAGGAGGTCTCCACTATCTAATTCATTTTGCCTCACTTCGGATTGGAAATTAAGATTTGGAGTAATCGCAACTTGCGTAAAAATGTTGTATACGTCTTGATTAAGATCGTTATTTTTTCTAAATCCTTTAGTTTCATAATGAAATTGCCCTATACTGTAAGAAAATTGGTTCCAAAGAGCAGACTGAGTAATTTCATCTCCGTAGGTATCATTAGTGCCTACAATTCCAGAGGCTTGTAATGCCAACCGATTACGGGTAAACAGTGGGTTAAATTCGTTAAATGAGAATCCGGAGGGACCTAATCCATCCAGGATTAGTAAGTTACTTTCCGCTAGTTTGGGTTGTACCGGCGTTATATTAATTGGTTGTAACAACTGCGACTGTAGTAACTCACTAACTCTAGCGATTTCATGCCTCCGCAAAGTCGTATAATTGTCAGCCAATAAACGGTGGGCAGAATAATTACTCGGTCCAGTATTCACTGATTTCCATCCCTCCAGTAATCCGCGCCTCTGAAACCCAAGATCGTTATAAATCCTCCCCAAACTCGCACTCCTAGCCGCCAAATCATCATCCAACAGCAGACTGGATCGATAAACCGCCCGGTTATCATTCAAGTCAATCGCCTTTTGCATATCATGCAGCGCTTCCACAGGTCGGTTTACTGTTTGCTTGTAAATGGCATCATAAAACCACGGCGTGGGATCGTTCGGATCCAGTTTTCTTGCAATTTCGTATTCTCGGCTGGCGATATTGCCGCGTTTTCCCTCGTAATAAGCCTTACCCAGGTAGCTTCGAACTATCGCGTTTTCGGGGTCCAGTATCGCAGCGACTTCGATGTCTTTGGTACCCTCTTCGACATCTCCCTGGCGGATCTTGGCCAGTCCCATGCCCAATCTCGGTAAGGGCGCCGAAGGATCAAGCTCGATCGCTTTGTTGAATGATTCCTTGGCTTCTTCAATGTCGATCTGCAACAGCCGAGCAAATCCGAGCACCATTTGAG
>JBOICY010000520.1:0-4274 GCA_050740335.1 Methylococcales bacterium | reverse complement strand
ATCTCTACGTCCGCTTTCAATACCACCGAATCGTAGCCCTGAATCAAGGGATAAAGAAATTCGTGAATCGCGATCGGCTGCCCGCTCTTATAGCGTTTACTGAAATCGTCGCGTTCCAGCATCCGGGCCACCGTATGTTGCGAGGCAAGTTCAACCAAACCGGCGCTTCCGAGTTCGGTGAGCCACTGTGAATTGCATTTGACCGAAGTCTTTTCAGGATCCAGAATTTTGAAAATCTGTTCTTCATAGGTCGCGGCATTTTCGACAATCTGTTCCCTCGACAGAGGCTTCCGAGTCACATTTTTACCGGTCGGATCGCCTATCATGCCGGTAAAATCGCCGATCAAGAAAAGGATATCATGGCCAAGATCCTGAAATTGCTTCAATTTGCTAATCAACACAGTATGGCCGAGATGCAGATCAGGCGCAGTCGGATCAAATCCGGCCTTAATTCGAAGCGGCCTGTTTTCCTTAAGTTTTGTTTCCAAGGACTCCGCAGTGAGAATTTCTTCTGTCCCCCTGCGGATCAGCGACAACAATTCGGCTTCAGACATACACTCCTCTACGGGTTTCTAAATCGTTCGCACAACCCTGATCGGTTTATATGATAGCAATCTTCGACTTCCGTCCCACGACAATTTTCCGTGCGAGAACGCTCTTGTAGTTGGCGCTGTATTTGCCTTTATATTCGGAACGCTGAACTGATCCATACATCGGGATTTCCCTGGCCGGGTTAGTTTGACCTAAGGCTCGGATAATTATTTCGAAAAATTGGTTTTCTCGTGAATGTGCCGAATTTGTCGGAAGGGGATGCACTGGAACAGCCATTCAGGACGCACCAGCATCGAGCACAGCGCACAAGTAATGTGCACGCAGAGGGGGCGAAACCAAGCGGTTGGCGGTCCATTGCCAAGGAATCCGGCCTGCTGGGACTAAAAAGATTTGGATCTAAGGAAATATTCCCCTATACTCAAAAAAAATTGAACCATAATAAAGCCAAGGGGGGACTGTGAAAAATTTACTTTGTTCTATCTTCGTACTGGTTTGTTCGGCCTTTTTGACCACTGGAAGCAGCACGCCTTTTTCCGATTTGACACCCGCCGATATACCGTCGCAAATAATCCAAGCCTCCAGAACTCCACAAAAAGAAATCACTCAAGTCCATTTTGTCCAGCCCGAGCAGGATACGGAAACCCAACCGGCAAACCAATCCCCAAAAGTCAAATACCGGTGGCAAAAATATAGGATACAAAGGGGCGACACACTTTCACGAATACTCAACCGACCCGGAATCAACACACAGACCTTGCCCAAGGTTCCAGCCTCGAACCGGTTTGCAGAAGACCTCATCAAGGTACGCCCCGGGAAAGAAATCGAGGTGCTAGTCGGCGAAGCCGGCGTACTGGAACGACTGCGATACCGCCTGAATCGCATCGATACGCTTGAAATCGCCAAAACCGAATCAGGTTATGTCACTACACAATCAGGCAGATCGACTGAACGGCGAACAGCCCACGCGAACGGCTTGATCCACTCATCGCTGTCGCGCGACGCCAAGGCAGCGGGACTCAGCGACAAGTTGATCATGGAACTGACGAAAATCTTTGCATGGGATATCGATTTTGCGCTGGGAATCCGAAAAGGCGACGAATTTACTGTAATTTACGAGCAATCGTTCGTTGATGATCAATTCTACGGCGAGGGAAATATTCTCGCCGCAGAATTTATCAGCCGGGGTAAATCTCATACCGCTATTCGATTTACCAACGAACAAGGGGTCGCCGATTATTACACCCCCGACGGCCATCGTTTGCGCCAGGCATTTTTGCGCACACCCGTTCAATTCGCGCGGATCAGCTCGCATTTCAATCTTCATCGACACCATCCGGTATTGAACCGGATCAGGGCCCATAAAGGCGTCGACTACGCGGCACCGACCGGAACGCCGGTTCGTGCAACGGGCGATGGAAAGATCGCTTTCCGTGGCCATCAAGGTGGATATGGACGTGTCGTGATCGTCCAACACGGCAAAAACTGCAGCACCGTGTACGCGCACCTGTCCAGATTCGGGAAAGGCAGTCCAGGCAGCCACGTTAACCAAGGCCAAACCATCGGATACGTGGGCGCATCCGGGCTTGCGACCGGCCCCCATCTCCACTATGAATTTCGAATTAACGGTGTGCATCGTAATCCCTTAACCGTGAAACTTCCGAACACCCTGCCGATCGAGGAGGATTCCCTGAACAGTTTCAAGGTTTCAACCGCGTCCTTGCTCGGTCAACTGGAACTATATCGCAGCACTTTGCTGGCCCAGGCTGACTACAAACAGGCCCTGGCGCAGTAAGTGAGCCAGCGCCCCGGCCCCGCGAGCATCTGCTGGCCGCGGGTTCCGGCTTTTGAAAATCCGCTACGGGCTGCGGCGACCGGGCCGCGGGTGAATTTATATCGAAAAGGAGGAGCCACAGCCGCAGGTTGTCGCGGCGTTTGGATTGCGAATAATAAATTGGGAACCGCTCAGATCATCCTTGTAGTCGATCTCAGCGCCATACAGATACTCGATACTCATTGAGTCGATCAACACCATCACACCGTCTCTTTCAATCCGGGTATCGTCGTCATTCAGCTCTTCGTCGAACACGAAGCCGTATTGAAAACCGGAACATCCTCCCCCGGAAATATAGACTCTCAATTTCAGGTTGCTGTTATTTTCGGTTGTCAGCAATTCACTGACTTTGGCCGCCGCACTGCCGGTAAATTGAACTGGTGCTTGGGTGACATCCACGATACGATTTCTCTAAATTACAAAACAATAAAGTCAGTATGTCGTTTCATAAAACTTTAGTCAAGACTCCGATCAAGGAGTTTTTTCCCGATCTTTGTTCTGTAAATTAGCCGTTACCTTGACTGCCGGTCCCAGCGATAACCTGTCCGTGGGTTGGTCTTTATGCAGCAGTCTCCCGTTTACCTCCGCGCCCACCGCCATTTCGATCAGATTATAAGTGACATCACCGGTCACTCTCGATTTGGGTGCCAGTTCGACGCGCTCGGAAGCAAAAACGTTACCGAGAACGGCACCGTTCAGGATCAGCATCGGAACCCGAACTTCGCCGTCGATCATACCCAACTCACTCAGCGACAATATCGAATTACCGGTTGGATCGCCGGTAACGTTTCCCTTGATCACGCCGTCAACATGCAGTCCGCCGGTAAATGAAATATCACCGTGAATTTCGGTTCCCTGACCAACCACCGTTGAAACTCGACTGGCCTTAATTTTCCTGTTGTTTCGATTTCCGAACATAGACAACCCCACTCTGAATCCGGCCGCCGGTCTCTTAGACCGGCAGGAATCCAGCGTAGATTCCGATCTCCGGGATGATTTCGACAAGTTATAAAATCTCCTTAGGGAAGTTTAGCTCAGATTTTCTAAATCGCCTGTCGTGGAGCAGGTAACAATAACCCGATTTCAGGGATATAAGCCGACCAGATCAAGCCCCGTGGATTCATCCAGCCCAACCATCAAATTCATGTTTTGCACGGCCTGCCCCGCGGCACCCTTAACCAGGTTGTCGATCACCACCAGAACCACCACGGTATCGCCTCGCCGAGGACGATGAACCGCAATCTGGCAACGATTGCAACCCCTCACGTTTCGAGTATCGGGATGACTTCCCGGAGGCAAAACATCGACAAACAACTCGTCTTGATAGCGCTTCTCGTAAAGCTCCTGAAGATCAACTTCGGTCGAAATTAAACGCGCATACAATGTCGCATGGATTCCGCGGATCATAGGGATCAGATGAGGCACAAAGGTCAAACCGATTTTTTCGTTGCTGAAACCAGAAAGCCCTTGAATGATTTCCGGTAAGTGGCGATGCCCGGAAACCGCATAGGCCTTCAGACTTTCCCCGGTTTCAGCCATGAGTGAGGTCAACTGAGCCTTCCGGCCGGCCCCGCTGACCCCGGATTTAACGTCCGCGATCAAACCGCGGGTATCGATCGCACCGGATTCGAAGAGGGGTAGAAGACCCAATTGCACGGCGGTCGGATAACAGCCCGGACAGGCGATCAAACGAGCATCGCGAATCGTGGAACGATTCACTTCGGGAAGCCCATAGACGGCTTCCTCGAGCAGTTCCGGGCAGGCGTGCGGTTCCCCGTACCATTTCTCCCACTCCAATGGATCGCGGAGCCTGAAATCTGCGGCTAGGTCGATCATTTTGATGCCCAGATCAAGCAATTCGCGCGCCATCCGCATGGAAGTACCATTGGGT
>JBOICY010000519.1:0-16941 GCA_050740335.1 Methylococcales bacterium | reverse complement strand
CAATCGGACAGGGGACCGATTAGCGCAATCGGTGATAAGCGATAGCCGGGAAAAACGATCAGGCAGGTGGATTCGAAGGCGCGAAAGTCGGCAACTGAATCTCTTCATGTGCCTCTGCCTATCAAATTCGGGAACACGAGGCATAAATTTAAAGTGGGACAGGCCTACATAATTGATACTGCTTTAATTATGGCTGATAGGGTGAATAGTCTTTATCATCCGTAGCCTTTTGCCATTCCAACAGGGCATTGCGCATTTGCTGAAGTCGATCTTGATACTTAGGCAACAAAGCTAAATTTTTCAATTGGAAAGGGTCTTTGGTTAGGTCAAACAATTCTTCCTTTGGCCTTGGATTAAGAAAACACAGTTCTTGTCGCTCGTATAGTTTACCCTCGAGGTGTAGCCGCATTAATTCGCCGAAAGCGGGTGCGTCCTCAATGCGACAATCGGCGTAAGGCGGATACACGTTGCGTACGTACATCATTGTTGAATTACGAACGCTTCTTTCATAAGCATCCCAGCCATGCCAATTGTGTTCAGAAAATGCGTATTGACGGACTGGTGTGTTTGGATAGAATAGTGTTTTTACCATCGACTTCCCTTGAAATTCAGGGGGAACGGCGATCTTGGAAAGTTCCAGTACAGTAGGAGCAATATCGATACTGCTTACCACCTGATCATTAATTTCTTTCGGGTGTACATGATTCGGCCAACTGATGATCAGGGGAATTTTGATGCCTTCCTGATACAACGATGTTTTAGCACGCGGGAAAGGACGTCCGTTATCCGACATGAACACAACAATAGTATTTTCATAGATGCCCTGGTTTTTAAGTTCTTCAATGATCATGCCCACATGATCGTCCAGCCTACTTATTTCATCATAGTAGTAAGAAATATCAAGACGGGTGATTTTACTGTTGGCCAAGTAGGGTGGCACAATGATGTCCTGCCAGTTATGGCGTTTTTCAATGGTATCCACGTCATAGGGGCGATGTGGATCTATGGAAGCGAGCCACATAAAATATGGCTTATTGGCAGGCCTGTTTCGTAAAGTATCCAGCCAATTATCACTTCCACTCCCGCTGTCCGTAATTATTACTCGATCGAAAGCTTTCTGTGCAGGGCTTCCAAGATGCCACTTACCTGCACTTGCCGTATGATACCCATTTTGTTTTAATAAAGCCGGAAACAGCATTTTATCACCTGGTACGGCTTGATGCAAGTGCATTGCACCGGTATTATGCGGATATAAACCAGTTAATATGCTTGCGCGGCTAGGACTGCATGACGAAGTCGTTAGATAAGCTTTGGCGAAGCGGATGCCTGATTCCGCCAAAGCGTCAATATTAGGGGTGTGCACCACCTTGTTACCAAAAGCACCGAGGTCGTTCCAGCTCAAGTCGTCAGCAATGAAGAAAATAAAGTTGGGTCGGGTCTCATTAGTATAACCGGGATCGTTACCGCGGTTATCTGAAAAATTACAGCTTAGCAAATAGACGTATATTAATAATATAAAATATTTTACAGGTGGCAATCCAAGTCTCGACATGGTAGGCTTCGATTAAAAAATTGAATGAGTAATTAATAGGCATTCTAATGCGGGTTTTTGCGAAAGGAAAGTCCGTTGATTGAGAGTCGCCTGACCGGCGGCAGGATTTCGTAAATCCCGGCGATCAGCATCGCCCCGAGGGATACGGCATGGGAAGGCTCCCCTGATTCAGTTTCCGGCAGGTCTTCACAGACCCCAACGGAATATAGCCTTTCTCTCCCTTATAGGCCCACTTCGCCGTTTCTTTCTCGGCCACGATCCGGGTCGCGTCGATATCCAGGGTATACTCGGACCGCTCCTCTTTCCTCAGCAGCTTGCCAGGCAACCGACTCTGCACCCGCGATAACCCTTCCAAGCCCTCGCCAGCCCCCATCCGCCGCAGCCAGTCGCCTGCCGCATCGCTGCTCGGTAGTACAGTCAGGTTCAGCAAGCTCGGTAACCCTTCATCGGCCCGCAGCATCCGCAAGTCCTCCAGCGAACCCCCACCGCCCTGTAGCATCAACACCAAGGGTACGCCATAAGCCGACGCCTGGTAGCCTATCCGATTTGCCGGCCCAGGCAACTCCCGGTCGAAATGACCCTGCACACCCATGGCGTGCAGGTATTCGCCGAACCACACCAGCCCTGCTTGCGCCGTCAGCGTGTCTCGCGTCGAGTCCAATTCAACAAGCGAGCCCAGCTGATGCGGATGGCAACCGGTGGGGCAAAGTTTTTATCCGGTTGATCTGTCGTATTATCGACTTCAACCGCTTCACAGGGGATTATTTCGGAACGGTATTTGGCGTTTCCAAAACCATGTACAAAGCCTGTCCCGATGAATTCTATTGACCCCGCCCGCGCAGAAGACTACGCTTTTGCATTCGCGAAAACCAACTGCCCGATCATTCGATTGTCGTAGGAAGAAATCTTGAATTCGTCCCTGCCCGATTCAATGACTGTCATCGAGATCGCCAAGCCGGGCGAGCCCGATGTACTTTCCCCGCTTCAGCGTCCAATCCCGCAACCCGGCGACGAAGAAGTTCTGATCAGGGTCTCTGCCGCCGGAGTCAATCGCCCTGACGTCATGCAGCGCAAGGGTCTTTACCCGCCACCTCCGGGCGCATCCGATATCCTGGGGTTGGAAATAGCCGGAACCATCGTCAGCCTCGGTCTAAATGTTCAGAATCTCTCTATAGGGGACGAGGTGTGCGGGCTGGTTACCGGCGGCGGATACGCGGAATACTGTCTGGCGCCAGCAGCATTGTGCCTGCCGATCCCGCGCGGTCTTTCGAACGTTCAGGCGGCCGCCTTGCCGGAAGCCTTTTTTACGGTGTGGACCAACGTTTTCGAACGAGGATCCCTGATCCAGGGCGAACGGTTTCTGGTCCACGGAGGCAGCAGCGGAATCGGCACGACCGCAATCCAGATGGCCGCCGCATTTGGCGCAACGGTATTCACCACTGCCGGCAGTGATGAGAAATGCGAATTCTGCCGCCACCTCGGCGCCCGGGTCGCGATCAATTACAGCGAGCAGGATTTTGTCGAGGTGATTCAAGCGGAAACCGGAAATGCAGGGGTCCATTTGATCCTGGATATCGTCGGCGGCGACTACCTGAACCGGAACCTGTCCTGCCTGGCTCCGCAAGGAAGGCTGGTGCAGATCGCGTTACTGAAAGGCCCGAAAACCGTCATCAATCTGCTTCCGATCATGTTGAAACAACTGACCTTGACCGGCTCGACCCTGAGACCCCGAAGCGTCGACGAAAAAGCGCGGCTTGCCGAATCCCTGCGTACCAAAGTCTGGCCATTGCTGGAAGCCGGAACCGTGCGGCCCATCATTCATACCACCTTCCCCTTGAAGGAGGCCGCGAAAGCCCATGAATTGATGGAAAGCAGCGCGCATATCGGGAAAATCGTACTCACTGTCTGACCAGGATTTGTTACGGGAGCCTGCTCCGCCATAATCCGGAATATCCGCAAGCAAGCTTCATTCTGCACTGCTCACCCGGACCGCGGGCGGCCGCCGGGTAGGAACTCGCGGAAGGGAAACGAAGGCCGAGTCAAACTCGCCACATATTCCGGGGGCGCCGGATAACCCAGACTGAGAGCGCTGTCACTGCGAAAGCGCAGCCTCCCGCCGCAGGTTTCGACGACCTTCAGCGCCACCCAGATTGCCCACCAGGGAGTCGGCAAGAACGCGGGCCCCCGGCCACCCCGCAACGCGCGGCAGATTCGCGGCAGGGTCCACGGGGTCTCGCCGGCAGCAAAGATCGGCGATTTCGGCAGGTCACCGCTGATTACCGTTTCGAACAGCCGGAACAGGTCGGCTTCATGCGTAAGATAGAGGCTGCCGGGATGCCGAATCACAGGCATTATGCGCGAACCGTCGATCTGTGCGGTCAAAGTGCCCATCATCCCTCCCGCGTTGGGGCCGTACACGGTTCCCGGTTTCACGATGACCACCGGGCCGTTGGTGGCGTGCCCTTCAACCGCGTTCTTGGCCTTGCCATACAGGGATCGGCATGTGGGGTGCGCGGCCAGGCTGGACACGAACACCACGCGGCTCACACCACCAGCCAGGGCGCTGTCGAACAAGTCGAGAGTCCCCTTCACGTTGACGCGCTGGATGTCCGCGCGGGATCGGAACGAAAAATCGTAGGCCGCATGCACGAGCACACTGACGTTGCGTGACGAAAACGCATCCGCGCGGACCGGAGGGCCGGTCAGATCAAACCGCAAGTCCGCCTCCGCCGACCTGGACAAACGTACTACTCGTAGGCCGGCTTCCTCTAGATACCGGGCGAGCCGGCCTCCGATGTAACCACCCGTCCCGGTGACAGCTACCGTGCGCATTGCTCAACCATCAGCCAAGCTCCCGATGCGATGCGCATTCGCCATTACAGTAAGCGTGATGGTCGTCGCGGGGACGCTCGGGAAGGCCGCTGCGTCGATGATATGCACGCGACGAAGGCCGTTGGGCCGGCCTAAGAGATCGGACTGGCCGGGTTTAGTATCCGCCGCCATAGGAAAGCCGCCAGCGTTGTGAAAGCTCTGACCCGGCTGGGAAAATGTCAGCAGTGGCAGCAAGACCGTGCCTCCGATCGAGGACCGCTCGCGGAACAATGTCCTGACAACGCGCTTGACCGTGGCTCTCGTGCGGGCAGAGATCTGTCCGCGTAACATGAAACGCCCATGCTCCGAACGGGTCAGCTCCAGCGGATCGGAATCACTCGAATGTAGAAAGCCCTGCACGACAATCAGGCGATCGATGACGCGTGATTTCATCGACGGGATTAGCCTCCACAGTGATTTAAGTAGAGGTTTGTCGAGTACCAGGGGCAACAAATCGTTGTAGGTATAGAATTGCAGCTGAACACGCCGTGACGTCACCTCGCGCCGGTCGAGGTGGAGGTAAACCTGTGACAGCGTATGTTGTGCCTCTGCGGCGACGTCTCGAACGGATGTGTCCATCCAGAACGGTACCAAAAACGCCTGGCTGCTCGGCAGACGTACCGGCTCCGCGCACGGGGAAAGCGCATCCATGACAAGAGCTGTGGTGTTCAGAAATCCGCACCCGAGGAAGACCCGGCAACCTTCGATCACCTCACTCCGACCGGCGGCCAGGTCGACCAGAACGATTACTACGCGGTCAGTGTGTTCTGTCACCTGCTGCACGACCACGCCCGGACGATAGATGAAACCGGACCGTCGCAGGAGTTGTTTCAGAGTATGCGCCGCCGAGTAAATCGCACCGTAGGGACACCCGTTCAGACAGAAACCGCACAACCGGCAGCCCCGATCTGTGCCACTGGCGTGTATGGCCAGCCGCGCGCGTCCGAAGGTGATGCCTCGTTGGCGGAGTTCGTCGCGGTGTCGCGCCAGCGTGTTCAATAGTTGCTCGGCTTGTCTGCTCGGCGCTAGAGACGCTCGTGCTGTCGTGAAGAGAGGGAACACACGGGAAAGATCGTCATCCTCTGCGGACAGCGGCATGAGACGCATTGCGGCCTCATAGTGAGGGTTGAGTTCCGCGCTGCGGACCGGCCAGTCGGCAATATCGTCGTCGGCGTAGGGCAGGATCGTGGCGCCCCAGGCTTGGCTGAGCCCCCCGACCGCATACGACCGAAGTGCCCGCGCACCGTGCTGTGCGATGTCCACCGCACCGGTCGGTACCCGATATGGATAGTCGGATCCGAAGACGTATTTCAGCGGCACATCCCCGCTGATGGCCCGCCGACGCGACGTCAACACAGATACGCTCTCCTCAGGCCAGGATGAGCAGGCTGTAGAGGCCAAGGCTTTAACGTGCCGGGCGGCTTCGACTTCCAGATCCAGAGCCGCGTCAAGCATCAGAACGGGAAGCCCCCGGTCGAGCAGAGCCGACGCGCAGGCCACCCCGGCTGGCCCTGAGCCGACTACGATGTTCAAGAACGGCGCCCCTCTTGTAACGACTTTAACATCGGCACCAGGGTCATCCCTGCGGCCGTTTGTAGACAAGGCCCGGATAGAAATCCGACGCGTCCGGTTCCTCAATCGAGCCGGACGGAGCGGGAATGCCGAGCACTTCACAGCACAAACTCCGCACGTGCGACACGGTTAGCCGTTTCATACACTGGTTGTCTCCGTGACAAGGCGCCGGTTCCCAATGGTGCACGCAGGGAGAACAATACAGCGGAATCTGAGCCGTTGCCACGCGCGCGCCCGAGGACGGAACAAAGGTTTCGGCACGCGTGGGTCCAAACAGCCCGACCAGCGGCGCCCCGGTGCTGAGCGCCAAGTGCAGTGCGGCTGTGTCGTTCGTCACAACCAACTCAGCGTTGGCGATCAATTGAATGGTCTCCTTCAGTGAGAGCGCTCCGCTCAGATTCCGGATCCTCGAGTCTTCGCAGAAATCGGCGCAGTATGCCACCTCCGCGGGACCATGTCCGATCAGACAAGCGACCGCATCCGGACGGAGGCGCAGCAGGTCCTGGATCAGTGCTTTAAAGGACGCTTTAGGCCAGCGCCGTTCGAGTGAGAGGTCGCCCGCATGGACATTGAAGACGAAGTAGCGATCTGTGATCGACGGGAGCGGGCTCAACTCGAAGCGCCAGATTCCATAATTCGTTACGTCCACCGTGTCTCCGGACGGCAGTAGTAGACCGACAATCCGCGCATAGGCCTCGGCGAGGTGTCGGTACCGGTTAAAGTACACTAAATGAGTATGGACTCGTCGCGAGCGGATATGCTCCAGCGCAAATCCTGTGCGGTTCCGGGCACAGCTCAGGGTAATCAGCGCTGACGACAAGCGTGAATACACCTCGAAATCGATCGCCCAATCGAGTCGCATCCTCCAGATCCGAGGCAAGGTCCCGGCGAGCGAACGGCAGGCCGAGATCAAATTGCGATCGTCAAACAAGAGCACCTCGTCGAATTCGGGCATTTGATCCGCAAGCACCTTCATCGAGATCGAACCCCAGAACACAATCCGTACGTCCGGACGCTGCCTCCGCAGCTCCGCGAGCGCGGGCTTGGCGATGATGAGTGATCCGATCCCCTGGAACTTGGTGATCAGAATGGAACGCACCGGCTCGACGTCGTGATTCCGGTGCAGCACGCTGCCAAGGACCCAGGCCGCCAATTGCAAAATGGCAAGAAGCGGTCGACCGGCGTGATAGTCAATGGCCTTCTTCGTCTCAAGGCGCATGGTCAGTAGATACCTCGTTAACGAACGCGCCGCTTGATTATTTGAGCACGGCCTGAAGCGATTCCGGTACCGCCGGAGCATCGCCGAATGGATCGTGACCGGGGGGTAAAGGACCCGCGATAACCTTCAGAGGATCGGTTTCCGAATTTCGACCAATCAACCACACCGGTCTCGAGGCATAGTGCGCCAAAACTGCGCCGCGGTGGATCGAACCTAAATCCCAAGCAAACACGTTACCCGGATCTTCCAGCGAGGGCGGATTGAGGATAAACGCTTCCTGGTAATCAGACCGCCTCGTAGTCCTTACAAACACCAGAGCGTCCTGAATCCCATGCCGGTCGACCTGTCGCTGGATCGCGCGCCCGATTCCCCTGTATTCATGGTATTTTCCAATGCTGCGCCACGGCAAGACAACGATGATGGCACTGAGGCACGCTAAAACCATGGCGGCGGAGAGGCGAGCACCGGTCACGGTTGAAGCGCCGTCTAACCGCGCAGCCTGTTTTGCGAGGCGCTCCGCACCCCGAACGGTAAGCACCAGCAGGGGCAGAATGATGAGATACCAATAACGGGCGCCGAAATCCGGTCCGCCAGGCGCCCAGTAAAACGAATGCCCACCGATAACCGCGATGAGTATAGCGAGCATCAGCATGTCCCCCCGATCGAACCATTGCGGCCGCATGGTAAGCGCCACAATGACCAGCGACCCGCACGCCCACCCGAATAGTTCGAAGTTCAACAGCGTAAAATTTTTGTTGGCATTGAGCACCACATCGGCGAGTCCATGTCCCGGAAGCGGATCAATATTGCGCCAAAGTGGTATGCCGACCCTGGCTCCGAAACCGAACACGTCGACCCCCGGGCCGAACAAGTGATCGGCCCACAGCCGGTGCGGTACGACGATCGGATCGCCCGTGAGCGCCGCGTTGTAGAGAAAGTACAGACCGGCTGCGGCTGCGGCGCTCAGACCAAGCCCTGCGATGGCACCAATTGATAGACGCCGAGCCCCGACACCGAGCGCCGAAAAACCGATTACCGGCCCGACCAGCGCCGCGTCGAATGGTCTGGTCAGGAAGAGCATGCCCAGTGCCGAACCGGCGAGAACCGCCCATCCCTGAACCTGTTGTCCGCGCTGCTGCTCGATCGCCACCAATGCCAAAAGCATCCAAAACAGAGACGCGGCGTGCGCCATGTACGATGCGGACAAAAACAAAAACCAGGGAGATACACAGAGTAGCAGGGTCGTCGCATGCGCCGTCCACAGACCGTACACAGCCCTGGTAAAACGATGCACCAGTAGAACAGTGACCGCTGCCAGCAAGGGATTGATCAGCCACGGCACTCCGGCTAAAACGCCCAGCGCGAGCAGCGCCGGCCACCCGGGGAAAAACTTCGAATACCACCGGTCGCCGTCCACGATCAGATGCGCCACGCCGAAGGAACCCGGGTCGGGCGGGCGCGGCAGCCAAAGGACACCGGTGGATAAATACTTGGCCTGAAAGAGATACGCGATGCTATCATCGATGTGGGGCACGCGCTCGAATACCAGAATGGCGAGGCCAGCCGTAACGACCAGGGTCCACAGCGCCGCTGCGCGGGGCAACATACGGTCCCAGAAGTACTCCGTCGCCTCGGCGTTTGTTAGAGTAATCCGCCTGGCAATTGCGTTGACGGCGCGCCGGAGCCACGCTTCCGGCAACGCCAGAGCCGTGAGCGCGAGGCTGGCGATCGAGAGAACCATCAGGCCGAAGGAAACCGCCGTCTCCCCGAGATACCGCGTGACGGATTGGGTCGGCACGGCAGCCGAAAACAGCAGCACTCCCAAGGTGAAGAGCAGCGGCAGCCGTCCCAACCCGAGGGCAATGCGAACGATGTCTCGCCATCGCCGGAGCAACAGCACAGAGATTATGGCGGCCTGTAACACCAGGATAGCCAGACCGAGAGGTGGTGCATCCTCCTTGAACTGGCTTATAGGTATGTAGTGCTGAAACACCGCATAGTGTGGAGCAACGATGAGGGAAACCGCAGCGGCATGTCCGATCACCGCCAGGAGCGCGAGCGCTGGTACGATCGATCGTGTGGTCTGATCGGTCCCGCCCGGTTTGCTTGCCGGCTCGATGACGGCCATACTAGAATACAATTCCTGAGACCCGCGCTTGAAACAAAGACCTCTCACCCTGGTTCCGGTGGTCACCGCCATAAACTGTTGCTCGTACCCGCCTGCTGCGGCGACCGGCAGGCCGAAGAGCAAATCGATTCACTATTATCGTCAAAACGGCAAAATGACCAATTACAATTAAGCAGGCCCGATAGCTCATTTTCTTAGCAATTATGGTGATCCGCAGTAAACCGCTACAAGCTTGGATAGTACCAGGTATTGTGATATTTTGCAGCTACCTGACTCTGATGCTGTTTCATGAGCCGGTAGCCGGCCTGGTAGATCTCTATCTAGGCGTACTGCCAGAGAATCCGCGCTTTATTCCGGACCACGCGCTCCTGCTGTATCTAATTACACCGCTAACAGTCTGCGCAGCGGTCATTTTTCTGCTAAGCCCTGGTATGCTGCTGGCATTGCTGACCGGAGATTCCACCAATATCAGCGATTTCATTCTGCGTGCCTTCCTCGCCGGATTCCTGCTGCGCATCAGCAGCAATGCCATACCGAAACTGTTCGGCTTGACAGTGACACCCGAAATGTTTATTCAGCTGGAAGTTTTGACTCTGGTCGCGCTACTGGGCTTATTATGGAGGAAACGGAACAACCTCGCGCATATACCCTGGACGGCTGCGCGCGAAGGCTGGCGGTTAGTAAGACTGCTGCTGCTACCGGCTGTATTTGTTGTGTTTTTCATTCCCGAATTCTTTTGGAGTGACATTATCGGAGACGGCTTCGAAACCCTCTACAGCGGAATATCCCTGTCTTCTTACATCATCCCGAGGTTTGCTACTCCGACCGGTGTCTATGGTCTCGGCATAGGTCTGCTATCACATGCCTATCCGGTGTTTTGGATGGTTAACTTGTTCGGTTATACCGAGTTTGCCGCGCGATTACCGATCGCCTTGTACCTGGTACCACTGAGTGCGGCATTTATCGCACTTGCGGAATGGCATAGTTGCAGACGGCTTACCCGGATCGAGGAACTGGCACTTTTCCTGGGTATCTCTTCAGTAATCGTCACGCTGGGATTGAATTCCAGCTACTTCTCCTATTCCACAGACTTTGCCGCGCCGCTCGCCGTAGAGTGTCTCACGGTGCTGGCATTTGCCGCCATTATTTATATGGGATGGACCGGTCGGACTGGCTGTATGATCGGGTATGCAACCTTGGCGTTTTTCAACCGGCCCAGCACGAACGTTATACTGGGATTTCTCATAATTGCGAGCTTTCTGGCAAGAGACACCGGTTGGCAGAGGCGTATTATCGGGCTCAGTGCAACGATAGCGATCTGTATGATATCCGGCTACCTATACGAACAGCTGTTTCTGGCAAACTTTGTGGTCGACAAGATTGAAGGGTATGGTACCCGTTCCCTGCTGGATCGGGTACGGTTTCTGCGCTTTGATGATTTCAGACGCTTGTTGTATGTGCTCATACCGGCGGGATTTTTACCGGGTCTCGCGTTGTTCGCATATCCGAAACAAGACGTATTTGCAAGGCAGGTAACCATATTGGTGTTGCTGTACTTTGGTTTGTTTTACATAAGAGCGTATTATTCACTGCACCACTTTGCTCCGGTCATGCTGCTACCGCTGGTGGTTCTGTGGAGAATTCTACTGCAACGCGATCCCAAAGCCCTTATAACAGTCGCAACAATTGGTGCTTTGGTACTGGCGATCCGTATAGCAATTCCGACCGGTTACAAGGTAGCGCGTGAAGGTAGAGATCTTGCGTATTCCATCGATTTCCGGATCGGAGTTGTCGGTGGGTCATTGCGGGATACTCGCCGGTTATTTCAGTCTACGCTGGCATTGAATCATGTTTTCCCAAGTTTATGGCAAAACGTTAAGCCCGAGGAAAAGCGGATAATCGAGACTGGTCAATTGATTGCCTACCATTCGAGCAGCAGGCAACATCCCACGATTGAGCCTAACTATCGAGTACAATACACATCGGACCCGCCGCCAGAAAACTGGCACCGCGGCGCAGGCACGGGAAAACTGGATGACGGAAGGTTAACGGTTGCTTACATCCGGGATCTGGACCTTTGGCAACAACAGGTCAACAATCCACCGTCCGCAGCGTTTGCCAGCCCGGTGTACGCAATACCGGCAGCGTCCATGCATTTTTTCCTGGATCTTGGACGTCAATACCAGATGGATCTTGCAAGCACAAGTTTTTTCTGGCGTTTCTTCCGTAACGATTAGGAGACGGTATAAAGGCACTTTTCCCGAGCGGCATTCTCGGGAAAACAGAAATAACCACATCGATAATACATTACAAGAATATCATCGAAGCGTTTCTAAGGTCGTGGAAGGCTTGCTTGGTCTAAGGCTCATCCAGGTAGCCGAGCGAGCGCAGCCGCTCGGCCTCTTTCGGAGTGAGCCTCGCCGGTGGTAGTGGCTCCGGGCTCAGGTCTTCGCTATCGAGGGCGTCCATCACGGCGGTAAGTTCCGCAACGAGTTCTGGAACGCTCCCGGCGAGGTCGTACTCCTCACGCGGGTCGGCGTCGAGGCGGTAGAACTGCGGCGGCCGGTCGATGGGCTCCACAAGCTTCTCGTCGCCGCGCAACACGGCCCGCGCTTGCGCGTCCAGCCCGTCGTCCCCGAAGGACTCCGAGAGCAGCGGGCGCTGTGCATCCGGCGGGTTGCTCAACAGCGAGTGGCCATCGATATCAGCCGGAACGGGAAGGCCGATTATCTCCGTCACGGTGGGGAGGACGTCGACACCGCTCACCGAGCCCGGGATACGCCGCGCGTCGCGGCGGCCCGGCAGTTTGACGACCAGCGGTACTCCCACAACGGCTTGGTATACGCTGCGACCGTGCCCGAAGGTGCCGTGGCTGCCGAAACTCTCTCCGTGGTCTGACGTGACGATAACGAGGGACGGCTCGAGCAGACCCTTCTCGTCCAGGTGGGCTAGAACACGGCCAAGTTGTGCGTCCAGGTAGGCGAGCGCGCCGTCGTACTGCGAGACAAGGTGATCGCGTTCATCGGGCGTCACCTCGCGGCGCCCAGCGGACACGTCGCGGTGCAGTGCGCTCCAGTCATCCTGCATGTCGAAGCTCGGCATGCGACCGGGGAACCTGTCACGGTAACGCGCCGGTGGGTGGATCGGCCGGTGCACGTCCATGTAGTTGAGAAATAGCAGGAAGGGAGGAGCGCCGTCCACGGCGAGACTGTCGATCAGCCCGAGTGCCTCGTCGGTTATCTGGCCAGCGCTCCGCCAAGCCCAGCTGGCGTGCTCGCGGAAAAACCCACGGCGTATCACCTCCTGAAGACTGCTGCGCAGGAAGATCTTTCCTATGCCGCGGAACGGAGCCCTCGCGCAGCGTGCGTCCCAGAACTGGAAGCCTTGGTCTACGCCGTGGTCAGGGCCGATCCAGCTACAGTTGGCGACGACACCGATGGTCGTGTAACCGGCATCGCGTAAAAGTTCCGCGAGCGTGGTGGCCTCCTTGGGTAGTATCGGATGGCCGGCGTGGGTACCGTGGTGCGAGACCCATTGGCCCGTGAAGAGAGACGCGTGGCTCGATAGAGTCATGTCGCCGGGCATGACGGCGCGTTCGAAGACCCAGGCGCGCGAGGCGAAGCGTGCCAGGTTCCGGTCCGTTTCGCGTGGGTAGCCGTAAGTGGAAAGGTGATCGGCGCGCACGGTGTCGAGTACTACGATAACCACTGGCGGGTGAGTCGAGTCCGCGGGCAGGCGCATACCAGCCAGGGTCGCCAACACGGGGGGCGGATCGTGATCTACCGTGTGTAGACCCAGTGCGAGAGCCCCGGAGATGACCGCGAGCACGAGACCCCCGCCCGCGGGCGCACGGCTGCGGAGCCGCATCGCCATCGCCATCGCTAACGCCACACTCACGAACCCAAGACTTACAGCAAGCCGCGAAATTAGGCTCGCGTCGGGCAGCCAAATGCGCGTGGCCCATAAGAGCGCGGTGACGAGAGGAACCGCTAGGAATGGATGGCCGAGGATAGACCAGCCACGCCTGCCGGGGTGGGCGCTCGCTACCCCGACGGCAAGCAGGCTGGCTAGAACCACTAGCACGGCTGCGCCCGAGAGGCCAAGATAGTCCCGTGCTGCGACGTTGCCCAGCACCGCCAGCACCACGAATGCAGAAGCCGCCGTGAGGAGCAGTTGGGGGGCAGTCCCCGAGCCGGGGCGAAGCCAGCGGCCTCCGAGCGCAACTAGCAACGCGCCGTGGACAGCGCCGAGCGCGGCACCCGTGAGCGGGTAGGCGATCAGGAACCCTGTGCCGATCCAAGGATCAATAGAGTAAGTGCTTTCCTCGAGTAACGCGCACGCTCCCGGCAGCACGACACCGAGTAGAGCTTCACAGACGCCGTAGGTAGCGAAGGCCAATGCAAAGCTCCACGCGCCTAGCCCGATAAGACCTCCCGGTCGTTCAGCGGCCACGGAGATGCTGGGCCGAGCCGTAGCAGTGGGATGGTCTGCGGCCAACCATGGCGGACCTGTGATCCCGCAGCTTTCGGGGAGGATTACCGCTTATTTTATTAAATCCAAGCAGTTGTTTTTTAGTCACAAATTGCAGTTTTACGCCATTAGTCAGACAAATAAAGTCTATACTAAAATACGGTACTGTGTGTAATACAGTGGGTAGTCTATTTTGAGTTTTCCAAACATGCACCGGGCACGATAGGCCATCTCGGCAGACATGGAAGCGCTGCAATTGAGCAACCGGGACAATTGGACCCGTGAAACTTGTAACCGATCGGCCACTTCGCTGACGGTCCTGTCTTCAGGCAGAAACTGATCTAACACCTCGCCCGGGTGAGCCGGATTATGCATACGCGTCATGGAACACCTCCAGGATAGTCAGGGTAATCGGCCAGGAAGACATCCTCGCCATCGAACAGGTAAACCCTCTCGAGTCAGCGCCTGCGTGCTCTCCTGGGTATGGATAATTCTTCAGGTAGAACGATATTCAGTTCCAGGATTTCATGCTGATCGTCCTGCTCCACATGCACCGTAATCGCGTCCTGGTCGACTTTCACATACTTTCGTACAACTTCGAGTAACTCCTTCTGCAGCATCGGCAGATAGGACGGCGTGTTGCGTTCCGTTCGTTCGTGAGCCACGAGAATCTGCAGGCGTTCCTTCGCGATCGCCGCGGTATTCGGCCGCGATACCCGGAAATAATCCAGTAGTCTCATGCCCTAGCCTCCAAACAAACGTCCAAACAGACCTTTCTTCTTGATTTCGATAAACCTTTGCGGCAAATCGTCACCGAGGTAACGCGCAACGACATCCTGGTAAGCCTGACCTGCGTCGCTGTCCTGGTCCAGAATGATCGGTGTTCCGGAGTTGGATGCATTCAGAACCGATTTCGATTCCGGGATCACCCCGAGCAGATTGAGCGACAAAATTTCCTGGACATCATCGACGCCCAGCATCTCGCCGTTGCGCACGCGTTCGGGAGAGTAACGCGTCAATAGCAGATATTCTTCGATGGGTTCCTCGCCGTTTTCCGCGCGTTTCGATTTGCTCGCGAGAATCCCGAGCATGCGGTCGGAATCGCGAACCGAGGAGATCTCTGGATTGGTGACGACAATCGCATCATCCGCATAATACATCGCGAGAGTGGCTCCGCGTTCAATCCCGGCCGGGGAATCGCACACGATATAATCAAAATCATCGGATAATTCGGCAAGGACCCGGCAGACGCCTTCTTCGGTCAATGCATCCTTGTCCCGCGTTTGGGACGCGGGCAAAATGTAAAGATCCTCGCAGCGTTTGTCCCGAATCAGCGCCTGATTGATTTTTGCTTCGCGGTTGATCACATTGACGAAATCATAAACGACCCGGCGTTCACAGCCCATGAGCAGATCGAGATTTCTGAGTCCCACGTCAAAATCAATCACCACGGTCCGGTGTCCGAGCTGGGCCAGACCCATGGCCACAGACGCCGCGGTCGTCGTTTTGCCGACCCCGCCCTTACCCGATGTTACGACAATAGTTCTAGCCAAGATAGTTTCCTCCAGCGGCGAATTGTACGAACCGTATTAAAGTTTTTCGATCAGGAGTGAGTCACCGGAAAGATAAATTTGCACCGGTTTTCCCCGAAGTGAGTCGTCGATTCCTTCGCTGATTTGGTATTGACCAGAAATCGAGACGAGTTCGGCTTTGAGATCGCTGCAGAAAATCCGAGCCTCCAGGTCGCCCTTCACGCCGGCCAGTGCGCGCCCGCGCAAGGTTCCATAGACATGAATGTTACCGTCGGCGATGATTTCCGCGCCGGCGCTGACCGGAGCCAGGATGATCAGATCGCCGTTCGCGGCGTAAATCCGTTGTCCGGATCGAACCGGTTTGGTAATCAGTGTGGCAACCGAGCGCCCGGAAGAATCGGCTGTATTCGATGTCTGAGCGGTTGCTTCGACCGGAATGGTTATTGAGGTTTCCGGCGGCGGCGCAGCCTTCGCCGGGGATCGGCTTTCCGATAATATCGCGAGCCCGGCGGACCGGGCGAAATCCTGCTGGGCCGGGGAGCCTCCGCGAATCCCGATCGGCCGGATGCCGAGGTCTCCGATCATGCGGATCAGGTCTTCAAAACTGCCAGCTCCGATCTCGTCGGTGAGTGGACCGATGTCGATCGCGAGCGGGGCGTTACGGAACATTTCCGGGGCCTGCCGGATTTTCTCGGCAAGCTGCCGGCGAATTTCTTCGGGTTGATTCCGGAACAGACGCAATACCGGTAGAGTAAACGCCCCCGCTTTAAGCTCGATCAGGTTCGATGGCTTGAATTGCTCGCGCTGCTTGACGGACATCCAGTGCAGTTTCGATAGAAAGCGGGAAACCCGGAAATGAATCGATGCCGGATTCTAGCATTTCTACGGTAAAAAGTTAACGTGATTCGTATTGCGTTTCACCGTCTATCCTGCTTGTTATAATACAATCGGATCCAAGTATAATATCGATGATTTCTGATTTTGGAATGATTTTCGAATCGGCGTGAATGATAGATTTCGATCATGAAGTGGATGCCAGCGGCTTGAATTGCCCCCTGCCCCTGTTACGGCTTAAAAAAGCGCTGGTTACTATAAGGAGCGGCGAGGTGGTTCGGGTGTTGGCGACCGACCCAGCGGCCCATCTCGATATCGGGGTATACGCGGAGCAAACCGGCCACCGGATTCTGAAACATTTTGTACGGGATGGAACCCAGCAATTTTTCATCCGTAAGAAATAAAGGATTTCAAACTCTGAAAACTGTCTTGTTCCATTGAATAGAGGCGAATTTCAGTCGACTCAAACGGCTTTCTGATCGCGCAGAGAAATAATCGGCCAGTTATGGTTCAGCGCGACCTCACGGAGCGTTTCGTCGGGATCGACCGCAACCGGGTGGTCGACCCGTTTCAGGAGCGGCAGGTCGTTGTGCGAGTCGCTGTAGAACCAGCTCGCGGCGAACCCTTCGAGCGGCCGTCCGATGCCGGCGAGCCATGCCTCGACTCGCGCGACCTTGCCGTCGCGGAAGCACGGGGTCCCCGCCACCTTGCCGGTGAAGCTGCCGGCGCGTAGCTCGGGCTCGGTCGCGATGAGGTGCCCGAC
>JBOICY010000518.1:0-1910 GCA_050740335.1 Methylococcales bacterium | reverse complement strand
ACTCAAGATGGCTCGCGGGTCTTTGCCGTCTTGATCAGCGTTATCGAAACCTGCCGCAAAAGACAGCAGTCCCCGTGGATCTGTCTGGCTGCTGTTATCCGCAATCAACGCGCCGGACTTCCCGTTCCGAAGCTCCCGGTGCCTAAGGGGTCTGAATAATTACTCCGTTCGAGGTTGGAGTCGTCCGTTTGCCCTGCGGCTTCGAAATCAGAATCGGAGTCCCCGACAATACCATCATATACCTGCTTTAACGCCCATCCTACCCCTATAATTACAGCCGTTCTTACGGCAACATCACTCCAGTCAGGCCCAGCATCGCTAGAAATTGACTGCCTTGTTGGTTTGGTCGCTTGATCGAACTGACTGGCTTTCCTCTGTTCGGCTGGCTTAAACCATGCCATAAACGGTCCGTGAAGTTCGGGAGATTCGCTCAATATTCGGTCAAGATTGATCTGTCCTTCCTGGCTATCACGAGCCGCTGCGATTCCATAAAACTTGGCAGCGGAAAGGCGATCCTGTGTGTCGCCGAAACCTTCCTCGAACAGGATGCCCAAGCGATTCGCCGACCAGTTATCGCCCAATTTCGTTGCCCGCCAATACTGTTGCACTGCAAGTTGGCTATCTTGTGGCATGCCAAGCCCTTTTTCCGACATCATTCCCAAATAGTTGATGGCCGCAACTTGGTCGTGCTGAGCCGGGTGCGCAAAGAATTTTGCAGCTTTCTCGAACTCACCGGCTTTGTAGGCAAGACGTCCTTCAGTGAACATAATCATCCATAGATTGTCGTGTTCGAGCGTGCTCATTTCTTCGGGCTTCGGGTCTTTAAAGCCTGCGATCGGGTGGTACCAAGGCTGGTTATCAAAGTGGGCTTCCAGTGAGGTTTTGGAGAAATCATAGCCATTCCCAGCAAAGATCTCGTTACGAACGATCCATAGTTGCTCGCGAGTCAGACCGTCAAGCTCTTGTTGAGTGATCCGGTGGTTAGTTACATCGGGTAACGGCACGCTCCCTTCAACTGCATATGCGCAATTTCCAGCGATAAAAAAGGCCAGCAGCGTGGCAAAAATGTAGAGGAAGCTCTTACATGCCCGGGTCGAATGGTTTGCGGGCATCAAGACATGCTCTTCGGTTGTTTTCATGGCCTGTTCTCCTATTGATCAATTGATCAGGGTTAAGAAGCACAACAATGTTCTCTGGAATTGATTCCTATCTGAACCATGCAAAGGGCCGGGTGCATAGGCCAGTTCGTGTAAAGTTCAGATCTCGGCTACTAAAGTAAACGGCCAATCGAGTCCGACCGGGGATTCTGGCTGCGATATTTTTTTGCACCTACGATCCCGCGTGATGAGCCGCCGCGATCATCACGGCAAGACCACATTTGCATCCATCAGAAACCCCTTGCAGCCGATAGCGACTTTGTCGCCTGGACGCAGCTCCTGATCCAATTCCAGCCAGCCGATTTCTGTCGAGGCATGCGGTGCCAGTGTGGTTGCAATCACTGGTGTTTTATCGGATGAATTGATTTTGATAGTGCATTCATGGAGATATTCGTCAGACGTATTGGTTACGATTAATACCCTGCCCTTGCCAACGATCGAAGGTCGAGTGACCAGAGAAAGGTCCGGCTTTCCCAATGACCACGCCAGCGACGGCGTCGGAATAAGTAGGCTTAAACATAGAGTAATGGTGGCTAGTTTCATGGTACACCTTCTATAATGGTTCGGATTGGAAAAGGTTGGAACCCTAAGATTCGGGGGCGCCTTGATGCTCCGACCTTAGTTCATAAAACGGAAGAGGGTTTTTTACAGCGGGCGTCTAAACGCCTGACCTAGGAAGCTGTCGGACTTAACGAGAAACCGATTCGAGGGTGATGCTCAATCACTCACACCTAGGAGCCTGTCCGAGAATAG
>JBOICY010000517.1:0-4851 GCA_050740335.1 Methylococcales bacterium | reverse complement strand
CGTGTTGCTCACCGATGTCTATCAACTGACCATGCTTCAGGCTTACTACCTGGAAAACATGACCGGGACCGCGGTATTTGAAATGTTCGTGCGAAGATTACCGGAAAACCGAAACTTCTGCGTCGCGCTCGGATTGGAACAGTGTCTCGAATATCTGGAAAATTTCCGATTTACGCGAGTCGAATGCGATTGGCTGGCCGATTGCGGTTTCTTCCGGGCGGAATTCGTCGACTATTTGTCGGCCCTGCGCTTTACCGGCGATGTCCATGCCCTGGCGGAAGGCACCATTTTTTTCCGAACGAACCGATCATCCGGGTCACCGCGCCGCAAATATTCCTTGGGCAAGCAGACTTGACCCGGCCGGAAACTAATTTTTCGCTTGTACGACGGAAGCGGAAAAATGGAACAGGATCTGCTCACACTGGAAAGCAATGAGCAGCCCGGCGAGGCGTTGTTGCAACCGGTCAGGCGAAAGGGGTGCCGTCTCGGGTCACTGGAATCTCTGACCTCAATCCGGGAGCGCATGTCGGATCAATTGGCCCGATTGCCCGAAGCCCTCAAAACGATCACCCGAAGCGCGCCCTACCCCGTAACAATCGATAGGGGCTCAGCGCACTTGTCGAACAGATGACCCGCGAGCACCGTTGACTACGGAATCCGGTCAACGAACGTCGACTTTCCGATAACTCGCTAACTTAGAACAAGAAAATCTTCCTTTGATAGGATCGCGGCTCTCATTTCTCAGCGCACATTTCGACGGCGCACCGACAAATTTGAGCTGGAATTGCGGCTTAGTCAATCCATTGGAATATCCGGGACTTTACTGTACATTGCAGTCCATTCCCGGGATACCCATTGACACGGTAGCAATGACCACCGCCAAGAGCACCACGCTGACCTTTCGTATCGAGTCCGGCCTGAAAGTGGCGCGGCGGCCGCCCGTGAGCGCCGTTCCATCGCCAACACCGTGGAGATGTTGATTCGGGATCATTACGGGAAGCATTCGGATGGCGAATCCCGAAAACGGTATGCTTTCTGCTGATAGCCGGCAATCGCCAATAGATACCAAGTAACCATCAGGTCCAAGGAAAAACGCCATGCCGCGCATATTCGATAACATTGAAAAGTCGCTGCTCCCGGCGCTCCGGGAAACACTTGAGGTTGCCGAGCGGGCCGACTTCTGCGTCGGATACTTCAACCTGCGCGGCTGGCGTCACTTGACGGATTATGTTGACCGCTGGGCGGGAGGCGAGGGCCAGCGCTGCCGTCTGCTGGTCGGCATGCAGGTGAGCCCTTCGAATGAACTGCGCCAGGCATTGCGGGCAGCGGAAATCGACCAAGACCTCGACAACCAGACAGCCATCCGCGAGAAATGGCGCATCGCCGAGGATTTCCGTCATCAACTGACCTTCGGCGTGCCAAGCAACGAAGACGAAACCGCCCTCCGGCAACTAGCCAGCCAGATTCGTTCCGGCAAGCTCATCGTCAAAGTGTACCTGCGCCACCCGCTGCACGCCAAACTTTATCTGTTGTTCCGGCAGGATCCAATCAATCCCGTCGTCGGCTACCTTGGCAGCAGCAATCTGACCTTGGCCGGCCTGTCTCACCAGGGCGAACTCAATGTCGATGTGCTCGATTCGGACGCTGCGGCAAAGCTCGCCGGCTGGTTCGAAGATCGCTGGAGTGACCGCTGGTGTCTCGATATTTCCACGGAACTGGCCGGGATCATCGACCGGAGCTGGGCGGGCGAAAAGCTGGTACCGCCGTATCATGTCTACCTCAAGATGGCTTATCACCTGGCGCAGGAAGCGCGCGCGGGCCTTTCCGAATTTCGTATTCCGACGATTTTTGGCGACACCTTGTTCGACTTTCAGGCCGCCGCCGTCAAAATCGCGGCCCATCACCTGCACAAACGCGGCGGTGTGCTGATCGGTGACGTGGTCGGTCTGGGCAAGTCGATGATGGCTACGGCGCTGGCCAGAGTGTTCGAGGATGATTTCGACACCGAGACCCTGACCCTGTGCCCGAAGAACCTGGTTTCGATGTGGGAAGACTATGTCCATCGCTTCCGGTTGCGCGCCAAAGTGCTGTCGATTTCCAGGGTTATCCATGAATTGCCTGAAAACACCCGCCGCTACCGCGTGGTACTGATCGACGAATCCCACAACCTGCGCAACCGCGAGGGCAAGCGCTGGAAGGTGATTCGCGATTACATCGACCGCAACGACAGCTTTTGCATCCTGTTGACCGCGACACCGTACAACAAAACCTACCTCGACCTCTCGGCCCAGCTTGGTCTGTTCCTGCGCGAGGATGCCGATATCGGCATCCGGCCCGAAAAGCTCATCGCACAACTCGGCGGCGAGCATGAATTCATCCGCCGCCACCAGTGTCCGGTGCGTTCAATTGCCGCCTTCGAGAAAAGCGATGAGCCCGACGACTGGCGTGATCTCATGCGCCTTTACATGGTGCGGCGCACGCGCGGCTTCATCATGCAGCATTACGCGCACGAAGATAAATGCGGGAAATACCTTCGGTTTGCCGGCGGCGGTAAATCCTATTTCCCGGCGCGCGTGCCGAAAAACCTGGCATTTCGCATCGACGATGCCAACCCCGGCGATCCTTATGCCCGCTTCTATTCGAATCAGGTGGTGGTCGCCATCAACGGCCTTTCGCTGCCGCGCTACGGTTTGGGCAATTATCTCAAGCCGGGTTTGACGCCGGCGCCCGAGCAGGTGCGCGTCATCGACGGTCTGTCGCGCGCGGGCAGCCGGCTGATGGGCTTTTGCCGCACCAACCTGTTCAAGCGCCTCGAATCGGCGGGGCCGGCCTTTCTGCTGTCCATCGAACGCCACATCCTGCGCAATCACGTCGTGCTGCACGCGCTCGAAAACGGCCTGGATATTCCCTTGGGCACCCAGAGCGCCGAACTGCTCGACACGCGCTATTACGACGAAGACATCGAAGAAAACTCAGGCGGAATCTCCAATGACGAAGACGAGAATGGAGAAACCGAACCACCCGGCGTCGCCAGTCACCTGCGTACCGAGAGCGAGTATCGCTCCCGCGCCGCGGAGGTGTACACCGCCTATGCCGGCGCGCTGAAAAAGCGCTTCAAGTGGCTGCCCGCCTGTTTCTTCAGGGAGGATCTCACAAAGCATCTCAAGGCCGACGCGAAGGCGCTCATCGAAGTTCTGGAATTCTGCGGCGAATGGAAGCCCGAGGAAGACGCCAAACTCGCCGAACTGATCCATCTCATCGACAAAAAGCACGGCGAGGCAAAACTGCTGGTTTTCACTCAATTCGCCGACACTTCGCGTTATCTCAAGACGCAGCTCACAATCCGTGGGTTCCGGCAGGTGGAGGAAGCCACCGGTGAAAGCGCCAATCCCACCGAGCTGGTCTGGCGCTTCTCGCCCGAATCCAACGCCAAGCGCGATCGGGTCAAGGCCGCGGACGAACTGCGCGTCCTGATCGCCACCGACGTGCTCTCCGAAGGTCAAAATCTTCAGGACTGCGCGATCATCGTCAACTACGACCTGCCCTGGGCGATCATCCGCCTGATCCAGCGCGCGGGCCGCGTGGACCGCATCGGCCAGAAGTCGGACAGGATACTCTGCTATTCCTTCGTGCCGGCCGACGGAGTGGAGCGCCTCATCCGGCTGCGCGCCCGCGTGCGCCAGCGGCTGATCGAGAATGCCGAGGTGGTAGGTTCGGACGAAACCTTCTTCGATGACGACCGGGACGACAAGCTGATCCGCGACCTGTACACCGAGAAGAACGGCATCCTCGACGACGATGGCGATACCGAAGTCGATCTCGCGTCGTATGCCTATCAGATCTGGAAAAACGCCATCGACGCCGATCCGAGCCTGGCCGCGAAGATCGAGGCCATGCCGGATGTCGTCTACGCCACCAGGGACCATACACCGGCGCCCGGCGCTCCCAATGGCGTGCTCGTGTACTTGCGCACCGCGCACGGAAACGATGCCCTGTGCTGGATGGACGACAACGGCCAGGCCGTCACGCAATCGCAACTCGCCATTCTCAGGGCCGCCGCATGCAGCGCCGACACCCAGGCGCTGCCGCGCACCGAAAAGCACCACGAACTGACCGCACTAGGCATGCGGCATATCCTTGAAGAGGAAAAATCCTGGGGCGGGGCGCTCGGCCGTCCATCCGGCGCGCGTTTCAAGGCGTATGAACGGCTCAAACGCTATCGCGAACGCATCGGCGACCCGCGCGATCTGTTCGTCACCGACGCCCATGTGCGCGAAATCGACCGCGTGCTCGAAGAGATTTACGGCTACCCGTTCTATCAAACCGCCACCGATACGCTGAACCGCCAACTGAAGGCCGGCATCGGCGATCAAGAGTTGGCCGAACTGGTGCTCACCCTCCGCGAAGATGGAGGGCTCTGTGTTGTCGAGGATGAGAATCTCCAGCTTGAACCCAGGCTGATTTGCACGATGGGCCTGATTTGAAGTGGATTTTGCCAGCGTTGAATGGATATGCTGTAACAACACGGTTATGACTTCCGAGGACTAAGAATCATGAAGACGCACTTAAGGCGTGTGGGCAATTCCAAGGGCGTCATCCTTCCCGCCGCCCTGCTGGCCGAAAGCGGTATCGGTGACGAGGTCGAGGTGACCGCGGCGGCGGGACGCATTGTCATCACGCCCGCCGTTCCCGGTCGCCAGGGCTGGTTCGACGGCTACCAGGCCGGGGAGGACGAAGACGCCTTCGCGGCACTGGCCGCGACCGACTCCGACAGTGGGGAATGGGAGTGGTGAAGCCGCGGGAGATCCTGCGCGGCGAGGTTTACTGGGTCAATCTCGATCCGGCCACAGG
>JBOICY010000516.1:0-6159 GCA_050740335.1 Methylococcales bacterium | reverse complement strand
TCCATGCGATCGATTCATGACTAACCGAAATATCTTATTCACCGTGATCCTGGTGCTTGCCGCCGCGGGCGTCGTCGTATTCTGGCTGCTGCCCGAACCACAGCAGCCGGGGCCTTTCGGGCCCGGTCCCAACGGCGAGATCCCGGCTCCACCTCAAGGCGAGGCGCCCTGTCCGGACGCCCGCCCCGAGTGGCGCGCGAAACAGGTCATCGAAGGAGTGACCATCGAAGAGTCGCCGGATTGCACCCCCGATAATCCCTATGCGGTAGCCGCCTTTATCAAGGGAACGAATAATGTCGGCATGCACACCCTGATGCAGTCCGGGCTGTCGACCGATGCGCTGGTACTCGAGAACGATCGCGATGGCGACGGTGACCCGGACGATATCCACATCCGCCTGGAAGTCGCCGAACTCAACGGCAAGTCACCGGATGTCGACTTTCGCATACCGATCTATTCGATCGCACCGGGCATTCAACCAGGATTCTGGGTCTTCACGCCGAAATTGAACGGAATGGCAACCTATAACTTCGGAAGCTACGAGGCGAGCTCCTTGCTGCGCCCCCCCTCGCCGACGATCCGTGTCGAGGCCGGAGACCACGTGAAGATCACGCTCGAGAATACCCATTACCTGCCGCATACGATTCATCTGCATGGCGTCGACCACCGCTACTATCTCGACCATCCGATGCACGACGGGCAAAGAGGCAACGACGGCGTCTCGGAGACCAGTCATATACCGGTTATGCCCGGCGAGACCTTCACCTATGAAATCGCGCCGCGCCAGCCCGGCACGCAGCTCTACCACTGTCATGAACAAGCGCCGATCCATATCGGGATGGGGCTCATGGGAATCTTCGTGGTCGAGGAGAATCGGCCCGACAACTGGGTACAGACGCTCAATGTCGGGGCGGGGCGTGTGCGCCACCCCTCGGCGGCGGTGAAGGAGACCTATGCGGCCGAATACGACCTGATTTATCAAGAGGTGGATCAGGAACTCAATGATCTCATCACTCAGTCGAATGACCCGAGACGGATCGGCGTGCTGACCACCCGTGGCTACGATGTGACCCAGTCCAACCCGGAGTATTTTCTACTCAATGGGCGCTCGTTTCCCTATACGCTGCGCGAATCCCTGATCGTGGTGGCTCCCGATCAGAAGATCAAGATCCGGATGGCGAACGGCGGCAGCGACCAGGGCATCGCGATCCATACCCATGGCCATAAACCGACGATCACCCATTACGACGGCGTGCCGCACAATCCTCTGGCCTGGGTGCAGCGGGACGTGTTCGATCTCGATCCCGCGCAGCGCTACGACCTCGAACTCAGCACGGTCGATGACGGACTCCACGGCTTCGGTCCGGGGGTGTGGATGATGCACGATCACCGCGAGAAAGCGACCACGAGCCATGGCCAGTTCCCCGGTGGCAACATCACGCTGATCGTGTACCGCTCGTTCCTCGGCCAGAACGGCCTGCCGGCGATGCACGGAATGGATCTGGCGGCGTATTTCAACCCGGCGTTCTATGAACGCAAGCTGCCGGTCTGGGGGACGATCGATAAAAGCGGGTCCCTGGCCGACCCGGCGCCGGTGGCGCCATCGCTCGCGGGTCCGCTGTTGTGGTCGTTTGCCGGAGGTCTCGGGATCGGGGGCCTGGCGCTGCTACTATTATTCCGGAGACGGATTCCAAGACAGTTGGGATGAAATCAGCGAGCGCTTAAGCATTGGTTGAAGCGCGTCACCGCGATGCTGTGGTCGGGCAGTTCCTGACTCGACCGCGGGTCGCGCGTGCCGGTCTTCGATGCCACAATACGAACTCCGACGACAGCATTCCGTGAAGAGTGCTTCCAAATCCGTCAGAAAGACAGGCGGGGCACCCTTCGCTAGGGAAACCGGATAGAACCAGCCGTCTTACCTCGTGCCTTCAGGGCCATTTCCGCTTTGGGTTGACATTTTCGGTAAATCTGTATGGCAAACAATTGCCCTCCTGATTTGCCCGGAAAAGTCCGGATGACACCCGCTTTACTTCCACCTCTCATCTTGCTACCGTTGATCCATAAGAGTAAGTCGATTTACGGCGCCGTCGACCGACGGGTTCTGCGTTCATAAGAGGCATAAGATCATGAAATCCGCTAAATTAAGACATTCCCTGCTCATATTAATCATTTTATTACCGGGGCTTTTCACAGCCACTCCGACCCGGGCCGACGAAGACGGACGTTATCGCGCAATGTTGTTGCAAGAAGGCGGGAGTTCCGCGGGCGGGGGTAGTTTGGCACCCCGTGTGTTTCTGATCGATTCGCGGGACGGACACATGTGGATCTGGGAAAGAAACACTCCGTTGATAGGGCCGGACAAGCAATCTTTCGGAACCGTACTCACGTATCAGGGAAAACTCGTACCCGGCAAACAAGTCGGAGAGATTATCTATCAGGAAAGAAACAATCCCTGATTTACCTTCCGGCGATTCTGGCTTCATCAATTCGGATCACGTAGCTTAGCAGAGGAGTGATCACTCAATGTATAAACCCCTACTCGAGGCGGATAGCAATGAACCACCTGCCATTCGTTCGGCAAAGCCGCTCGCTACCGGGGCGGGAGTTATCGATGACTCAACGTTCACCGCGATCGAGGTCGACAGGCTTTTCGACGCGGTCAACCATTCGGAAACGAGAGCGGGTCAGGCAACCTTGTTCCGGTCGCTCGCGCAGCCCCTGCGCGACGCCAATGCGATCCAGGCAAAGCAGGATGCGTTCCGCGAATTGCGTTCCCGGCCCGATCTGATCGAAAAGATCGGAGCCCTGGTCCAGAACGCGGCCGTGTACGAAAAGGACTTTTTCGCTCTGTTATACGGAACTTTCATCGGCATGCTCGGGAATCCGCATCATGAACACGAGTATGAAGGCTACGGTTACGAACCGTATCGAAAGGGCTCGGCTTTCATGCTCAATTTGGTCCAGGACGCCGGGCAGGTTCCGGAGGTCCAATCCAGTTATCTGAATGAAACCGTAAAGCAGATCCGTTCGTTTTCCGAAAGCCGCTCCGGGTTGCTCATGGCCGGTCCTGTCTATAAAACCGAAGGGGCTATGCTGACGAGAGCCGAAAAGCATTTTTGGATTCCGGGATTCGAATTCAAGCCCACCCTGTTCAAACCCGTGTTGATTGTCTGCCTGTTGACCAGTTTGGCGGTCTTATTTCATTTCGCGCCGCTGTCGCCAGGTTTTTCCGTGCGGCTGCTGCCTGTCCTGCTTATGTTCGCATTACCCCTCACGATTGTGTACATTCCCGGAGTCGGCACCTTCGACCGGGACAGTTGTATCTATCCGTTGCGCGACACGTTCAAACGGGCCCGCGAGGTGATCGAAACCTATGAGGCGCTGGGACGGCTGGACGAGTTGCTATCCTTTCTGCGTTTCGGCCGGTCCTTCGGACCCGACGCGGTTCTTGCCGAGATCGCCGCATCGGATCGACACACCATGTTCGTCAAACAGGTCAAAAGCCCGATTCTCGCGCAAACCAACCGGTCCTATGTACCGAACAGTATCGAGCTTAGAAACGAACGTCTGACCCTGATCACCGGGCCCAACAGCGGCGGCAAGACCGCGTTTTGCAAAACCATCGCCCAGATCCAGCTCTTGACCCAGATCGGTTGCCCGGTTCCCGCGGAATCCTTATCGACCACGGTAGCCGACGGCATTTTCTATCAGATCCCGGAATATAATTCGCTGGATGAAGGCGAAGGGCGTTTCGGGACCGAATTGCAAAGAACCAAGGGAATTTTCCTTGCAACGTCCCCGAAAAGCCTGGTCATCCTCGATGAGTTGTCGGAAGGAACCACCTATGAAGAAAAACTCGAAACCTCCGAAACTATCCTCGATGGCTTCCGGCGCAAAAACAACACCACGCTCCTGATCACACACAATCACGAACTCGTCGATACCTTTATCAACAAGGGTATCGGTCAGGCCCGCCAGGTCGAATTCAAGGATGAGGAACCGACGTATCGACTGATCGCAGGCATCTCGAGAGTCAGCCATGCGGATCGGGTCGCAAAGAAAATCGGGTTTTCGAAGGACGATATCGACCGGTATCTGGGGGGATAGCCGGATCTCCGCTATCTGGATGATTCCCGCGGGAAGGCGGGTCTGCGTTTCGGACAAAGAAATTGCCTGGATCTGCTTGAGTTCTTTGAAGGCTGGTTCCACCTCGGTCAGTTGGATGGTATACCGCCACAACAAAGCGGGATCTTTTCCGCACCGGTTGGAGCGTAGAAGGTACTGACCTTCCCGGCGTCGGACGGTTCGCAGTTTTGCCTGCGAAGGGAAAAGGAAAAGGTTTCCGGCGTGACGGCTTGGTCTAATTCCTTCCGGTGAAGGTCGACCAGAAAATACGCGCCCCGCTTCTTTCTTGGCGGCACCGGCTTGGCAAGCAGGAGTTGGTCACGGGTTAGATTCTGGTGCTGAAGCGCTTGTAAGCGTTTCCAGAGTTTCTTTAAGCGTTTGAGCCGCATGGCGCGCTCTTTTTGTGTCCGGCCGGCACTCCGGGCCAGCACGTACAGCTTGCCTCTTGCCGGTGTAGGAGTTTGAAGTCAACCGACCCTCGCACAGAAGACTGCCCGGCAAGGGGAGGAACGATTTCTCCAACCGGGTTAAGCGTCCTTATGGGATGAAAGGTAGTAAGCACGAACGATAATCTTCCGTCGGATTCTCTGGATTCTCGCCATTAAGATCCTTGATCAGGCTCAACCTCTAAACTCAGCGGCGGCGCAACCGTCCGCTGGAGTGCATTGTTGGGCGTTACTCGTGGCCGTGCAGGGATGTCTCCCGCACAACGAAGCAGAGCGCCACGACCAGCGCGGTCAGTGCGATAACAACTATCCACTCCATTACACGTTCTCCAATTCTTCAATGCGTTTATATGCGCGGCGGTTTATGAGCACGATCAATACGGCGATGACGAGCACAGCCGTTAAACCCGCTCCCAATATAATGGGACTCGCCGTTGCATAGTTCTGGGCAAGCCACGCGACAAGCGAAGCATCAAGTGCCACAGCGATACCGAAGGCAACCTTGAGCCAACCAATTTCTTCCTTGAGGCGATCCGCTTTCGACATGGAAATAGTCTATCACTTTTCTGCTTGACGCCCAACGCCCAAGCTCAGCGGGCGAAGCTCCGCTGGAGCGACGGGTTAGCGGAATAGCCCCCTGGCGGCGGGTTTTTTAAAGAAGCTTTGAGCCCGGGCGTCACAATGGACAGTAGTCTACACCGCTGAATACCGATTGGCCAATGGTGCTTTTACGCCCGGGGGTTAGCGGGCAGTTCAGGATTGCGTCGGTAATATTGGTGAAGTCGAATTTTCCGGCTATCCCGTTTGAGAGAGTGAATGATAAGACGTCTCCACAGCGGTGCGGGCTTTCCATCAACCAAGGGGGTCGTCATGAACAAAACAAAGAATACCTTTCACCTTACCTGCCTCTCAACGCCGCCGGCATTGACATCGGCGCATCCAGCCATTTTGTGGCGGTCCCGCCTGGTAGAGATGAACCGCCGGTTCGGGAATTCCATTCCTTCACCGAGGACCTGCATGCGCTGGCCGATTGACTAACGACTTGTGGCGTGGACACTGTGGCAATGGAATCAACGGGCGTGTACTGGATTGCGCTGTTCGAACTTCTCGAATCAAAAGGTTTCACCGTTGATCCGGTCAATGCCCGGCATGTCAAAAACGTATCCGGCCGCAAATCCGAGACGTACTCGACTGTCAATGGCTGCAACAGTGGATGAGCTTTGGCTTGCTGTCGGGCGCGTTTCGCCCGCAGGGTGACTTTTGCGCCCCGCGCACTGTCGCCCGTACCCGCGAGATGTTGTTGCGCTGCCAGGCCAAACATATCCAACACATTCAAAAAGCCCCGGTGTTGATGAACCTGTTATTGACCGAAGTCATCACCGACGTTGTGGGTGAAACCGGGCAGAAAATCATTCGGGCGATGTTGGCGGGCGAGCGGGACGGGCAAGTCTTCGCCAAGCTCCGCAACAACCCCATCAAAGCCAGTGAACAAGACCTTGCCAAAGCCCTGCAAGGCAACTACCGGGAAGAGCGCCTGGTTGCCCTAAAACAGGCCGGTTGCACTCTACGATACCGATGCCGCACAACT
>JBOICY010000515.1:0-30979 GCA_050740335.1 Methylococcales bacterium | reverse complement strand
GGGGTGGACAGATTGACTCCCTGCAGATCGGTAACTATCAATTCGATTCCCGGTTGATCGTCGGCACCGGCAAATACCGGAACCTCGAGGAAACCCGTCTGGCCATCGAAGCCAGCGGGGCAGAATTGGTTACGGTCGCCATTCGCAGAACCAACATCGGCCAGAAGCAGAGTGAAGAAAATCTGCTCGATGTGATTTCACCGCGACGCTACACGATTCTGCCCAATACCGCCGGTTGTTACAACGTGGATGAGGCGCTGCGGACCTGCAACCTCGCTCGGGAACTGCTGGACGGGCACAGCCTGGTCAAGCTTGAAGTCCTCGGGGACGAAAAAACCCTGTTTCCGAATGTCATCCAAACCGTGGAAGCGGCTCGAAGACTGGTCGAGGATGGTTTCGAAGTCATGGTCTATACCAATGACGATCCCATTGTGGCCAGGGATCTCGAGGAGATCGGTTGCATTGCCGTGATGCCGCTCGCCGCACCGATCGGCTCGGGACTCGGGATCCGAAACCCGTACAATATTCTGACCATCATCGAAAACGCCAGGGTGCCGATCATTGTCGATGCGGGTGTCGGTACCGCGTCCGATGCCGCGATCGCGATGGAACTGGGCTGCGACGGTGTCTTAATGAATACCGCGATCGCGGCGGCCAACAATCCGGTGTTGATGGCTTCGGCGATGAAAAAAGCGGTTCAAGCCGGTCGCGAAGCCTTTTTAGCCGGTCGAATACCCAGAAAGCGCTATGCCTCGGCCTCGTCCCCGATCGATGGAATGTTCATGTAAGCCTGACACCGGTCAGGGTCGCTGCCATGCGAATGGCGCGCCCTCTAATCCAACGATCGATCGACCGGCTTCCGGGACATCGTCCGGGTCCATCGACACCAATCTGGTCCGACCTCTTCGGAGCTTCGTTCGCCGACGCGGGCGGATGACCGTAGCACAGAAGAAGGCGCTCGAAAATTTATGGCCGATTTACGGCCTCGGGCCCGAGGAGCCTTTTCAACCGGAAATTATATTTGGAAGGAAAGCACCGCTGATCGTCGAAATCGGTTTCGGAGACGGCGGCAACCTTGCCGCAGCCGCGCAGAAGAATCCACAGAACAATTATCTCGGAATCGAAGTTCACGAACCGGGAATCGGACATCTGATGAATGTCCTGGCGAAACGGGAAATTCGCAATGTACGGATTGTCCAGGGCGATGCCATCGAAATTCTGCGGGACAGAATCGACGAGGGCTCGATTGAACGGATCAACCTGTTCTTCCCGGATCCCTGGCCCAAGAAACGCCACCACAAACGGCGCTTGGTTTCACCGGCTTTTGCCGATCTGATCTCGAGAACACTCAAATCGGGCGGCTGTTTTCATACCGCTACAGACTGGGAGGACTACGCGCTCCATATCACGGAAACAATGAAGGCTTGTGACAGACTCCGCAATGTGGCGGACGGCAGACCGAGTCTTGAACTCACCGCGGAACGCTTCACGACGCGTTTTGAACAACGCGGGATTGCGCTCGGCCATAAGGTTCGGGACCTTGTTTTTTTGAAAAACTAACCGGCTTGCGAGCCCGGAGGTGGTATCGGAGCACGAGCCGGACGGGTGTCGTGGCTTGCCTGAATCAATTGACCGCGGCGGCTTCGAAAATCGGTTCGGAATATTCCTGAACGACGGGGCGGGGAGGTTGTGATTGCATTGCCGCCTCGATCTTCCTCAATTCTTCAAATTGAGCCTGCACTGGAATTAATTCCGCCTCCAACTTTGCGAGATTACTTTCGAGCGATTCTTTGGAAGAATTTATTTTCCGCAGCATATCGAGTCGATTCTCGATCGACATCTTGTGGTCTTTGATCTGTCGCAAAAGCGGGCTCAGGGCGACCGCTCCCCAGTCTTTCGCTTCTGTATGCCCTTTAACAAAAACATCTCTGGCCTTCACGATAATCGAACTGTAGAGCTTTTGAACGACCAGCCCCTGTTCCATCAAGGTGGACGTCGCGCTGGTTCGGAATGCTTCCCCTTCACCGAATATCTGGCGCAACTCGATCTGGTATTTCTGAATCGAAAACATTGGCGGCTCGATTTCCTTGAACCCGTAGCCATCCTGGAATTTTTTGTAAATCGCTTTGACCAGACGGCGCGATTCCTGGCTCACATCCATCGCGTCCTGGAATCGCGCACCGAGTTCGTCGAATACGGTTCTCATCGAATTTTTCATGCCGTAGGTCGTCAGGCTGCCCGCCATCTGTTTTTTGGTGCGTTTGACAATTTCATCCACTTTCTGGGGATTCAGCGCTTCGACCAGTTGATTGGCCTGGACCAGAAAGACCCGGCGGCTCGCCTGAAAATTTTCCACGTTGGTCAGGTAGCGGCTCTGATCGTCACGCGCTTCGGTCATTAATTGCAGGGTCATCTCCTTGTTCTCGCTGCCCATCCTGCGCAGCTTTTCCCTCCGGTTGGCCAGATCGCCAAGGCGGTTTGACACCAACCGAGAGGAATCCCGAATCATCTTTCCTACACCTTCGGAGACCGAATGGCTCAGGAGCTGTTGGCGTTCATTCAGAACCTGATTCGACAGAAATGCTTCCAGGGCCTGCAGCCGGCTTCGTTGCAACAGATTTCCGTCCGACTTGACCCTGGCCAACAGGGCCTTTTTGGCCGAAACCGGAAAGATGACACGACTGTCCACTTCGAGAATCGCGGCGGTCGTTTCAACCTGGGATTGGATGGACAGTTCGATTCCTTCCTCACCCGACAGATCGTCCCACAGGGCATCGATCTTGTTCATTGCCACGGCCAAACCGGATTTCTGCCCGGCTCTGGCCCCGCGAACATGATTGCGCCACATGTCCAGATCGCTTTTGGTGACCCCGGTATCGGCGGCGAGCACGAAGATCACGGCCTGCGCGCTGGGTAACATATTGATGGTCAATTCCGGTTCGCTTCCAAGCGCATTCAGGCCCGGCGTATCGAGAATGACCAATCCCTCCTTGAGCAAAGGATGGGGAAAACTGATCATTGCATGGCGCCAACACGGAATTTCAACACTCCCGGGAGGCTCGGAAGCATTTCGATCAAGATCTTCGGAGTAAAGCGCGAGACGCTTCGCTTCCTGGACGCTGACCCGTTTGACGGCGATCAGCTCCTGAAAGGCTTCTTGCATTTGCGCCGGAGAATGATGGTCGAGATCGATCTGCATCCAGCTTCTCGAATTGCGCTTGAATTCCGCGATGGACATCTCTTCGAGACGACTTTCGATCGAGAGCAAGCGGAGATAACTTCCGCCATCGGGATCATAAAAAAGCTCGGTGGGACACATCGTGGTCCTGCCCGGAGTCGAGGGAAGAAGCCGGACACCGGTCTCCCAAAAGAACATCGCATTGATCAGCTCGGTTTTACCGCGCGAAAATTCGGCGGCGAATGCCAAAGTGATCTTGTCCGACCGGAGTCCGGCTAGGAGGTTCATCAACGTTTCATTTTCCGAGGGATCGCTGAGTCCATAGCGCTCCAACCAGCATTGATACTGTTCGATCGCATGCGCGGTTGTTTCTCTCCATTGCGCATAGACTTGCAACTGTTCTTTAAATTTTATATTCGTCATGTCTAAACTTACCCGACTTTCAAAGCGGATGAAAATCTCGAAAATCAATCTCTAGCAAGTTTAGACCAAATAGCCAATCCGTCTAATCGAGCGTGATTCGATCCGGACTTCGGTCACAAAATGGGTTGCCGGCGCGGATACCCCGGTTCTGAAAAACACTATCCGCAGAAAATCCAGAAATCTCCGGCTGTCAACTCAACAGGGAGATCAGTTCCACCATCGGCGGGAACAACACCATTTTCACCAGTTGCAGGCCGATCAAAACCACCAATGGCGAAAAATCAATCCCGCCCAGCGGCGGGATCAGTTTACGAACCGTTCCCAGCAGGGGTTCGGTCAGATAGTAAATCAATGAAGTCACCGCATTATAAGCGCCGGGATTGACCCAACTCAGAACCACCTGAACCAAGATCACTACAACATAGATATTAATTAACAGGCCCATCAGTTCCATGACCGCCCAAACGAATATCGCTTCGACGGGAGAAGACGATCCTTTCAACGCAAATATCACCCAGCCGGAGATCATCTGCAGCAGGAGCAGCAAAACCAGGGATGCCGTATCGATGCGTCCGATCGCGGGGATCGCACGGCGCAGAATTTTCAGGGGCGGGTGGGTTATTTTGACAATAAGCTGACAAATCGGATTATAGAAATCGGCATTCACCCATTGCAGCAAAAAGCGAAGCATGACGGCAAGAATGTACAGACTGAAAAAAGTATCAATCAAAAAGATGAGCGGGTTTGCAACATACGAAGAACCCATTATTCGCCTCCAAGTTCGCGGGACAATTCGATAGAGCGGCCATGCGCCGCCGACAGGGCTTCGGCGACCAGAGCCCGAAATCCGCCTTTTTCAAAAGCCTCCAGGGCTTTTTGCGTGGTTCCGCCAGGGGATGTGACCCGCATTCTCAATTCCGCCGGTGATTCCTCGACTTCGAGCGCGATCTTGGCCGCTCCGAAGGCTGTTTGTTCGATCAGTAACCGGGCTGTCTGCTGATTCAGGCCGAATTGCAGGGCGCTGTCTTCCATCGCTTCCATTAACAGGAAGAAATAGGCGGGTCCACTTCCCGATAGTGCGGTTACCGCATCGAGGTGGGATTCGGACTCGAGCCAGACCACGAGGCCGACCGAGCGCAGGATCGACTCGGCGATATCCCGTTGTTCTTCCTCGACCTCGGGATTGGCATGCAGCGCGGTCGCGCCCGAGCGAATCAACGCGGGCGTGTTGGGCATGGCGCGAATCAATGCGACCGGAGCGCCGAGCCATTTTTCCAGATCGGCTTCCCGAATCCCCGCGACGATCGAAATCACAAGCGATTCCGATCGTATCGAGCCGGCGCCGATACCGGCTAAAACCGATTGGACGACCCGGGGCTTGACCGCGAGCACCAGCACATCGGCATTCTGAACGATAACCTGATTATCGAGGCTGGTCTTGACGCCATATTGGGCCTGCAAGCGCTGCAATTTGTCAGGATCGATGTCGGAAACCCAGATCCGGTCGTTTGGATAACCTCCATCAATCAAACCCCCGATCAGCGCGGAAGCCATGTTGCCACCGCCGATAAACCCTATTTTCTTCTGATCCATTCTATTTACCCTTGGATATTGTTCCGCTATTCTACCGCAGTTCCAAGGCCGGGCGACAGATGCACCGGATCGAAGCGCCGGGCCGAATGTGGCGCTCCCGGTCAACCGGCTTGAATCGGGCACACAGGACGGGTGAGGATCTTCTGCTGCAATGATCGAAACGATCTATATCGAAAAAAACATCGTGGCGCATGAACGCGCCCGAAGTATCTGCAATCGCTTCCCGTCGGCCCGAAAGATCATCTGTGACCGTTACTCCGAAGTCTTCAATCCGAAGGCTCAGAACTTTCGCCTGCAAAAAACACAACCTTCCCTGATCCTCGCCGAAAAATTCAAGAATTTCGTATTGCCCGCGCCCGCCGGATACGGAATCGGCGGTAGCCCGAATTTCTATTTTTCACACATGCTGAACTGTTTATACGATTGCCGCTACTGCTTTTTGCAGGGGATGTACCGATCCGCGCATTACGTCGTATTCGTAAACTTCGAAGACTTCCAAGATGAAATTCGAAAAGTTACGGCTCAAGATCGATCGGCTCGACCGCATTTTTTTTCAGGCTATGATTGCGACAGCCTGGCCATGGATCCAGTCACCGGTTTTGCCGATTCGTTTCTGGACCTTTTTGACGAGTTGCCCGGCGCATGCCTCGAATTGCGCACCAAAAGCACCCAGATCCGTTCTTTGCTGGCTCGCGAAGCCCTGCCCAATTGTATTGTCGCCTTCAGTTTTACTCCGCTCCCGGTTTCCAGGGCGCTGGAACATAAGGTACCTGCTCTGGAGCGGCGCATCGGAGCCTTATCCAGGCTTTCCCGGAGAGGCTGGCAAATCGGTCTTCGCTTCGACCCGATGATTTACGAAGAAAACTACCGGTCCAATTACAGGAGTCTTTTCGATAGTATCTTCCCCGCGATCGACAGCCGGGCGCTTCACTCGGTCAGTCTCGGGAGTTTTCGCTTGCCGAACGCGTTTTTTCGTAAAATGAAGCGCCTCTATCCTGACGAAAAGCTGTTTGCGAGTCCCCTGGAACTTAACGGAAACATAATTTCCTACCGGTCGTCTTTGGAAAACGAGATGTTGCAGTTTTGTACCGAGCTCTTGCTCGCTTACGTCCCGCAACAGAAGCTGTTTCGGTGCAGCCCATGAAACGCACGGTATTGGTCACGGGTGTCAGTTCCGGAATCGGCGAGAAAGTCGCCCGCAGGCTTCTGGCCGAAAACCATGCCGTGATCGGCATTTCCAGAAGTGTCCGGGACGAGGCCTTTGAAAATAGTAACTTCCAGGGATTCCGCATCGATCTGTCGGATCTGGAAAGCTTGCCCGATCGATTATCCGAAGTTCTGGAGCGCTATCCCGGGATCGATGCGGCGGTTTTCTGCGCGGGACGCGGCCGCTTTGGCTGTCTCGAAGAATTTTCATTCGATCAGATTCGGGAACTCATGGACCTGAATTTCACGAGTCAGGCCTTTATCGCGCGTGCGCTGCTCCCCCGCTTCAAGCGCAACCGGAGCGGTGATATGATTTTCATCGGATCGGAGGCCGCATTGCAGGGAAGCCGCAAGGGGACGATTTATTGCGCGAGCAAATTCGCTCTGCGTGGTTTCACCCAGGCCCTGCGCGACGAGTGCGGTAAAAGCGGTGTTCGCGTGACCTTGATCAACCCCGGAATGGTTAAAACAGCTTTCTATGACGAACTCGGTTTCGCTCCCGGCCAATCACCGCGTAACGCGATCGAATCCGGGGATGTCGCCGAACTGGTCTCTTTCCTGTTCAGCCTGCGTCGGGAAACCGTGGTCGATGAAATCAACCTGAGTCCGCTGACTAAGGTGATTCGTTTCGAATCCTGAATCCATTCGAGTCAAAATTTCGAGAGCATCTTCGCCATGATTTTTTCCGCCAGAACCTGGTTCTTTTTCGGTTTTTTAGGCTGCGCCTCGATGCTGGCGATCGCGGCCTATTTTCAGTTCTTTGAAAATCTCGAACCGTGTCCGCTCTGCATTTCGCAACGAATGATCGTGTTCTTGGTCGGTATAATCATGCTGGCCGCCGCGATTCAGAACCCCGGAAAAACCGGGATCCGGGTCTACTCGATTCTGGCCCTGCTGGTTTCAGTGTTCGGCGCTTTGGTTTCCGGGCGGCATGTCTGGCTGCAACACCTGCCGCCCGAACAGGTACCCGAATGCGGCCCCGGACTCGAATATGTTTTCAAGCACTTTCCATTGACCAAGACCCTCGAACTATTGCTCAGCGGAACCGGGGAATGCGCAAAAGTGGATTGGCTATTTCTGGGCTTGAGCATTCCGGGCTGGACCCTGGTCGGATTTATCTTACTGGCCGTGCTCAGTGGCGCCCAATACAGAAACGTTTCCCCCCGAATCACGATCAAGGAAGGAACACCGTGATCGATCTATTCAAAGCACAAGTGTTGTTGGTCACGAGTCTGTCACTGACAAGCTCATTCGCGTCGGCGGCTGAGAACGCTCAATCCGAAAGCCTTTCCGCAATAGCGAAAGCGATTGCGGGTTCACACCGAAGCCCCGAAAATCGGGCGCGGGATGTCTACCGGCATCCGCGAGAGACCCTCGAATTTTTCGGTGTGCAAGACTCCATGACGGTGGTCGAAATCTGGCCGGGCGCCGAAGGCTGGTACACCGGACCCTGCTTTCTTAGGAAAATCTACGGAACTTTATATCATCTCGTTTCAGGGTGTTATAGGTCGTGTGTCCGGGGTCGCGTGTGTCCGGGGTCGGTCTTGTAATGATGCATTGGCCTAATCCGGCACTCCAGCGGATGACTTCGCCGTTAGACCGGAAAGACCCTTCTTGAATCGCATGGATACCGTGCTATCATGGTGGCGTGATCGAATCGTTCTAAGATCAGGCTACGGAGGATATCTTCGACGGCGTCAACTCGAATAGCGCCAGAAAATCCTGTCCGAAAAAGCTTTGGTCAATCGCTATGAGGAAGTTGGATCAACTCGATTCGGTACAGTTGCTGGAAGAATTGAAGGTTCCTCCCGGTAATCGGTTGGAGGCGCTTTCTGGAAATCGAAAAGGGCAGCACAGCATTCGAATTAACGAACAGTACAGAATCTGCTTGGTTTGGAAAGAAAGCGGCCCGAGCAAAGTTGAGGTTACGGATTATCATTAGAGGTATGCATCATGGTGCGAATTCCAACGCATAGGCCGCCGACCCATCCGGGCGAAATGCTACGTGAAGAGTTCCTTGTGCCTATGAACATCAGCCAACGTGATCTAGCAAATGCCATTCACGTTTCCTACCAACGAGTAAACGAACTGGTTAACCAAAAGAGGGGCATTACACCAAGTACCGCACTTCGGTTAGCGAAGTTCTTTGGGGTTTCAGCGGAATTCTGGCTCAATCTGCAGGTACGGTGGGATATTTTTCAGGCGCAGGCATCTGAAGGCGAAGCATTGAAATCCATAGAGGATTTCCATCACCTTCAGAAAATGGCCTAACGAGGTGCTCCAGTGTGACCTTTGGGGCCTGGTCTTTCAATATTCCAAATTCGTTCCGGGCTGCCGCAGATCAATGATAGGGTCCGGGCATACAGCGTACGATCTTCTGAACAGAATCGTGTTGCATGACGCGGAGCATCAGAACGACTCTCTGTTACGAGTTTACGTTGAATGACGAGCCATCTTGCAAGGAAAAAAACATTCCCGGTGACACGAAGTTCAAGGGGATGTTTTTGCTCCTGATCGACAATCCGGCTTAAAGCCACCGCATCGACTGTTTGATCGCGCGATCGAAACGATCCAGACTTTCACCTTTTTCACCGATGACCGCGACCAGACCCACCGTGATCGGGTCGATGTGCCCCGCGAAGCGCCCTTCTTCGAAAGGAATCCGTGCCTTGACCGTTTTGGTGGGCATGAATAATATCGTCACCGGCCCACCCTGACCTTGCACGACCAAATGCAGCCCGTGGGTATCGCCAATCGGGCAGAGCCTGACGTACAGGACCTCGCCAATCTTCGAATCGGTCAATTCGACACCGAAATCTTTCAGGGTGGTATTTACAATCGCCTGTTCAACCGGCAACACAGCCGTTAGAGCCAAAGGTTCATGAATAATATGCTCGTAAACGACTTGCCGCAGACCGGGTCGCGCGGGAAATCGCAACAATCCGAAGTTGAACAGGCCAACTCCCAGAACGATCGACGCGGCAAGCGCAAGCGTGCCACGGGTCAGGTTTCGCAACCTACGGTTGCGTTCCTGTAGCGGGATTTTTTGCAGCTTTTCGGATAACGAAGCCGGAACACGCACTTCCATAACAGAAAGCAAACGCCGATTCAGAGGCAGGATTTGACGGACAAAATAAGCGCATTCGGCGCAGTGTTCAACATGCTCCGAGAAAAACGGTTGCGCCGCACCAGCGGCGGAAAATTGCTTCTGAAACTCGTTACATTCTGTCATTCACCACTCTCTGATTCGGGAACCAACAGTTCTCGCAATCTCTGCTTGGCCCTGAAAAGACGGGTCATCGCGGCGCCTTTCGAAATCCCGCAGAGATCGCCGATTTCTTCGCAGCTAAAACCGCCCAATACCTGAAGCAGCAAAGGCTCGCGATATTCGACCGCGAGCATGTCCAGCGCCTGTCGAAGCACGAAGGCTTCGGTGCTGGTGTCGTTCGCGGCATCCCGGGATTCGATTTGTTCGAGGTCAACCTCGCTGATCTCGGGCCTCTGCCTCGCAAACTGCCGGGAATATTCGTTGCGCAGGATGGCGAACAGCCAAGGCTTCGGTGCCTCCCGGTTGTTCAACTTGTCCAGGGATTTCCACGCACGCAGACAGGTTTCCTGTACCAGGTCTTCGGACTGAAGCGAGTCTTTGCACAACCAAAACGCATATCGATACAAGTCTGCTGAATAGGGGATCACCAGGCGCTCATACTCAGCTTTCTTATGACTCATTGAAATAGATTTCCGAACGGTCCATTTTCTTTCAGGCGGTTCCCATGCGATTGTGCAAAGGACTTCTTCTCGGGAAATGCGCGCGCAAGAAATCCATCTGGTCGCTCAATACCCGGCGGCCCTGCAGAAAAACATATTCGGCATGGGTCGGAGTGAATGGAATCGCGAGCAACTCGATCCCGGCCGATTCCGGAGTGCGTCCGGCTTTATGATTATTACAGCGTTTACAGGCGGTCACGACATTGTTCCAGGTGTCGGTTCCGCCGCGACTCATCGGGGTCACGTGATCGCGTGACAGACCACCCGCGGGAAACCGTTCTCCGCAATAAAGACAGATATAATTGTCCCGGTTGAACAAAGTCGGATTGTTCAGCGGGGGAACATAGTTCTTGAGATTTTTCTGCAGCGCAAAGTTACGGCTATCGGTAGCGAGAATCGAATTGACCTGGATAAAACTGCGTTTACCGGTTTTCGCGCTGATCCCGCCATGGATCGTATACAATAAGGTCCCCAGGGAATAAACCACCTGGCCCAGGTAATAAAGTTTGGCGGCTTCCTGATAACCGATCCATTCCAGGGGCATACCCGAAGCGTCCGTCCTCAATACCTGCTGATTTAAAACCGGCATTTCGTTTCTCTCTAGCTCTTGTTATCTGGTAGTGCTTATCGAATTCGTTTCAGATTGATGTGCCTGAAGGACAGTTCCGGCAGACCGCGCGCACGCCCTGAATGTACTAACAGCCCAAAAAAATTCAACAACGACAAGCAATAAAATGTTCCAATTGATGGGCAGTTTCAAAAACTAACAATAACAAATTGTAATTTATAAGTATTATAAAAAAGCCATGGTTCGGAACTGTAACCAGCTCCCTGAGCTTCCGGTCAATGGGACAAGGTCGCCGAATGTTTTCCACAAAGTTCTCCACAGCTTCCCGCAAAAACTGTGGCCCGGGGCCGCCACGAGTTTGATCGATCTCAATCCAAATTTCAATCCTAGATGCCCGAGATCCTGAAAGTTGCGGTTGCGGTTCCGCTTCGTCTTGTATTTGATTATCTGCCTCCCTCCGGTGTTCCACTTCGGGATCTGATACCGGGCCAGCGCATCACCATCCCATTCGGCCCCCGAACTAGAACCGGATACCTGTTGGCGGTTGAAGAAGACACCGGCATCGATGCGGCGAGGCTGAAACAAGCGATTGCGGTGCTCGATGAAAAACCTTTGCAATCGCAGTCCGACTTGAAATTGCTGATTTGGGCAAGCCGCTATTACCATCATCCGATCGGCGAAGTCATCGCGGCCGCTTTCCCGGTCCTGCTCAGAAAGGGCGGATCGGCGACAAACTCCGCCGATAAACGCCTCGTTCTCGCGGTGCCGAGCCCAATAATCCGCTCACGAATCGCGGGTCAGGCACATCGACAGCACGCGCTGATCGATGTGCTCGAGGATCATCCCGAAGGCCTGTCGGAACAACAAATGAACCGCCTCGACTGGGACTGGCGGGCCGCCGCGCGGCTTCTTCTGAAACGAAAACTGATTGAAACGAAAATTTGCGTCGAAGCGGAGCAACCGGACCTGCGAGTCACCACGTCTGACTTCGATCTCAATCGCGAACAACAACACGCGGTCGATACGATCAATGCGGGACTGGACCGCTTCCAGATCTTTCTGCTCGAAGGAATTACCGGCAGCGGTAAGACCGAGGTTTACTTCCGGATCATTCAAACGGTCCTCGCGGCCGGAAGACAGGTCATGGTCCTGCTTCCCGAGATCACCTTGACTCCACAATTGGAAGCCCGCTTCAAGGCCCGCTTCAACGCACCGATCGCGGTCTTTCATTCCGGAATGAGCGAGGAAAACCGCAAAAAATCCTGGCTCAACACGATGCGGGGTCAAAGCCCGATCCTGCTCGGAACCCGTTCCGCCGTGTTTACCCCGCTGAAAACTCCGGGTCTGATCATACTCGACGAAGAACACGATGTTTCATTCAAACAGCAGGAAGGATTCCGTTTTTCGGCACGGGATATCGCGATCAAGCGTGCGCAAAATCTGAATATTCCGGTCATTCTCGGCTCCGCCACGCCGTCACTGGAATCCATCCACAACGCGAATCAGAGGCGTTACCGGCATTTGAAACTGCCGCTTCGCACCGGATCCGCGCGGCCCCCCTCGATTCGGGTACTCGATATCCGCAAGCAGCCACTCGCGGAAGGCCTCGCGCCGGGCTTGATCCGGTCAATTAAAAAAAAACTGGATCAACACGAACAAATTCTGCTGTTCATCAATCGCCGCGGTTATGCGCCGACCCTGATCTGTCACTATTGCGGTGGGGTGGCCCGCTGCCGGCGTTGCGACAGCAACCTGGTGGTCCATTCCGCAACCAAACAGCTTCGCTGTCACCACTGTCTGTCTGAACGGCGCATCCCGGAATCCTGCGAGGCGTGCGGGGCGGAAAAACTGCTGGCACTCGGACTCGGCACGCAACGCGTCGAACAGATGCTCGTAAAGATTTTCCCGGAAGCCTCGATTGTCCGGATCGACCGCGACAGTACGCGCCGGAAAGGCAGTCTCGAGCGCGCGCTGGATAACATCAGCGCCGGCAAAACCGATATTCTGATCGGAACCCAGATGCTTGCGAAGGGCCATCATTTCCCGAATGTGACGCTGGTCGGTATCCTCGATACCGATTCCGGTCTTTTCAGCACCGATTTCCGCACCACGGAAAGGCTCGCGCAATTGATCGTGCAGGTCGCGGGCCGGGCCGGCCGCGCGGAGAAACCCGGAACCGTGATTATCCAGACCCGGCATCCCGATCATCCGCTGCTGGATTCCCTGATCAAGCAGGGTTATCCAGGATTTGCTTCCGATGCGCTGGCCGAACGCAAAAGAATCGGTCTGCCGCCTTTCAGCTACCAGGCGCTGTTCAGGGCCGAAGGAACCGACCCGGACCACCCCGCGACTTTTCTCAAAAATATCCGGCAGACCGCGGAAACCCGAAATAATTCCGGAATCGAAATCCTGGGCCCAGTGCCCGCGCCGATGACCAAACGCATCGGCCGCTATCGCTATCAATTGCTGTTTCAAGCCCGCCAGCGCGGCGCCCTGCACAGCCAGCTCGAGGAACTGCTGCCGAGGCTCGCGAATGTACCCGGATTCCGCAGGGTCAAGTGGTCGATCGATATCGATCCGGTCGATTTGTTTTGAATCGGGGTTCGAGGAAAGGGCATGAGTTCCTATATGGGAAACGACATTGTCCCTGGGGCTTCTGGTTTGCCATTCCGGCTATGGCTGATTCTGCCTGTACGATGACGGTATCCTATGCATCATGGTTTCCATGGATTGAGGACCTGAACACCGGTCGGTGCAAAATCCGTCTCGTTGCGGGTCACAACCGCCATGCCATGCGTCAGAGCCGTGGCAGCAATGAGGGCATCCCGATCCGCTCGGGGATTGGGGACATGGAGCGCGGCGCAACACTGGGCAACGGCCGTATCAATGGGTAACACACGACCGGTAAAAGTCGGCAAGACGTGACCGTTTAACCAATTCCGAAGGACGGCACCTTGTGCTGGATCACGCCGCTCGAAGAGGAGAACTCCGGTCTCCAATTCCAGTACCGTAATAACCGAGAGAAACAGGTTCGAAGGTGGCGCGTTGAGAGCCCATTTCGCCACATTCGTGTCGGCCTTGCCGGCTTTCGCCTTCCTCAGTTCGGAAATGACGTTGGTATCAAGCACGAACATCAGGACAAGTCCGCCGGGCGATAGAAGTCTCCGTCAAGCCGAGGTGGCTCAAACTCGATTTCTTGAGCACCCGGCATCGCCAGCATCTCGATGATATTCGGAGATCCACCGTTCAGTTTCGTGTATTCCTCGATGCTCAGCAGTACGTGCGCCGGTCTGCCGCGATCCGTGATAAATACCGGCCCACGTCTGGCCGCTTTCTTGGCCCTGCTGATATTCTGATTGAATTCTCGGCTGGACAGAGTTGTGATGGTCATAGTCGGCCTCCTGGTGAACCCGTCTCAATTATGTAGTCACGTTACTACATAATTCGTTCTCACGCAACGCGAGGCATTCTCGACCGCCGCGCGATGCATTCCAACGCATCGCCCTCAACGTTCAGGCCGATGGAGAGATCTTCCTTGAACAAACTCAGGGAGGAGATGCCGTCCGGCGATCCACCAATTCAGCATAATCCTCTTATCACTCGGGCAAATCTTCCGGCAATGATCCACGTTTAACATCCGGCGGAACCCGTAACCGGTTGCCAATTCCGGTTGACAGGCACGAGCCTTACGTGTAGAAAATATCCTGCCGGTAGATACGTAGGGGTTAGGCGCAATGCCCGTCGATGTAAGGAGATGAGTGCGGATAAATCGGCACCTGTAACGGGTTGCTGTATGATCGAAATTGCTTAATTCAACACCATAGGGAGTACGGACGCGGGTACCTGGTTCCGGAAAGTACCTGCAACTCGTGGCATGACCTCAAACGGAACATCGATTAAGATCAGGACATGGATTAAGCCGAAACCCACAATGAGTCGTCAACCGGAACGGTTAAACTAAAGCAATTCCGGATATTCCTCGCATCTCCGGGCGACGTGCCGCTGGAGCGCAAACTGGCGCGCGAGGCCATTACCCACATCAGCAGCGAGCGGCGTTTCAGGTTCGGGCAAGTCCTCGCTGGTCAAGGCCGGATTGTTGCCGAGCCTGCGCGCCGGTATCATCGGGAACGCGCCCTGGATAGACCTCAGCTTCAAACCCGGCGAGCGCGGAGCTAACCCGTATCTGGCGCTCGCCTACGCGCTCAAATCCGAGCTTGAAATCTCCGGCCAGACCGAGCGGGAAATCGCGCGCGCATTGCAGGCCGACACAAAAGTAGCCGAAAAGCAACTGACCGAACTTTTGGCGCAGCACGAATCCGCCACCGAACTGCTCGTGGTCGTGGATCAGTTCGAGGAGCTGTTTACACAAAGTACTGAGGACGACCGTAAAGCCTTTTTCGCGCTGCTGGATACCCTCGTCGCGCTTCCACGCCTGCGCGTGATCGTCACCATGCGCGCCGATTTTTATGCCAGTGCCACCGAGGAACCCACTCTGGCGAATCTGCTGCGACGCGATCGCGGCACCTTCCCACTGAATCCTCCCGGCATGAGCGCGATTTACCAGATGATTATCCGGCCCGCGGAGGCCGCCGGCGTGGAGTTGCAGGAGGGGCTTGCGCAACGCCTGATCGAGGATGCCGGCGAAGGCCCCGGCGCGATGGCGCTGATTGCATTCACACTGAACCGGCTCTATGACCGAGAGCAAAGTTCCGCCTACCTGAGCATCGATACCTATGAGGCCTTCGGCGGCGTACAGGGCGCGGTGCAAGAACGTGCGGAAAGCGCTTTAAAAGGGTTGCCCGTCAATCCCGAACTCGCGTTGCCGAAACTCTTCACCAACCTCGTCGAAGTCAATGAGCAGGAAGTCGCGACCCGGCGCCGCGCATCGAAGTCGCTGCTGCGGGAAGATGCGAAAACCCTCGCCGATGCGCTTACCGAAGCGCGGCTTCTGGTCAGTGGCAAGGGAGAGCACGATCAGCCGACGCTGGAAGTCGCTCACGAAACCGTACTCAACAGTTGGGATAAGCTGCGCGAGTGGATCCGCGATCACGCCGAAACCCTGCGCGCGCGCCGGGATCTGGAGCGTGCCGCGAGCGAATGGGATCACTCGGGCCGCCACGGCGGCGCATTGCGCACCGGGAAACTGTTACAGCGCTATCTGAGTTCCGCAGAACCCCGCTCCACAATAGCAGAGGATTATCTGACTGCTTGCCGGCGGCGCCGGACGGGTTTACGCATCGCTTATTCCAGTCTGGGCCTTCTGGCCATCGCCGCGCTCGTGATCCTGTTCCATGTCAACAAGTCCGACTACCCGCCGGCCCTCGCGGCGAAAGCTTTGTTTGTGCAGCTAGGCATCTGGCCTGTAACGGAACCGGTGATGGTGAAGATACCCGTCGGCGGGTTCGAAATGGGTGACGCAAATGGAGATCCGGATGAAAAGCCCGTTCATCCTGTACGTTTCGCCAAGGCCTTCGAAATCGGCAAATACGAAGTGACCTTCGATGAATACGATCTGTTCGCGGCTGCAACCGGGAGGGGCAAACCGGGTGACCAGGGCTGGGGGCGGGGCGACCGGCCCGCGATCAACGTGAGTTGGGAGGATGCGGTGGCCTATGCCGGATGGCTTTCGGAGCGTACCGGGCTGAAATACCGCCTGCTGTCGGAGACGGAATAGGAATATGCCGCGCGGGCCACGAACACGACGGTTCGCTACTGGTCCGAAAATGCCGAAGGAGAAAAAAATGCGGCCTGCACCTATGCCAATGTATTCGACAAGAAAAACGAGTCACGTATTAAAGTCACTTACGGTGGAATCAGTTGGGAATCCTTTGATTGCGAGGACGAGTTTCCTTTTACCGCTCCGGCGGGAAAGTTCACGGCCAATCAGTGGGGATTGCACGACATGCTGGGAAATGTCTGGGAATGGAATCAGGATTGCTACGTGGATAGTTATGAGGGTGCTCCATCGGACGGATTACCTCGGGAGTCCACCGGTGGCGCCGACTGCTCTCTCCGTGTGTTGCGAGGCGGCTCGTGGTTCTTCGGACCACGGTTCGTGCGTTCCGCCTACCGCTACAGGTACTCGCCAGACTTCCGCCTGAATGATGTCGGTTTTCGGCTCGCCAGGACAATTTAGCTTTTTTCTTTACGCTTTTACCCTTTTGGGGGTATGGGGGCGAAGCCCCCATCGAAATTTTTTAAATGGCCGGAAGCTCTTTACCGAAAGTCGTTCAGGATTGTCATAATCTGCTGATCTGGTTGATCCCGCTATTGGATAATTTCCCGCGCAACCGGCAATTTACGCTTGGGGAACGATTGGAATCCGGTATCGAATACTTGTAAGCCCTCCTTATTCTAAGGGCTTTAAAAGGTCAGTCAGATCATCTGCCGAAAACAATCCGGCCGATTCACCCTTTTTACCCGAATAGACCGTATCCGCGAGCGCCTGTTTCTTCTGCTGCAGGGCCAGGATTTTTTCCTCGACCGTCTCTTCGGTCACGAGTTTATAGACAAACACCGCGTTTTGTTGCCCGATCCGGTGCGCCCGGTCGGTCGCCTGATTTTCGACCGCGGGATTCCACCACGGGTCATAGTGGATCACGGTGTCGGCCGCGGTCAGGTTCAGGCCGAGGCCGCCGGCTTTGAGGCTGATCAGGAACACCGGCACCTCGCCGTTCTGAAACGCATCGATTACCTCATCACGCTTGCGGGTGCTTCCGGTGAGCTTCGAATAGCCAATACCGCGCTTTTTGAGTTCGGGTTCGATTAACTCGAGCATTTTTACAAATTGCGAGAAAAGCAGGATTTTACGGCCTTCCTCGACCATCTCGGGCAGAATATCCAGCAGTAACTCCATCTTTGCGCTCTGCTGGACTTTCTGCGCCTGCTCCAGGGACACCAGGCGCGGATCGCAACAGACCTGGCGGAGTTTCAACAGCGCGTCGAGGATCATGATGTGACTGCGCGCGACGCCTTTCTTGCGAATTTCCTCGCGGACCTTTTTGTCCATCGCGAGGCGGATCACTTCGTAGAGATCGCGTTGTTTGCCTTCGAGGGCTACGCTGCGAATGATCTCGGTTTTCTCGGGCAGCTCGGCCGCGACCTCCTGCTTGGTCCGGCGCAACAGGAAGGGCGCGATCCGCTTGGCCAACTGCAGTTGCCGGTTGCGGTCGCCTTGTTTTTCGACAGGATTGCGGAACAGCCGGTTGAATCGTTCCAGCGTGCCGAGGAAACCCGGCATCAGGAAATGAAACATCGACCAGAGTTCGCCGAGATGATTTTCCATCGGAGTGCCGGTCAGGCACAATTTATGACTGCATTTCAATTCATAGACAAGCCGGGTGGTCTGCGATTTAGGATTTTTGACTGTTTGGGCTTCGTCGAGGACTATATAGTGAAAACGGTGTTTCAGCAGGTGTTCCTGATCGCGCCGCAGCAGGGGATAGGTGGTCAGGATCACATCGTGTGCGCCGATCGCCTCGAATTGATCATGCCGCTCCGCGCCATGCAGGACCAACAGTTTCAAATCCGGCGCGAAACGCTGCGCCTCGCGCCGCCAGTTGCCCATCAGGCTGGTCGGCGCGATGATCAAAGTCGGTGTTTCCATGCGGCCGAGCTGTTTTTCGAGCAAAAGGTGCGCGAGCGCCTGCACGGTCTTACCGAGCCCCATGTCATCGGCCAGGATGCCATTGAAATCGAAGCCCCGCAGAAATTGCATCCAGCTCAATCCCTGTAATTGATAGGGCCGCAGTTCGGTGTTGAATCCTGCGGGCGGCCGAACCTGCTCGATCCCTTGAAAATTCCGGAGCCGCTCGCTTAACCGCTTGAGTTCTTCCGCGCCGCGCCAACGAATCGAGGGGTCATTCAGCAAATCGCCGATCTGGATCCCTTGATGGCGGGATAGACTCAGGTTTCCGCGGCCGTCCAGCGCTTCGCGATCGTACAGCTCGACCAGTGTATCGAAAATCGGGGCCAGGCGTTCGCTCGGAATTTTCAGCCAGTGGTGTGCTTCCAGAGAGATCCAGCAATGCGGTTCCTGTTCGAGACTTTCCCGCAATTTCCGCGGGTCCCGGGATTGCGACAGCAGGTTGACCAGGACCGGCAACAAATTGATGTACTGCCCGTCGACTTCGACGCCGAGGGCCAGTGAAAACCACTCGGAGCCTTCCTGTTCATCGAGTTCCGCATGCCACTCGTCGACTTCGTCGAAGCGCAGCAGGAAAGTCTCGTCAATTTCGATGTCCCAGCCGCGTTCCCGTAATTGCGGCAGGCCGGATTCTATGAAATCGTGCCACAGGGATACGGAATCGGCGAGGGTTTCGGCGGGAAACAGCCATTCCAGAGCCGGGAATGATTGGGTATGTTCGGAACCCATGAGGACGAGTCCGCGATCATTCAGCTCGTTCATCGCTGCGATTTCACTGTCCACCAGACGGTGGATCGTATACACCGTATTTCCTTGTACCAGCCGGCTTATTTCCTGAGACGCGAAATCCTCGAGATTGACAGGACCGTAACCGAATCGAAGGTGTGCGACATGAAAATGACCGGCTGTATCCAGGCCGAGCGGAGGATCTTCCCTGCTTTTCAGGCACAAGCGCGGGGTAGGTTGCTCGCCCTCGATCCGGACCTCCTCGAACTCCAGTTTAACCGGCGGTTCCAGGCGGTATTCCGGCAGATCGATCAGCAGCCGGCGGCTGATATCCTGAAGACGATCGGCCGGAATCGACGGGGCGGCCAGCAGCGCGCTAATCTGATCGCCCGAAAAATACTCGTGATACAGAACTCCAATCTCGGAAATGCCGGGGTCGATGTACCAGTGCGAATCCAGACGGACCAGTCTGTCCGCCGGGGGATCGACCCGTGAAATCAGACGCTGACCGTCTTTCGCGGTTTCCCAGTTGAACTCGATTTTTCGGGCTTGGCCGAGGATCAGTGGTGGAGAATCCGTACTTCCCCAGAAGCAGCGCTTGCAGGCGAGCATTTTGCGCAGTGCGAGTTCGCCGAATTCGCCTTCCAGCCGATAGCTGTTGGCATTGTTGTAATAATAGACCTTGGGGTTCACCAATAACCTGGCGATCTCCTGATCGACCGGCTGAATCAGTCCATCGTTGTAACTGAAGTTCATTTTTTCCAAGGGGTAGGTCGCGGGCTTGCCATAGCCACCGCGATTCAAGAGCCGGACCTTTTGGCTGAAGAGGGTGAGTTTCGGGCCGCCAGCGTGGGACTCGATCGAGAGAACATAAACCAGGTGGTACCGATTGGAATCCGTGCCTTGCGCTGATTGACCCTGCGCACTCGGACGGCTCGCCTGTTTCAGAGTGTCCATCCACCGGTCAATTTTCTCGTTGATCAGTGCGCGGCCGTCCGGAGTCTCGCTTTCCAACAGATGAATCAGAGCCGCGGCGACATGTTTGCAATTCAGCATCATCGGGCAGGAACACAATCCATGGATTGCGAGATGCTTTTTTTCAGGCCCCGCGATCGCGATCGCTTGACTATAAATGCGGCCAGCACTCCCGCTGACCGAGGCGTGGACCACCATATTGTCGGTATACCGGCTGATTTCGGTTTTCAGCACTTTCCCCATTGCAAAATAATTGCGCCCGCGCTGCGTGGCCGCTTCGCCGCAGGCCTTTCTAATCAATGCTTGATTCAATTGGCTTATCATGTTGCCGGGGATGCGTGAAATCGGGGGATTAACCTATATCGTGTACCAACCGGACTCAGATTGGGCGGGTTTGGTTTCCGATATCGCGCGAGACAACCCCATTTACCGCTAGCGAAGAAACGAAAAAGCAAGGCAATGCTGCCTCGCGTGTTTGCTTAGCCGGGCCTCGTCTTTATTCAAAATCCTTATGCGGGACGTTGAATTCGATGCCTTTCAGCATGATCTTCCAGTAGATGAACGGAAATACGAATTTTTTCAACAGCCAGTAGCTGTAACGCTCCTTGCGCGGGTCCAGGGGGAAGGAAGGCGTGACCTTGCCGTTATAACAGAACTCCGCGAGCATTACGGAATTTTTGCTGGTCAGCAGCGGACAGGCTCCATAGCCATCGTAGGCCTTCGGTAAGGGTGCATTCTTGATCTTCGCGAGCAGGCCTCTCGCGACCAGCGGAGCTTGCAGGCGGGCTGCCGCCGCGGTTTTGGCGTTTGGCGTATTGGTGGCATCGCCGAGTCCGAAAATATTGGGGTATTTCTTGTGCCGCAGGGTTCCCGGATCGACATCGACCCAACCCAAGGCGTCGCTGATCGGACTTCCTTTCAGAAAATCGGGGGCGCTCTGCGGCGGCGTGACATGAATCATGTCGAAAGCTTTTGTGACCCGGTTCTTGTTGCCTGCGGCGTCTTCGACTTCGAAGACCGCTTCTTTCTTTTTTCCGTCGATCGCGACCAAGGTGCTTTTGAAGTCGGCCTTGATTCCGTATCTGGCCACGACCCCCAGTAAGGCTTCCGCGAATAACGGCACGCCGAACATAACGGGCAGGGTAGTATTGAAATTGATCTCCGCGGAAATGTTGTTTTTCTTGAAGTGGTCCGCGGCCATATACATGATTTTCTGCGGGGCTCCGGCACATTTGATCGGCATCGCGGGTTGCGTGAACAATGCCATGCCGCCTTTGAAAGTGCGGATGCATTCCCAGGTGTAGTTCGCGGTTTGCAGCAGATAGTTACTGCATACTCCGTTCTTCCCGAGAGTTTCCTCGAGCCCGTCGATTTTTTCCCAATCCAGCTGGATTCCGGGACAAACGATCAAATAATCGTATTCGACATGGCCCCCGCTCATTAATTTGAGTGAATTCCTTTCGGGGTCGAAGCTTTCCACGGCATCGTGAATCCAGGCAGCACCCTTGGGGATCAATTTCGATTCTGGTTGGTGGGTGTCCTCGGGATTGAATTCACCACCGCCTACCAGGGTAAAGGAAGGCTGGTAATAGTGAATGTCCGCCGGCTCGATAATCGCGACATCGAGTGATTTATCCTTGCGCAACAGGGTCGCCGAAACCGCGATGCCCGCGGAACCTCCTCCAACAACCATGATCTGATGTTTCATTATGCCTCCTGGATATAAAGTTATAAGATTTTGTTCTTATCAGCAGCGCTTTATTAGAAAACTTGGCCGGCAGCGACCGGTTATCCGATTCCGGCCCAGTAATGGTCAATTAACAGCGCCGCGAACAGGATCATCAGGTAGAGTATTGAGAACCCGAAAGTTTTCATGGCAATCCGGTTGTCGCGGGTCCTGAACAGTGCGATCGCATAATACAGAAAAACCGAGTTCAGCGCTAAAGACACTCCGAGATAGAGCCAGCCGCTCATTCCGGTCAGATAGGGCAGGAGTGTCACCAAGAGCAGCAGGATCGTATAAAACAGGATGTGCAGACGGGTAAAATCGGCGCCGTGAGTCACCGGCAGCATCGGGATATCGGCCTTCGCGTACTCGTGTTGTTTGGCGACCGCGAGCGCCCAGAAATGGGGCGGGGTCCAGACGAAGATGATCAGAAACAACAAGAGCGCGTGCGGGTCGACCGCGCCGGTGACCGCACACCAGCCCAATATCGGAGGCGCCGCCCCCGCCGCCCCGCCGATCACGATATTCTGCGGTGTCGCATGTTTTAGATACACGGTGTAAATCACCGCATAACCGATCAGTGAAAGAAAGGTTAACAGCGCGCACAGGGGATTGACGAAGAGAACCAGAATCAGCATCGACAACACGCCGAGTGTCGTCGCAAAGACGATCACTTGGGGGCCTTGGAGTTGACCGGCCGGCAGCGGCCTGGCTTTAGTACGGCCCATGCTGGCATCAGCCTTGCGGTCAAGATAGTGATTGAAGGCCGCCGCCGATGAAGCGGCCAATCCGATACCGAGGGTTCCGAAAACCAGAACCGGCAAAGGGACCATGCCCGGAACCGCGAGAAACATCCCGATAATCGCGGTAAATACAATCAACGCAACGACTTTGGGTTTACACAGATCCAGGTAATGCGCCCAAATCGAGGGCAGACTGTGTGCCGGTAATGTACTGACTTTCATTTCTGTACCGTTCTTCGTTTACAATAGCCCCGGATTTAACCGCTCCGGATCGGGTTGAATCCAACTTGTTTCGATACTGAGGGTGCTATGAGCATTTCGAACCGTCAAATATTGTTTTTACTTTGCCTGTCGGCTGGTGTCGCCGGAGCGGACTCGCTGGTTTCCGAGCGCAGGCTCGAAAATGGATTGAAAATTCTCGTCAAGGAGGATCATCGCGCGCCAGTGGTTGTCTCGCAGGTCTGGTACAAGGTCGGTTCCAGTTATGAATACGAGGGAATCACCGGGGTATCCCATATCCTCGAACACATGATGTTCAAAGGGACCAAAGCCCATCCCCCGGGCGAATTTTCGCGCATCGTCGCGGAAAATGGAGGCCAGGAAAATGCGTTTACCGGACAGGATTATACTTCATATTATCAGCGGCTCGAAAAATCCAGACTACCGATCAGTTTCGAACTGGAAGCGGACCGGATGCGCAACCTGCAACTGACGAGTGAGGAATTCAACAAGGAAAGGGAGGTTGTGCTGGAAGAGCGCAGGATGCGAACCGACGACCAGCCCAAGGCGAAGGCCTATGAATATTTCATGGCCGTGGCTCATACCAACGGGGGTTATCGGAATCCGATAATCGGTTGGGCCGATGACATCCGCAATCTGACGGTCAAGGACCTTCAGGACTGGTACGAACTCTGGTATGCGCCGAACAACGCGACGCTGGTCGTGGCCGGCGATGTGGAACCCGATGAGGTCTTTTCACTGGCCGAGGAACATTTCGGAGCCTTGCAATCCGGAAGTCCGGTGACACTCAAACCGCGCGTCGAAGTGGAACAGATCGGAACCCGGCGGGTCCATGTTCAAGTGCCGGCGGAGCTGCCCTATCTGGTAATGGGGTTTAAGGTTCCGGTATTGAAAACAATCGCTGCAGAGGCGGATGCTTATGCACTCGAAGTACTCGCGGGTATCCTGGACGGAGGCGACAGCGCGCGGCTCGCGAGCCGGCTGGTACGAGGAAAGCAGCTCGCGGTTAGTGCCTCCGCGGAGTACGATCTGTATGCCCGTTTGACTTCTTTATTCTTATTCGACGCAACCCCGGCCCAGGGGTACACGCTGGAACAAGCGGAATCCGCGCTCAGAGATGAAATCAAAGAGCTTAAAACCCAGATCGTATCCCCGGACGAACTCGAACGGGTTAAAGCCCAAGTCCTGGCCAGCGACATTTTCGAGCGGGATTCCATTTTTTATCAGTCCATGCAGATCGGGACGCTGGAAACCGTGGGGCTCGGATGGCAGCGGGTAGATGAATATGTCGACCGGATCAATCGGGTGACCGCCGAGGACATCCTCGCGAGCGCCCGAAAATATCTGGTGGACGAGAAATTGACCGTGGCCTATCTGAATCCCCTTCCGATCGACCGAAATAAACCTGCACCGATCAGCACAGGAGAACCCCATGCAAACTAGGAGAGCGGTATTTTATATGGGTGTTTCGTGTTTACTGGCTGCCAATTGCGCTCAGGCCGGGCCCGAGATCCAACGCTGGCAGACGGACAAAGGAACCCGGGTTTATTTTGTCGAGGCCAAGGGGCTTCCGCTGGTCGATATCCAGTTCGTGTTCGACGCGGGGAGCGCGCGGGACGCAGAAAAATTCGGCTTGGCCGCATTGACCTCCGTGCTGCTCGATAAAGGCGCCGGGGAATGGGACGCCGGCCAGATCGCCGGGCGTCTGGAAGGCGTCGGAGCGGAATTGGGGACCGGAGCCTCCCAGGATTCGGCGTGGCTGACCTTGCGCTCCCTGACCGAAACACGGATTCTGGCAACCGCCCTGAAAACGACCGCGAAGGTATTGACGTCTCCGCGATTCGGCTCGAATGATTTCGCACGCGAGCAGAAAAGGATTCTCGCGGCGCTGCGTCGCTACACGGAATCCCCGGCTCAGGTTGTAAAAAAAGCCTTTTTCGAGCGGATTTACCAAACGCATCCCTATGCGCATCAAGTGCTCGGGGAGACCGAAACGGTACAAGCAATAACAGCACGCGAGATCCGTGATTTTTACCTGAAGTATTATGTCGCGAGCAATGCCATCGCGGTGGTCGTGGGAGATGTGACCCGGGAGAAGGCCGCCTCGATGGTCGAGGAACTCACCGCCGAATTAAAAACCGGGACCCGGCCTGCAGCCATTCCGCCGGTGGATTACAGAGCCGAAGGGCATCGGGAATCGGTTTCTTTTCCCTCGGCACAGACACATATCTACGCCGGAATGCCCGCCTTGAGTCAAAATGATCCCGATTTTTTCGCGTTATATGTAGGCAATCATGTGCTGGGCGGGAATGGCCTGGTCTCACTGATCAGCGAGGAAATTCGGGAGAAGCGGGGACTCGCTTACAGTTCCAGCAGTATTTTTTCACCGATGGTGCGTAAGGGCCCCTTCATCATGGGACTGCAGACCCGTAACGATCAAGCCGATGAGGCGTTGCGGGTTCTCAATGAAACCATTGGCGAATTCATAGCCGACGGTCCGAAGGAAGAGGAATTGGCCAACGCGAAAAAGAATTTAACCGGCGGTTTCGTGCTCAGAATCGACAGCAACAGCAAGGTTTCGGACTACGTCGCGATGATCGGATTTTATGGACTGCCTCTGGATTATCTGGATACCTTCCCCTCAAAAGTCGATGCCGTAACGGCTGATGAAGTCAAAGAAGCCTTTCAGAGCCATCTGCGCCTGGAGCAGTTTCAGACCATTCTGGTAGGAGGGGACGCGAAATCGGGCGGCAACTGACGAGAAGGCTGCGGATCATCGGTGGTGAATGGCGAAGCCGCAGGATATCCTTCGCCCCGGTGGAAGGACTGCGTCCGACCCCGGATCGGGTGCGTGAAACCTTGTTCAACTGGTTGCAATTCAGTGTCGCCGGAAAGCGCTGTCTGGATGTCTTCGCGGGCAGCGGCATACTTGGGATCGAAGCGGCTTCGCGCGGCGCGGCCTCGGTGAGGCTGATCGAGAACAATGAACAAGCCTGTGCCGCGATTCTCCTGGCGATTGGAAACCTGGGAGCCGAACGTTTCGCGCTTTGGCGCGGGGATGCGATTAAACTGTTGGAGACTGTTCCGAACGAAGTGTATGACATTGTTTTTATCGATCCGCCGTTTCGAAAGAATCTTGTGGCCGCCACGGTCGATCGTTTGGAGGTCCACGGCTGGATGGTTCCGGCATCGAAGATTTATATTGAAATGGAAGCCGATGCACCGCTCACGGAACTTCCTCGGACCTGGCAAAGGCTGAAATCCGGAACGGCCGGGGATGTGGCTTATTACTTATATGAAAAAAACTGACAACAAAATCATGCAAGTCTCAGCAATTTATCCGGGGACCTTCGATCCGATCACCAATGGGCATGTCGACCTGATAGCCCGTGCGGCCAGTATTTTCGATCACCTGGTGGTGGCCGTCGCCGCGAGCCGCGACAAATCCCCGCTGTTCGATGTCGATGAGCGGGTGGAATTGGCCAGGAGCGTGGTTCGAAAATACCCCAATGTCAGGGTGATCGGTTTCGACTGCCTGCTGGTCGAATGCGCGAGACAGGTCGGCGCCCGAGTAGTCCTGCGCGGTCTCAGGGCGGTTTCCGATTTCGAATTCGAATTTCAGCTCGCCTGGATGAACCGCCGCCTTGCGGCCGATTTCGAAACAATCTTTCTGACTCCCGCGGAGCAGTTTGCATTCATTTCATCGAGCATGATCCGCGAAATCGCCAAGCTCGGAGGCGATGTTTCGGCTTTTGTGCCGGAACGGATCAACCTGGCGCTCGTCGAAAAATATAAAGAACGACTTTGAGGTTGGCATTATGGCGCTACTGATCACCGACGAATGTATCAATTGCGATGTCTGCGAAATGGAATGTCCGAACGGCGCGATTTCTCAGGGCGAGGAAATTTATGTCATCAACCCGGACCAGTGCACCGAGTGCGTCGGACATTTCGACACCCCCCAGTGCGTTGCGGTATGCCCCGTGGATTGTATCATCGGAGACCCGGACCGGGTTGAGAGCCGGGATGTGCTGCAAAAAAGATATCTGAGGTTGGTTGCCTTGGAAGAATGACCGCGATGATTTTCCGGGTCAGTGGCAGGACGCTGAAAGGATTCTTGTTTGTCTGTCTACTGCTGACGTTCCCCTGGGTCGCGGCGGCTCCTCCGAACAATGCCGTGGCCAGCGCGGATCTGCTCGCGACCAAGGCCGGCCTGGAAATACTCGGTCAAGGCGGGAACGCGTTCGATGCCGCGGTTGCCCTGAGCGCCGCGCTGGCGGTGGTCGAACCCACGGGATCGGGTCTCGGAGGCGGCGGTTTCTGGCTGCTCCATCGCGCAAGTGATGGCAAGCAGACGATGATCGACGGACGCGAGCGCGCGCCTCTCGCGGCCAGCCGCGAAATGTTTTTGAACCGCGACGGTGGATTCGACCAGCAGCGTTCGATCAACGGTCCTTTGTCGGCCGGTATTCCCGGAATGCCGGCCGCGACGGTCCATCTCGCGCAGCACTACGGCAGGTTGCCGCTGAAAACCAGCCTGGCACCGGCGATCCACTATGCGCGTGAGGGTTTCGTGGTCGGAGAAACCTACCTGCGCTCGATCGTCCTCCGGCACCCGGTAATGGAAAATTTCGCCGCCGCCGCGGATATTTTCCTTCAGAACGGGGCTGTTCCCGAGGCTGGCTTTCGTCTAATCCAGAAGGATCTGGCCGACACGCTGGTGCAGGTCGCCGAACGCGGCCGGGCCGGTTTCTATTCGGGGCCGGTCGCCGAAGCCTTGGTCAAGGGTACCCGCGACGCGGGCGGGCTCTGGACTTTGCGTGATCTGGACGAATACCGGGTTGTCGAACGCGAACCGCTGGATGCGGATTACAAAGGAATCCGGATCACCAGCGCGCCGCCCCCGTCTTCGGGTGGGATCGTGCTCACGGAAGCCCTGAACATTCTGTCAGGATTCGACCTCGGACACATGGACGCAATCGACCGCACGCATCTGGTGGTGGAAGCGATGCGCCGGGCCTATCGGGACCGGGCGAGCTATCTGGGCGATCCTGATTTCGTATCGATGCCAATCGAGCGGCTTACCTCGATGGCTTATGCCGATCAACTGCGCGCCGATGTTCGGCTCGACCGGGCCGGTTTTCCGGTTAAGAAGCCTTCCGCAATTCCGGCCGCCCTGATCGAAGGACAGAATACCACGCATTTTTCGATCATCGACCGGGAAGGGAATCGGGTCGCGGCTACACTCAGCATCAACTACCCCTTCGGCTCGTGTTTCGTGCCTCCGGGGACCGGGGTTTTACTGAACGACGAAATGGACGACTTCGTGAGCCGGGAAGGAGGCGGCAACATCTATGGACTGGTGGGCGGAGAATCGAACCGAATCGAGCCCGGAAAACGAATGCTTTCGAGCATGACACCGACTTTTCTTGAAGACCAAGACCGGGTCGCGATCCTTGGCACTCCGGGCGGCAGCCGGATCATCTCGATGGTGCTCCTGGCCACGCTCGATTTCGCGCAGGGCAAGGCCGTCGATTCCTGGGTCCGGGTGCCCAGATACCATCATCAAACTCTGCCCGACGTGGTTCAGTACGAGAAGGGCAGTCTAACCGAAAAGGAAGTCACTGCGCTGCAAGAAAAGGGTCACCAGCTTAAGGAAACGAACCGTCGCTACGGCAACATGCAGGCCGTTCTTTGGGACAAGCGAAACAACAAAGTCACGGCGGCCAGCGATCCTCGCGGAGAAGGCTGGGCGCTGGTTCGTTGACCGACCGCCTCTGGGTCAGACTCGATTCAACACGGGAAAGGAAAGCGTCCCCCTATTTCTTCGGGGCTGGTTATATAACCAGCCCCGCGCTTGAGTACTTCGATTCTAGACCTGCCCCTATCGCTGGTGCGTACCCATCGTAGGGCGGAAGCCCGAAGGGTGTTCCGCCAAATAGCTATTCTATCCAATCCGAATCAACGCCTCCCGAATCGACACAAAGATCTCTTCGACTCCATTCGGCGGAACCCGCAGAGCGGTTCCGCCTTACGCGGCTTCGGCGTCGAACTCCTGAAACCAAAGGCCATCGCGCGCCGAGTGGGTTGCAGCGCGCTGCGACATCGAGCGTCCGTGATACAGATCGCGATATGTCGGTGACACCAGCTTTGGAGGCACGCGGGAATTAACCGGCGTTGGGCTACTGACTTGCTGCGACTCTCCGTAGCGCGCATGGTCGCGGGGTATTCGACAAGGCGAGTTTCCTGGCACGCACGCAGCAAGAAATCGAACACCTCAAGCATCTCTATCCCGACGCCCTTTATATCGGGTTGGCCGATGGAGCGTGGGACAATTGGACTTTTTTAAACCCGCAAACTTCCCTGCAAGTCACCGGCTTTCGGCAGGTTACCGAGTATCTTGCCTAGGCGGCCGAGGCAATCTTTCCATCGCAAAGGGAGTCAACTCTCAAAAATCAATGGCTGGAGGAACGCTGCCACCAACTTAAACATGACCAGGGGGCGGCTGGGCGAAGACTGAACGAACTCCAGGATCGGGCAAAGAAAAAATTATCCAAAGCCAATCCGCTAAAGCTGCCAAAAGCCATCTCCTGTTTCAGCAATCAGAAAGCCCGAATGGGCTATTACGCACTGGTCGAAAAGAATCTCCCAATTGGTTCCGGTGTTACCGAAGCCGCCTGTAAAACGATCGTCAAACGCCTATGCCAATCCGGGATGAAATGGCACGAAAAAGGCGCATCAATCATACTGAGCCTGCGAATCCTGGAACGATCCAATCGATGGGAACAGTTTTGGAGCAAAATCAGTCAATAGGGTACGGCTTGTTAAAATCCGTACATCATATTATAGCGACACCAGTTGCCTGAGCCGGGCCAACAGACTTTCGCCAAAACAGTGCTGTACGAATTTAAGCAATTCCGCGCTAAAGGGAACTACCCCGACATGGCGAAGATCTAGCGGCTGTTGCACGGCGCCGAAGCAGGCAAGCATCAACCTAAGCCGAACCCTGGCTCGTAAAAAAGGAATGACTTGAACTATGATTCCCTAAAATCCTCCCGCCCCATGCCTTCGAACGCATGTTTCAGCGGAGCATGGATCCGGACGCTGTACAACGCATCGTTGCCGAAGGCAAAACCATCGCCGATTATCCCGATGATCAGCCTTTTTCCAGCGTGCTGCTATTGGGCTTCTATGCGGGCGAGCCTTTGCATGTCGTCGTGGCCCGCGACCCGAACAGCGGCGAAGGTCATATCGTTACCGTCTACCGTCCGGACCCAGGTATTTGGGACGAAACTTATAAATCCCGGAGAAACCCATGAAATGCACAATCTGCAAAACCGGCCAAACCCATCCTGGATTGACCACGGTAACGCTTCAACGAAAGGAAGCCGTGGTCGTAATTCGCGGCGTACCCGCCGAAATCTGCGAGGATTGCGGCGAATATTACCTCGACGAAGCCACAGCTCGCCGGGTGTATGCCGACGCGGAAGCTGCGACCCGCCGACGGGTGGATGTCGAAATCAAACGCTATGCCGCCTTGCTGTCATAGCTTGGACGGTCTCCCAATTCCGCGCCCGAATACCGCCTGCGCGTCGAAGACGACCGCAAGCTCTTCGAGACCGTCGAAGATTATTATTGGTTACCGGGCCCTGCACCGATGTGATGGCTACCGTTAAGGAGACCACCCGATGATCTGGTTCCCAATAAGCCCGGGCTTCGGTTCCATGCGGATGGTTTCGAGAAGTTGGAACTACAAGGCTTCGTTCCGGTGCTGGACGAGCTTGACTGGCGTGGGTAGTCCATGACCTGTTCGATGATCGGCCTAGGAGCCTGTCGGACTTAGGGGAAACCTACTGCGTCGGTGCGAAATCGGTCTGCCTATTTCCGATCATAATGATGAAAACCATCCATGGCTTTCTCCCCTGTGGGTCGCTTCGCGATCCAAATCCGCTCCCGGCGGATTTGTCGTTAAATAGAACAACTATTCGCCTCAAAGGCAATCGAAAATCTGTCCGCGATTTCCCACGCGCCTCCTGGTTCCCTAAGTCCGACAGGCTCCTAGCGGCAATTTTCGCATGTACCTCGAAAGTTCAATTCGCGCTTCCCGCCGCGCGATTCAACATTGCGGACTCCTGCTGAATCAAGGCATTCATGACCGAGATCATCCCGGGGTAATCTTTCGCGAGCG
>JBOICY010000514.1:0-4504 GCA_050740335.1 Methylococcales bacterium | reverse complement strand
GCAGGATTGCGTGGGTCGTCCTCCGGTATGCCGGCTTCGACTTTGCCGACGAGGTCCGCGCCGACATCGGCGCCCTTGGTAAAGATGCCACCGCCGAGGCGCGCGAATATTGAAATCAGCGAGCCACCGAATGCCAGACCGACCAAGGCATGCAACGGGTCTTCGGCGCCTGCGGCGACCAGCAGAGTATAGTAGCCCGCGACGCCGAGCAGGCCGAGCCCGACCACCAGCATGCCGGTGATCGCTCCGCCACGAAAAGCAACCTGAAACGCGGCGTCGAGCCCTTGGTATGCAGCCTGCGCCGTCCTGGTATTTGCCCGCACCGAGATATTCATCCCGATGTATCCGGCCGCGCCGGAAAGAACCGCGCCGAGCGCAAATCCGAATGCCGTGGCCCAGTCAAGAGCGAAACCGATGATCAGGAAAAGCGTGATCCCGACCACGCTGATGGTTTTATACTGGCGGTTCAGATAGGCCTTTGCACCCTGCTGGATCGCCAATCCAATTTCCTGCATGCGTTGATTGCCGGCGGACCTCGAGTTGACCCAGTCGATCGATATCAAACCATAGACAAGGGCGCCGCCCGCCGCGACAATCGCAAACGCGACCCCCCAGCTCACGACGCTGCCGATCACCAGCAACAGCGCGACACTGATGATCGCGATATTCCGGTAGTGACGGTTCTGCATATACGTTGCAATTCCGTGCCGCTTGAATACGGCGTCTGATGTGGCCATGAAATTCCTCCTCTATTGTGATGATTCGACCGGCGGATTGTGTTGTATGGCTAAAGATGGTTCCGTTTCGGGAACCCTGAATTAGGGTAGCTGCGTTGTTCGCGAAGATTTAGTCGTTCCGATTCTGTCCACTCGTACTGGAAGGCTTGTCAGATAATGAGCGACCTTCCCTGTCGATAAAATGGATTCATCGATAGGATTTGTCGAAATTTATACGGTGAATAGAGCCGTGAGCTTCTTTTCGACGCCGATATTCTTCAACGTCACATAATCCGGCAGTCCATTTTTGTACGGCGGATAGTCCTCGCCTTCGATCAGCGGAAGCAGGTAATTCCGGCACGCTCCGGTGATTCCGAAGCCATCGGCGCTGATGAATGCCCGCGGCAGCATTTTTTCGATATTGGCGATCTCCGAAAGCGGTGCCGAACCGATCTCCCATCGATAAGGAGAATCGGATGTCCGAACGATCGTAGGCATGACCGCATTCCGGCCTTCGATTGCGAGTTCAACTGCGGCCCGCCCCATCGCATAGGCCTGTTCCACATCGGTCTTGGAAGCGATATGGCGCGCCGCGCGTTGCAGATAATCCGCGACCGCCCAATGGTATTTGTAACCCAAAGAATTCTTGACGAGGTTCGCGATGACCGGAGCGGCCCCGCCGAGTTGAGCGTGGCCGAAGGCATCGGTTCCGCCGGCTTCGGAGAGAAATTTTCCGTCCGGCTCCTTCACGCCTTCCGAAACCACCACCGAACAATAGCCATATTTTTCGACATTGTTTCGGACCCGCGAGAGGAAACGGGTTTCATCCAATGTGAGTTCGGGAAACAGGATGACCACCGGGATATCATTATCAGGGTCTGCGGCCAGACCTCCGGCCGCCGCGATCCATCCCGCGTGCCGTCCCATGACCTCGAGAACGAACACCTTGGTCGATGTCGAGCACATCGACGCGACATCGAAACTCGCCTCGCGGGTCGACACGGCGACATACTTCGCGACCGATCCGAATCCTGGGCAATTATCGGTAACCGGGAGATCGTTGTCGACCGTTTTCGGAATCCCGATACAGGTGATCGGGTATCCGAGCTTTTCGCCAACCTGCGACACTTTGTGAGCGGTATCCTGGGAATCGCCTCCGCCGTTATAGAAGAAATACCCGATCTCGTGGGCTTTAAATACTTCGATCAGGCGTTCATATTCGGCCTTGCTTTGATCCAGCCCTTTGAGTTTATGCCGGCAGGAACCGAACGCGCCCGAGGGTGTATGGCGCAGTGCCGCAATGGCTGCAGCGCTCTCCCGGCTGGTGTCGATCAGGTCTTCGGTCAATGCGCCGAGAATCCCGTTTCGACCCGCGTAAACCCTGGCGATCCGTTCAGGATGTTTCCGGGCGGTTTCGATCAGACCGCAAGCGCTCGCGTTGATGACCGCGGTCACCCCCCCGGATTGAGCATAAAACGCGTTTTTCAATTTAAAACCATGGACATGTGAAGGAACCCGCGAATTATAGCATAGGCCCGGACTCGGAACAGAAGCATTGCTTTATGACTCAGGACGAAACCTTTCCAGTCCGAAAACGTAGTCCCTGCTACAGCTTATAGGGGCTGAAGAAACGCCCGTCGCCGGTGTTCGACCGGTTTCGACATCCAAATCGTCGCTTGTTTCAGAAGTCTGTGAGGCATTTCACGATACCCAGTAAAAAAGATGCCCACAATAGTCGCGGATTTTTGATTGGATTCCTGCGGCCTAAAGGCCAGCGGATTGCCGGATCCCGTGCGGATGGAAATTGCGCCCGCCAAGCCCGGGCGATGAACGGCCCGCTCCGCAAACCGGCCGAGGATAAAATTACGCAGTCGAAGGGAATGGGCTCGGAACGAAGTGGACGGTCGAAGCTTCGATCGCGTGGTCCTTGGCCATGACACCAACCGGACCGTGCTGCCAACTCAGGATGAAATGGCAGCCATCGGTTGCATGGTTCAGGGTTCGATTCAGGCCGGGCTGGAAAGTCGCGGGCCTTTGAACGGACCGGAAAAACCGCCGCAAGGGACCCCGTTGCGTCGCCCGGTAGCGGGTTGTTGATTGATTTTAATATTCCTCAGACGGGAGTGATCATGCTTCACACTAAGGCATTTGCAATTCTACTCTTGAAAAGCGTGCGGCATCTGCTGTTCATCCTGGCTTTCTTCGGCTTCACCGCAGCGGCTCACGCAATGGATGCACCCGATGGGGAGGCGCAACTGTCACGGCTCGGCGTCACGCAATTTGAAGAACCCTTGATCGCGACCGTTCCCACCACGCCCGAAGAAGACGGAGCCCTGCTGTCGGCCATCCAACAATATCAACAGCGCAAGGCCGATGACTACCGGGCCTTGACCGATTTCCTGGTGGCGCAACCTAAGTCAGGCTGACGAATCGCCGTACTGACCAATCTGGGCCTGTCCTATTACCAGACCGGACGTTTTTCGCTGGCGATCGATGCTTAGGGAAAAGCCTGGCAACTGGGTACAGCCGTCCGCGAGCCGCGCGCCAAGGCATTGGTCGACCGCGCCTTGGGCGAATTGATGCGCATGCACGCGCGCGTCGGCCATGCCGACCGCTTGGCGGCCTTGTTTGCCGAAATGGGCGAGCGGGCCGTGTCGGGTCCGGCCACCGAAGCGGTGACCGGCGCGCGGGAAGGTTTGTGGATCATGCAAAACCAGCCCGGCATCGCCTATCTCTGCGGCCAGCACGGGGTGAGTTTGTCCGCAGTCGGACGCCTGGCTAAACAAGCCAAATTGCCGTATACGCTGATCAAGCGCGAACCCGATGAACCGGTGCCGGTGCCCTCCATCGTCCACTGGAAGGTCAGCCACTACGCCGCCATCATTGGCGAGAGCCAAGGCCGCTATCACATTCAAGACCCGATTTTCGGCCAGGATTTGTGGGTCACCCGCGCCGCCCTCGACAGCGAAGCCAGCGGTTATTTCCTGGTGCCGACCCGTCGGCTTCGGCCCGGCTGGCGCGAAATCCAGCGCGCCGAGGCCGACAACCTGCACGGCATGGGCTATACCGGCAGTATCCATCCCAACCACACCACGCCGCAAGACGATAAAACCAAGCCGGGCAACTGTTCCGGCGGGATGTGCGCTTACAACTTCACCGAAATGGAAGTCAGTCTCAACCTGAACGACACGCCGGTCGGCTACCAGCCGCCCAAAGGCCCGGCCGTGTTCACCACGCTGACTTATAACCAACGCGAAGCCAGTCAGCCGGCCAACTTCGGTTTCTTCAACGTCAGCCAGAAATGGACGCTCAACTGGCTGAGCTATATTCAGGATACGCCTGGTGTGCCGGGTGCGAACGACCTGCGTTATGTGGCCGGCGGCGGCAGCGTCAACTACGGTGGCTACCACAGCGGCACCGGCCGCTTCACCCCGGAAACCCGCGATCAATCGGTGCTGGTCCTGACTTCGCAAAGCCCGATACGCTATGAACGCCGTGTGCCCGACGGTCGCGTTGAAGTCTATGCGCAATCCAACGGCGCCACTACATCGCCGCGCCGGGTCTTCCTGAGCCAGCTGATCGATCCCGCCGGCAATGCCCTCACGCTCCAGTACGACAGTCCACTGCGTTTGACCTCGGTGACCGACGCCATCGGGCAAACTACCACCTTTACCTATGGCTTGCGCAATCAGCCCCTGCTGATCACCGAAATCACCGATCCCTTTGGCCGTAGCGCGCAGCTGAGTTACGACAGCAGCGGCCGCTTGGCGAGCATCACCGACGTGCTC
>JBOICY010000513.1:0-10490 GCA_050740335.1 Methylococcales bacterium | reverse complement strand
TATCCATCATGGCTGTTGATATGGTTGTGAGAAACTATATTATCCCAGAAATGGCCGCCATTTCATATCCCTATTCCGGGATAATTATACTCAAGTCTCGAGTTTTGCAACTACCTCTATTGACACTAATAAAGTGGTCACAATCGATACGCTGGATGGATATTCGATCAAGACCTTCGTCGGCGGCCGGGACGATGCGTTCTTCAACGACCTGCCGGGCTTCTTCCGCTCCATCAATTATGCCCCTCAATATTACCATGTTCCCAACGTGATCAAGGATAAGCGGGAACTGCCCATACCGAAAACCCTGATCGAGTTGGACGGGAATACCCTGTTTAATTTCGACAAGAACAATCCCGAATGGGGCATCACCACCAAGAAGAACCTCCCCCGGGCCCTCGGTTGGACCGGCAGTAAGTTTCTCAAGGACGAAAACGGAAACTTCCGTTTTGTTTATACCGGCATGGATGCGCGGGCAGGTGGCAACGTCAATGCCATCATCCTGGAGATGCCCTTAAGGTTCCTGACGAAGTCCCCGGAAACCGAACGGATAGTCCGAGCCTGGGGGGAAAGCTGGATTTTGAAGGCCTCCGCCAAAGCGAAAGCCATGCCCGCGCATTCCTTCCTGGGTTTGTTCAAGGAGGCCTGGGCGGCTTCCGGGACGGAATTTGACGACAACATCAAGCATTACAAGAAGGTCGATCTGGATGGGGTGCCGTTCCTCGACGCGGCGCTCAACGAGCGCGCGGACGATCGGCAAATCACGAACAATATCAAGCTCTCCGAGCACTATGTCAAGCGCTTCGCGCATCTGGGCTGGGGCTTCGGTCCCTCGATCGATGCGCTGGGGCTGCGTACCTGTTTCGATCACTCCAATTCACCAGTTTCGGTCCACAAGACCTATCATCTGGCGATACAGGCCTTTCCGCGGGCAAAGAAATGCTTTTTCCAAAGGGTCAACATGCCGGACAATTCGTGGAACGTTAAGGGATTGAACATCAAACCGCCGAGGACTTTCGAGATATTCATCCCCAATGCGGCCTCCATCGACATGGATACGAATGGCACCTGGCCGTTCGGGCGCAGGCTGGAAGACCAGGTCGCGACGAGGTTTCTGTCGCTGTTCCTGGATATGGAATCCGGTTGCGGCGGGAAGCCCTGCGACTTGGAAAGCCTGGACAATCCCGAGTTTTGGGCGAAAGTCCCCATCGTGCCGAAAACGCCGCCCAATCCTTTGAAAAACGACAAGCCGTTCCTCAAGGAATTCCCGTATCTGGCGGAACCCTGGTAATCCGGCTCGATGGAACCATCCCAAAATCCCTGCTGATTCCAAGCAGGGATGATCGGATATTAGTTCACGTCGACGGCGCCTTCTTTGCCTTCGCGGTTCATCCGCCAAACGCGCGGGCGAGTGTTACAGGCGGGCGGACCCGGGTTTGGAAACGTTGTCAGCCTTTCTTCGCTTGCGAGCCAACATAGCTCCGTCGTGGTTCCTACCCGCCTGGCGAAATGCATATCCTGGCTCGCGATCACCTCTGGTTTGCTCGCGCTCGCCGCTCCGCTCGGGCAATGGTCCAACGATTACCGACAGGAATGGGCGAAAACCGAATCGGATATCCTTCGGGAGTTGGATAATCCCGGAGGTCATTCGAATGATCCGGAGATTCTATTCAAGAAAGCCTATCTTTATTTCCTCAAGGCTTCACTCACGGGAGATCGGCGCGACCTGGCATCGGCGAAGACCGAGTTCGACAAAGCGATTCGGAGTCCCGCCTCGTCTCCCGACCTCGTTCTTCTTGATGTTGCGTTCAATTTGAGAGTACACAAGCTGGAGGCCGCGAGAGCCGGACTCGAACAGCTTTGGTATCTGGACGAAAGCCCGAAAGTCCAGGCATTAAGGGCGGAAATCGATGTTCAGGAAGGAAGATACCTGGCTGCGGAGCAAAGCTACCGGGAGCTTATCGAGAAGACGCCGCGTTGGGATAATCTCTCCCGGCTCGCCTATCTGCGCTGGAAAGCCGGGGATTTCGAAGTGGCCGATCGCTTGTACGCGGAGGCGGAAGACGAGATCAGCGCCAAGGAAATGCGCTCCTATGCCTGGGTGCAATTACAAAGGGGGCTGCTGGCTTTGAGCCGCGGCCGCCACCGGGAAGCCGGGGAATATTACCGGCGCGCCGACCAGGCCTATTCCGGGTATTGGCTGGTTCAGGATTATCGGGCCGAGTTATTGGCCGCGGAGCGGCAATTCGATGCGGCAATCGCGCTGTATCGAGAGATGCTCACCTGTTCGCGGCGACCGGAAATCCATCAGGCCCTCGGCGACCTCTACTCGTTCATGGGCCAACCCGAGTTGGCGCGGTCCTGGTACGATAAGGCGCTTAGCGAGTATCTCGATTCGACCCTGCGCGGGGAAGTTCAATATTACCACCACCTGGCGATCCTCTATGCCGACGGCCTCCTGAACGGGCCGGAAGCCCTGCGTTGGGCTCGAAAGGACATTGAACTCCGGCGCAATGCCGGCACCCGCGATACCTTGGCCTGGGCCTTATACCGGGACGGCCGATACCCGCAGGCGCTCGAAGAAATACAAAAGGCACTGGCGGCGAGCTGGCAGGATGCTCACCTGTTTTTCCACGCGGCCATGATCCATCTGGCCGCCGGGCATGTCGAAGAGGGCAGGGACTATTTACGAAAAGCCGCTAGAATTAATCCCCGCTATGACTCCTTCCATGTCCATCGCTGAACTGTCCAGAGCCCGCGCGGTTTTTTGATTTTCGGTCCAATTATACGCATCGCACATTGGAATTCGGCGCCGGGGTGTTTGTCAGAGGTCCTGTGAATACATCCGTGCAGGCTTTGTGACAGGGTCCCATCTGTCAAGACTCGAGGCAAACACGCCAGCACCTCCATGCCACACGTGCCGATAATCGAAGGACGAATGGTGTACTTTAAGGAAAAGTACTTCAGTTGTTTTCGAGGTATTTTTTTACGGTCCGCCGGTCGAGTCCGGTTGTCCGGGCGACTTATTCAAAACTCCGCGTGCGTTGATAAAGGAGCCGGCAATAACTGCTCATAAGGTTCCGGGCGGACAGGCTGCCCTTGTCGACCGCAGTCAGGAAATCGGCATTTCCCGAAGAGGATCTCGGGTTCGGGTCGGGCCGGTACCCACCGGTCAAGCCGATCTGCCGGATACACTGCTCCAGTTCCCGGACGTTGCCCGGCCAGGCGTAGCCCTTCGGAACGCATTCGAGGATCTTTTTCTCGATCATTTTATCGAAGCGCCGCGAGGAGGTCCCGATCAGGCGTTGAATCTGCCGTTCGACAAGAATGCTGAGTTCGCCTTGGTTTTCTTCGAAGCGCTGCCGGAGTGTGGGCAACTCGATGATGTCCGAACACAAACGATAATAGAGATCGTTTCGGAAGCGTTTTTTCGCCCTGAGTTCATGGATATCCTGATTGGTCGCGGCGATCACCCGTCCTTTGAAGCGCAGTTTCTCGTAGCTTCCGACCGGGCTGAACAGGCGGTCCCTGCAGTACGGTCAAGAGCTTGACTTGGGTGGTGATGTCGATATCCCCGATTTCATCGATGAAAACCGCGCCGTGTTCACTGCATCGCGCGAATATTCCCGAATGGCTCTGGATGGCACCCGTGAAAGCGCCCTTTTTGTGGCCGAACAGTTCCGATTCCAGCAGACCCGAGGGGTATTGAGACAGGTTGATGGCCTGATAGGAGCGCGTGAAACTCTCGCTAAAGCGCTGGCGGCCGGGGTCGTAGGGAATATAACCTGAGCGGCCGAGAGCAGAAGCTGAATGCGCAGAAATGGTCGGAACGCGCGGTCAAGCTCGAAGCCACGGATCAGGAAAGCGCCTTGAATTGCGTGAAAAGAATGAAGGAGGCGCAAAAAGAGATCGAAATCCTGGCGCGCCAGCATCGGGAAGCCATCGCACAAGAGAAGAAAAGTTCGGCCGGTCTGGTGCGAATATCGGAGCAGATCGGAGAACTAAAAACTCGCCGGGAAAATTTGATTTCAAGACAGAATCGGGCACAGGTTACCGGGACAACGGCCCGCGATGGCCGGAACCCTGCGGGCGATGCGAAGGCTATCTTCGAGCGCTGGGAAAACCGGGTGCTCGGGGATGAGTTCGAAATTCCGGTCGACGAACCGAACGATGCTTTCGCCGGGCGCTTCGAGAACGAAGAGTATGAAGCTGACTTGAGAGCCACGCTCGCGAGCCTGGTTGAAAAAAGTCGGAAATCCTGATTGAGACACGCAGCACGGAGAGAAGAACATGAATGACCATAACGAATACAGAGAAAATTCAACGGAACAGTCGTCCAGATCCGGCCCTGAAGTCGCCACGTTTTTAGGTTGGGCCGGTTCCATGACACTCGCGATATCGGCTATCAGCTTTATGCTGCAGGGTCTGGAAGATTTTGATCCGGGCTATCGAAACTGGGTGATTTCCGGCTTTGTCGTCGTGCTTTGCATCTGTGGGCTGATCTGCGGTTATCTGATGAAGGAAACCTTGGGCGCGCGTCTGTTTTTCGGTCTCGCGACCGCCATTCTGACAGTCCAGTTCACTCAGATCGGCACTATGATCCATCAGTATCTTGGGCCGGTTTCCGACGATCTCCACTCGGCATTGTCATGGTGGCGGGTCGATCGGATACCGCTTTCGATGTTTGCGTTGATCGTGGTCGCGAGCTTGATTCTGACTACGCTCGTCGTGCCGGCCGGGTTTTCGATGTTGGCAAGAACCGAGGCCAGAAAATTATCGCTGGGTTTCCTGATCGGGAACGCGCTTTTGTTGGTGCCGAGCCGGGATAATTTCGTGATGGCCATGGCATGCATTACGCTGTTCGCAGGATTGCGGGTGCTGACCCGGCGGAGTCTCACGGAAGCCCCGGTTCTTCGAACCGCCGAAGGATTCGCGGCGCTCGCGATCATGTGGATTCCGTTGGCGATTATCGGTAGCCGCGGGTTCTTTTACCCGGACAACTGGGTCATGTTGTCCGCGATACTTGGAATCGTCGCAATGACCTTGTTCATCGATGTACGATTATTTGTGAAATCGCCCTTCATCCGTTTTCTGGTGCAGATCCTCGGAGCCTCGTCGGCGCTGGTCGCCTGGCTGATCGTGGCGCAGGAAACTTTGTATAGATATCCTTTTCTATACGGAGTTGAGACGCTGTGGATATTGCTTCCGCTCGCGTTGCTACTGCACCTGTTGTCTTATAGCGCGGAAGATCAGGCCTCGAAATACCGGGCCGGAGCGGGCTTGCTTGCCGGTTTTACCACGCTCGGCTTCCTGCTGGATCATCCAGGCTATGCAGCGTCTTTCCTCTGTATTTCCACGGGTATCGCATTAACTTGCAGCGGAATCAATAAAAAGGAAAAAATTCCTTTTCTTTCCGGGATGGTCTCTTTTGTCGCCGGAATCCTGTTCAATCTGAATTTCGCACTCGATTTTTACCAGGCATTTCCCTGGGCGAGTTCCACAGTTTTGGGTTTACTTGTGCTGTTACTGGCCTCTTATATCAACAGTCGTGAACGGATTTTCCTGCAGAAGACTTGGAAGGCTTATCAGGTCTTGAAAAGCCGGAGCTGAACTTCGCAGCCTTCCCGATCCAGCCCGGACGCCTGGTTGACAAAGCGTCTCGCCTTGGTCAATCTGCCGGTCCGGGTTTTCGTTTATCTGTTCCTCCCGGTTCCCGGCCAACGTTTCCCCGCTGATGAAACAAATGAACTCGCCGAGTGTGAAATAGTACATGGCATGGATGCTCGCAAGAAGAGATCATACATCGAAGGGACACGGGGCTCCGCGGAACGTCGACCGTAAGACGACGTGTCGGATTGGTGAGGTGTCGGGGAACCCTTCACCGAATATGGGCTTTCGATCCATTGAAAAAAGGTCCGGCTGCCCGCGCAGGGGATCGAATTTTTTGACCGTGGAATTTATTCGATGGGATTTGTTTAACAATCTATCATTCACGGCGTTCTTATATAGAGAAGGAGTTTTACCCATGAGCGAAGCAACATTGCATCTGATCGGAGCCAACTGGAAGCCCACGCTGCGTGGATTGCGGGATGTGCAGGAATTTGTTGCCGAGACTAAAAGGTTACGTTCCAGAGGCGAAAAGCATTTTCCGCCGATCGAGTTCGGTCTTGCGGATTCCCTTCACGGGGCGATCGAGTGCGCATTCAAGGCTCCCGACAAAAGCATCGTGCTCGCCTGCGGTTATCCGACCAGCGCGATCCGGGCGGAAGTTTCGGATCGTGAAAATGGAGTGATTCCTGCCATCATTTCCAGTCCGCCGCCCGGGACGGAACGATACCACCGGCCCACTTCGAGTCTTTTTGGACAACGGAGGATCACTCGGCTCGAGTCGCTTGGCGAGGGTGCGCGCAAAGCGGCGCTGCGCTTTGCCGCCAAGCGCCTGGGCACTCTGCGCCCGATCGTGGACGCTACGGAGTTCGAGAGCTTTTTCTCGTTGCGTTATCGGGTCTGGAAAGACATGGGTTACCTGTCCTCAGAACGAGGGCTCGACAGGGACGCATGGGAAATCGATTATTTCGACCGCTTTTCGATCCCGATCGGTTTGTTTTCGCCAGATAATCAACTCCTCGCGTGTGCTCGTCTGGTTCGTCAATATGGGTGTGAGAATCCGCCTTTGGTCAGAACGATCGCAAAATTGATCGAGCGGCGTGACCTCAAACAGGCTGCGAGTGCCTTTTCGTTTCCCGAAACAGCCGAACAGCCTTTTGACGTTCTGTGCGAATTCCGGGGATTCTGGGTGTATTTCCGCGAGTTCGTCCGCGACCGGTTGTCCATCGCCGAGGTCAGTCGCGTCATCGTAACCCCCGAGTTGCGTGGTCGCGGCCTTGCCGAAGTGATGGTCGACTCGCTGGTGTCGCTCGCGAAACAGGAGCGTATCGATGTCCTGATGCTGGCATGCCGCGAAACGCTTGGACCGCTGTATGAACGCTGTGGATTTAAACCGGTTCCTAAACTGGTTTCCGACAAGTTTATTACCATCCCGCAGAAGTCCATCGTAATGGAATGCACTTTGTAGTCGGATCTTGACCTGAAAGACGGGGACACAGATGAATAAAATAGAAACGATAGCCACGGTTGTGGTCGTATTTGTGCTTTTTCTGGCTGCGGTATGGATATTTTGGGTTGCGGGGCACGCCAATCCACCCGATCCAGCGCTTTTTGGTGTCGGCACGGTTCTTTCGATCGCAGCCGCGGTTTTTGGACTCTTCGGAAGACGGCTGAAAAAGCTGGCCGGCGGCGGTGTCATCGTCGAGCTCAGCGAGCACAAGTACGTGGAAGAAGCGGCCAGGCTTGCCGGGAGCGTCAAGAAGAATGAATTGGACCAAACCACGCTGATCGAGCGTAAATCCTACGGCGAATCCAAGGTGTTGCCGGGAACCTCCGCCCCGGATTACACGGCTCTCGACATCGCCAGGATGGACCGGCTGCTGGTGCGTCCCTCCGCCTACCCGATGACTCCGATGTATCTGCTGAACAAGGATTACCGGATCCTGGACTGGAACGAGGCCTTCAGTCTTGCCTTCGATCGAACCATGGAAGGACATCAGGGTCAAGGCATTTTAGGGTGGACCTACTATCTGGACAATTATCAAAGCGTGCTCGATCATGCGGAGACTGTGTTCGCCGACCCGGACCGGCCTCCCTTGATCGACGTCGAAGATATCGTTTATATGAGCCTGCGCTACGGTCGAATCGAGGGGGTGAAACGCGCTTATCAGATTCCGGACGACGACGGCCGCTGCATCGCCTGGTTGATCACCCTGGAACTCGATTTTGCGAACCCGAAAGAGAAAGCGCGTTACCGTTATGAACTGCTGCGCCTGATCGGACTCGACCAACTGTGGTCCGAGTATGCGATTTCATATGATCGGATTCTGACCAATGTTCGGGTTTACCGTGATCTCCTGGACACGCTGATCGGAAACATTGGCCCACTGTCAGCCCTGGCGCCCGACGCCAAAGTGCTCGACCTCGGGCCGGGCACGGGCAATTTGTCGCTGCGGCTGCTGGACGGGGCTTCCAGGCGCACCGTTTTAGCCTTGGACAATAACCGCGTGATGCTTGAGTTCCTGCGCGACAAATGTCGAGGACTGCTGCGTGACGATTATTCCGGGACGGGCATTATCGCGGTCAAGCAGGATGCCACCTCGTTATTCGGTTTGCCCAACGACTGCTTCGATTGCGTGATTGCAAACAACGTCTTTTATGCCCTGCCGGACCTCGAGGCAACGTTGGAAGCTTGTCTGCGCGTGCTCAAGCCCGGCGGGGAATTGAGGATGTCGGGCCCGAAGGCGGATACGGATCTGGAAGTTCTATTCCGGCGGATCAGGTCCGATCTGGAGTCCGCCGGAACGTTCCGGGAGTACCAGGCCGATTATGAACATGTCGAACAGATCAATAAACTTCGTCTGAAGCCGATGCTGCACAGATGGGGTACTCAGGAATTTTGCCAGATCCTGCAGCAAGCTGGATTTCTGGTAAACCATTCGAGCGAGGACATTTACGCGGGTCAATCGATGTTGATCAGCGCAAGTAAACCCACGGTCGATGTGACGGATGACTATTCAAATCCTTGGGCGAAAGATGATCGCGCGGGTACCGCCCGGGTTGATCGGGCGTCGTCCAAAGGCCCTAAGGTTTTGGCATCGGAGTGAAATCCGGCCCGGTACGGCTGAAAGGATTTGGGTTTCCAGCAGTGTACCCAAGGCAGGATGAGGAAGCGTGCGTGGTTGATGACGAGGTGCAGCCGGTGCCGGCGTTGCTGGTCGGTCCAGCCGATGAAGCGGTCGCGCGGCCGGGTTTTCCAGGCGGCGGCCCCGAAGCCGAGTAGCGCGACGACGCGTCCGGCGGCCCGGGCCAGGTAACCTGGTTGGGCGCCGGGAAGCGGCTGATAACCGAGGTAGTGGTAGCCATCGAGGTATTCGGTGTGAAGATGGGAATCGCGGCAGCCGGTGACGGGTTGCAGTGGGAAGTCTCCAAGCTCGCGGGGAGTCGACTAGACTGAATGGAAGAAATCAGGATAATAGTCGCAAGGATGATTGCGGAACCGGGATGTCGCTTTAATCATGATTGTAAGAACCGGGAATTTGACCACCTTGAATACCAATGCCACCATGAATTCCGTTGCCGGGTTTCTGGAAATGGATTCCGAAGTCACCGAGATCGAATTGCCCGCCGAGCAAGCGAGGTCCGGTTACGACGCTTTTGCCGAAGTGTTATTGAAACGCGGTGATCTCAGAGAAAACGATTTAAAACGCGCCACCCGTCTGGCTGAACAGGCCGGTGATGAGAAACTTCCGGCCTTATTGGTCAAGCTCGGGCTGTTATCGGAGAAGGACGCGGCCTCGGCGCTGTCGGAAGTGACGGGACTTCCCCTGGTAACCGAGAAGGATTATTCCGATTCTTCTCCGTTCGGGAACGAGATCTCTTTTAAGTTCCTCCGGGAATACCATGTAGCCGGTGTGACGAAAGAGGCGGAGGGAATCGTTGTCGCGATGACCGATCCCTTCGATGACTATGTGGTTCAGGCGCTGTCGCTTGCGACCAGCGAAAATATCCGGAAAACCGTCGGCGTCGCGTCCGAGATCGACCAGGTGTTGGAACGCCAGTTCGGCTCCGGGAAGTCTCTGATGGGGCAGATCGGTGCTCATCTGGGTGTCGACGGGGGCATCGATGAATACGATATCCAGCAGCTCAAAGACCTGGCCAGCGAAGCACCGGTAATCCGCATGGTCAATCTGATTCTGCAGAATGCCGTGGATTCACGGGCATCGGACATCCATATCGAACCCTTCGAACAGCAACTGAAAGTCCGCTTGAGGGTCGATGGGGTGCTTCGTGAAATCGAGGCGCCTCCCCAGAGGTCTACGGCGGCCGTCATTTCGCGGATCAAGATCATGGCGAATCTGAACATCGCCGAGCGCCGTTTGCCCCAGGATGGCCGGATCAATTTACAGGTTCTGGGCAAGGAACTCGATCTTCGGGTTTCCACGGTTCCGACCATGCATGGTGAAAGCGTGGTGATCCGTCTGCTGGACAAAAAGAATATTGTCCTGGATTTCGAGAGCCTGGGTTTCCAGGGCGAAGTATTGCAGCGTTTTCTCGAGATCCTGCAGTTGCCGCATGGGATCATTTTGATTACGGGTCCGACCGGCAGCGGTAAGACGACCAATTTATATACGGCTCTGAACCGGCTGAATACCCCCGAGCGGAAAATTATCACGGTCGAGGACCCGGTCGAATACCAACTGGCCGGAATCAATCAGATCCAGACCAAGAGCCAGATCGGCCTGACCTTCGCGAACGCGCTGCGTTCGATCGTCCGGCAGGACCCCGATGTGATCATGATCGGCGAGATGCGGGATCTGGAAACCGCGCGCATCGCGGTCCAATCCGCCCTGACCGGTCACCTGGTGTTGTCGACCCTGCAC
>JBOICY010000512.1:0-2934 GCA_050740335.1 Methylococcales bacterium | reverse complement strand
GACCAGGCTTCCCTGCCAAATCAAATGGCCATCGGCAAACCCTTCGAAATCAGGTTCCGGATCGTCAAGCCGGACAACGAAATCGGGGGCTACGATTTCAGTCTGATGTAATGGCCAAACAATAATATTCGGTCATGGAACGCGATTCCACTCAGACCCTCGCACTCAGCATAATTATACCGGCCTTGAATGAGGCGGCCGTGATTGCGGCAACGCTCTCGGAGCTTCAGGTGTTCAAAAACGATGAGGTTGAAATCATCGTCGTCGACGGCGGCAGTAGTGACCGGACCGCCGAAATCGCGGGCCGATATGCCGGCCGGGTCCTGATCGAGCCGGGCGGCCGGGCGATCCAGATGAATCACGGCGCAAAACAGGCCAGAGGAAGCTACCTTTTGTTTCTACACGCGGACACCCGAATGCCGCCGAACACCCTCGAAATCTTGAATCCATGCTTTCACCAGGAATGTGTCTGGGGTCGCTTCGATATCCGCTTAAGCGGAGCGAACCCGCTGTTCCGATTGGTGGAGTTTTGTATGAACCTTCGCTCCAGACTCACCGGCATCGCGACCGGAGATCAAAGTATTTTTGTGAAGCGCTCGATTTTCGGTGACCTTGGAGGGTACCCCGAGATTCCGATTATGGAAGACATCGCGCTGAGTAAAGCATTGAAAAAAATCGCCGCACCGGTCTGCTTGAAACAGCCCGTGACCACATCGAGCCGCCGCTGGGAACAACGCGGAATGGTTCGAAGCATTCTATTGATGTGGATCTTGAGGCTTCTTTATTTTCTGGACGCGGATCCCCATTTGCTGGAGCGCTGGTACCGATAAAGCATGGAATCGATCATCCGCTTCGGTATTTTTCTGAGCGTCCTGTTGTTGATGCTGAGTTGGGAAAAAATTCGCCCCTTTCGTCGCTTCCGGCAGAAAAAGACCGCGCGCTTTCTGATCAATCTCGGCCTGATGGGGCTCAATTTTGTCGTGCTGCGCCTGCTGGCCGGCGGAGGCGCATTCGTCGCGGCGGAATACTCGGCACACCAGAATCTTGGACTGTTTCATCGCTTGGATCTGCCTTCCGGATTCGAGATGGCCTTAGGACTCCTCATTCTGGACTTCGCGATTTACATTCAGCATCGGCTGCTCCACACCGTGCCCCTGTTCTGGCGTTTCCATAAAGTGCATCACTGCGATCCTGGCTTCGATACCACCACGGCGGTTCGCTTTCACGCGATCGAAATTTTGTTTTCGATGTACTACAAAATGGTTCTGGTAATGGTGTTGGGCGCTTCGCCCGACACGGTCGTCGCGTTTGAAATCATTTTGAACGCCTGCGCACTGTTCAATCACGGCAACGTGCGGATTTCGAAATCCCGGGAGAAAATTATCCGGAATCTATTGATCACACCGGACATGCACCGGATTCATCATTCCGCGACGCTCGAAGAAACCAACAGCAACTACGGCTTTTCAGTGCCGTGGTGGGATTGGCTGTGCAATACGTATCGCAAAGATCCGGCTTCAGGTCATGCGGGAATGGTAATCGGGATCGTCGATCGGAACGTCCCCGATCGGCCCGGTTTCCTGGATCTGCTGGTACTGCCCTTCGCGTCCCAGAAAGACTTTCCGGGCCAGGACCCTTCGATACCGGGCCACGAACGATTAAAATAAGGAAAGGAGGAAAAAGGGACGCTACCCTTTCCTGTTGTTCTTTTCATTCTTTGGACGACCTACAGGACGATAACATAGCGGTCTACCTGCCATCTTTTCCAGTTTTTGAATAAACTTCTCCGCGCCACAAGGCAGAACTTTTTGAACGTTGCGCCGCAACTTATCAAATTGTTCGGGATCATCGCCTTCCGCCAACCATTGCGACCAATTCGAAATTTGTTCACATTGCTTTTTCCAATCAGGCTTTTGGCTCAATATCGCACCCCCTCTCAGCCCACAATGGGCTGCGGGGCTCGACCGGGGATAGTCCTCCGCCCTGGCAACCATTTTTGCCCGCACCGGATTCCGCTCGAGATATCGGATCGCAGCCCATAAATATGCATCGCCCGAAGGCGATGAAAAAAGCGTCCTTGCCACAAATCGCCTTTCTACCCCCTTGATTTCGGTTTATCCTCTGCGCATAGCGCATGTGCAACGATTTTAAAACTCTCTGTAACCCTTCGTCCGTCTTCGGAACGGCAATAAGGTGCATGTATACTGCGCGCAGTCATAAATTACATTAAATATCGAATCCAACCAATGTAGAGTTATAGAAATTTGATTCGCATACGAAAAGATCCATCGTGCTGAAAGTGACGTTTACCGAAGAGCCAATAGAAATCTTGAGTCGGGAGCGATTTCATTGCCTTGCCACCCGCGTGTGCGGAAGAAATTCGAGGGGCAGTCTGGTTAAAAAGCCAAATCCTTAGCGAGCGCGTCTGGAAGTTCGTCAAAAACAGTGTTGATACGCTAAATACTACACCGCCTTCAGCACCTTCACCGAGGGCATCCAGTATTGTCTCGAACAAACCAATACCACACACCATCCGGCTCTCGCTTCGCTCCTGTCCTTGAATTTCCAAACCTTCGAAAATGCTCAATTATGACTGTGCTTGGTATACTCTCCCCCTGTAGAAGCGGCATTCCCAGCAAGGGCGACTTGAATGGCAATGAGGGGATTATATCCCTGGTTAGCCATTGATTGCAGATAGCTGGATATTCGGCAATACGCATGGGCATAGTCTTCTGCTCGGAAGCAGCCGGAGACTAAAGCCGATTCATCTTGCTCCGTTTGCGACGAAGGCTGGCTGGAATGGGTGCTGTCTTTCGAGGTGGTTCTTTCGAGAAAAATGGCGAGTATGCGTTCGACAATGCCTGAACAGGCTATTCATGATCGCCTGGCTTTCACAGGTGATTTTGCCTGCGGCACACAGGTGTTCAAAATCGG
>JBOICY010000511.1:0-3962 GCA_050740335.1 Methylococcales bacterium | reverse complement strand
ATATTCACCCGCCTAATTTGAAATACACAGAACAATTACTCGAGGCTCAGAAGCTTGCGGAAACCAAACGGCTCGGGATCTGGGGAGATCCGGTCTATACTCCAATGCCGGTCGCGAGCCTGCCCGGCTCGAAAGGAAAAGGATGGCAGCGACTCCTGGGCCGTCCGCTTGCGCTGAAAGCGAGCCGTAAATATTACCGGCTGATCTATTCCGAACAGGTGGACGTCAGGATTCCGCGCGCAAATCTGGACTTGTTTCCGGATTTAAAAACCTACCTGGGCCGCGATACGGAAATTCGCGGCTGGCCCTCGCGCCGCAAGGATCATTATTCGATTCTTGTGCTCCACCCTTCCGCATTGCGGTTGGCGGGGAAAGGATAGCAGGACTTTTTTTTGAACGTTATTTATCACGGTGACTCTGATGCTGAATCGCGCTGCCCTAATCATTCGCTATGAGCAACCCTTCGTGGATTGGATCAACGCGGTTGATCCCGATCCGGAAAATGCCATCACGCTTAATGACGCGAATGAGGATAACAGTGTCTATCTGGTCGAGGTGGACGACCCGCAAGAATTGGAAGAGTGGCTCGAGCTAAACCATGCAGACCTGTTCGAAGACGAATTGAACGAGTGGTACTCGAACCCTTCCGTGTGGCCACAGGATCGATCCTTGGATCTGTTCAAAAAATGGTGCAGGTTCGAGCTGCACACCATGGTTTTTGACACCGGATTGTCGCCCTTGGAAGACGATGACGACTGAGCAATCAATCCAGGAAAACACTGCTCAACGCAGCGTTTTCCGCGCTTGTGACAGGCACGTATCTCAGTATATCGAGCCATCGCTGGCCAAGACCACTTTCCCTGGATAAGCTGCACGGATTTTCGCGAGTACGTCCTGTTCATCGGAGCCCCGGAACAGGACATGGTAAAGAACCAGGAGACCGGGTCGGATGCGATTCGCGAGCCGTGCGAGTACGACGGTTGAAGTATGATGGGTCGAATGATAGTTTCGAGAGGGCCCGGTATTCTGCTCGAAACCCTGTTTAAAATACACTTCGTGCACCAGAATATCCGCATTGTTCGCGTACCTGACCAGGTTTTCACTGGGTCGGCTGTCGCCGGAAACGACAATGATCTTTTCGGGGGTTTCGAAGCGGTAACCCGGGGCATGCTCCCACGCGCCGTGACTCACTCGGAAAGCGATCACCCGGACCTCGCGATCCTGATACACAATCCCTTCGTCGATCTCATGGCTGTTGACCTTCCATCCTTCCGGATGGGCCTGTTCCAGGCCGTGCAAACGGTAATCGATGTCTTCCCGGTATGCGGCAAGAATGTGGCGGGTCATCGCGTTTAGACCCGCGGGCCCGTAAACCTCGAGTGGCCGGTCTCTTCCCATCACCCAGGGCGTGAGCGCGCCGATGCTAAGGGAAAGTTCGACAGGTATTGCATTCGGTAATAGCAATCATTATCATTGCGATTATGCACAAAGATTTTCACGATGCGGTCGAAACTGCGGAGCCGGCTCCGTCAACAAAACAACGCGCAACACAGGCGTTGCGGCCACATTTGAATAGCGTCGAGCTGTTTGGTGACGCACGCGAGGTGGTTATCGACCACGCCGGTGAAGAGTATCGACTGAAATGGACTCGCCGGGGCAAATTGATTTTGACCAAATAATTTACGCTTCAAAAAAGCGGAATGATTGACTGTTAAGATCAAACGGTAATTTTTCCCCGACTTGCTGATTCAGGGAGAGATCCCAGTATCTCGGCAATGGCCGGTTTGAAGGTAGAAAAAATGTTTACGAAAGGCTTCCTCCCGACAACCCACTCGGATTCTCCAGAAATCAGTCTGGTGCTCGTTGTCGATGATCAACCCGGTATTGCCTCGAGCAGTCACAGCCGTTCATGGATCGCTTTTGGCCTCGTACTGAGCGCGCATTTGGCTGTATTTGCCGGATTGCGCCCGGAGCCCGGACCACTAACCCTTGAAACAATCCCCGAACCCATTCTGGTCAGTTTGGTCAGGGCGCCTCAAACAAGCCGGGAACGGACGACTCCGTCCGCTAATTTCGAGCAAAAAGCGTCGACTACAATGAAACCCAAGGTAACCGAACAGAAAACAATCAAACGCCAGGCGAAACAAATTCCATCAGATCGCGAAAAATCAGCCCGCAAACCTCTTGTCGATCAAGATCAGAATAATACCCATGACGCGACGGATTCATCGCTTGAACCGATCTCAGCGCCGGTCAAAGAGGCCAAGTCCCCTGCTAATCTCGATGCGGCGAAACCGGCGATCGAACAATCCGAGCCGAGTGATCAAGCACCCAGTTTCAACGCGGCCTATTTAAATAATCCGGCGCCGGAATACCCGGCAATTTCCCGGCGACTGGGTGAACAGGGCCTGGTGTTGTTATCCGTGAAGGTAACGGCGGATGGCAGAGCCGATGCGGTTGCCGTACACACCAGCAGCGGTTGGTCACGGCTCGATCAGGCGGCGCTCAAAGGCGTTCAAAAATGGCGTTTCGTTCCGGCCAGACGGGGCGGACAAGCGGTGAATGCATCGGTAATCGTGCCGGTCAGATTTTCGATAGAAGGGTAATCCCATCATGCAAGTAGAATATCTGGACACCTTGGAATTCATCAGTCAAGGCGGAGCGGTATCCATTTCGGTGGTCGCGGTGCTGTCGATCATGTCGATCGGCAGTTGGACCGTGATGGTTGTAAAGGCCATACAGGCACGGAGATTAAACCGCGGCGGCGCAAACTTTTTAATGCGCTTTTGGAATCACCTGCCGGCAGGTAATCCGGGCGCTGACCAAGCCGATCGTATACGTACCCCGTATTATCTCCAAGAAGAAACGGATTCATCTCCCGCACAAGTCCTGGATGGTTTGAGATCGTCCATCGCGGCTTCGATCAACGGGAGCGCAATTACAGCCGATAACCCCTTCGCCCGGATTGCGATCCAGGGCATTCACGCGGCCGGTCATCCCATTGGCTATGCCCGGCAAACGACGAGGAATCCGCGTGGATACGATGAATTTATAGCGAATGCGCTGCGCCGGAGTATCGATCAAGAAGCCATTCAACTGGAAACGGGGCTCACTCTGTTGGCTTCAATCGGGAGTCTCTCTCCCTTCGTCGGACTCTTTGGCACGGTATGCGGGATCTATCACGCGCTCGGCGGTATCGCCGCGGGTGGACAGACCACCGTGGATAAGGTGGCGGGCCCGGTCGGCGAGGCGCTGATCATGACGGCCTTCGGCCTCGCGGTGGCCATGCCGGCGGTTCTGGCCTACAACAGTCTGCTGCGCGATAACCGTCTGCTCATGATAAAAATCGAAAATTTCGCCCTCGATCTGCATGTCTATTTGACCACGGGGATACCGTTTGCATCCGACCCGATGTCCGCTACGGCATCCGCCGAACCAAACACGGCGGTTTCATCATGATGAACTCGGGTGGATTCGGTGGTGCCAGCCGCCATGCGCAGCCGATGGCGGAAATAAACACGACACCGATGGTTGATGTCATGCTGGTGCTGCTGGTCATTTTCATCATCACCGCGCCGCTTCTGACCCATTCTCTTAAAATCGACCTGCCTCAGGCAACGAGTCAACCGAACCCTGAAAAAAAGGACACCATTACGTTGTCGATCAACGCGGACAATCAACTGTTTTGGAACGAAGCACCGATTGAAGATGCGGATCTGACCAGCCGGTTGATAACGGCCGCCAGGACAATTCCTCAACCGGAATTGCAACTGCGTGCCAGCAAAACAACAAGCTACCAGCGCTTGGCAACGGTTCTGTCCGCGGCGCAGAGAGCCGGAATCGAAAAGCTCGGCTTCGTTACGGAACCGGATCCATAAAAAACCGACAGAAGCGATTCGCGCCGCCGCACCGCATCCAAATTTAGCCAGCGAAACCCTTGTATGGTTAGCCAGCCACTCGTT
>JBOICY010000510.1:0-1775 GCA_050740335.1 Methylococcales bacterium | reverse complement strand
TGATACTGGGCGCATTTAAAGCGGGCATTGCTTATCTTCCGCTCGATCCGAGCCATCCCGACGAAAGGAATGCCCAAGTTCTGAAGGAAAGCGAGGCTGAATGGATATTCACCTGCGCCTCCTATTTCGAACGCGCGTCGCTGTTGGCGAATAGAGTCGGAGTAATCGGAGCGAAACAAACATCGCCACGGGTGTCGGCTTCGTTAAGCGTGCAACGGCTGTCTCGGCCCGAAGTGCTCGCTCTGGAAGAATTGGAATCCTGCGAACACAGTACGGAAAATCCACCCAAACGCCACTCTCCGGGCAATCTGGCCTTCGTCATCTTCACATCCGGTTCCACCGGGATGCCGAAAGGCGCGATGGTTGAATACAAGGGCATGTTCAACAACCTGATTACCAAAGTCCCGACTTTAGGGCTCACGGAAAAAGATGTCATCGCGCAAACGGCCGGGCAGTGTTTCGACATTTCCGTTTGTCAACACTTGACCGCGCTGGTGTGCGGGGCGAGAGTCGAAATATTTCCGGACGACATAGTCCGGGAGCCCAATCGGTTGTTAACGGAATTAACTGAATGTGGAGTCACCGTTCTGGAAGCGGTACCATCCATGATTCAGGCGTTATTGGATATTGCGGACGATACCCTCGAACTGCCGAAGTTACGTTGGTTGATCGCCTGCGGCGAGGCCTTTCCGCCAGAATTATGCAGGCGCTGGATGGACCGGTTTCCGCATGTCAAAGTGCTCAATGCCTACGGCCCCGCCGAATGTTCGGACGATGTGTCCTACTACGAAGTTCCGGCCAGACCGGATGAGACGGAAACGATCGTACCGATCGGCCGGCCGGTGCATAACACTCGATTGTATCTTCTGGACCGTTGGCTGGAACCTGTACCGATCGGCGTACCGGGCGAAATCTGCGTGGCCGGTATTCAAGTCGGGCGCGGCTATCTCAATCGTCCGGATTTGACCGCCGAAAAATTCCTTGCGGATCCCTTCGATAAAGCGGGTGCGCGTCTGTATCGCACCGGCGACCTCGGTCGTTATCGCGAAGATGGCGCGATCGAATTTCTGGGCCGGATCGATCATCAGGTAAAAATTCGCGGCGTGCGCATCGAACCGGGCGAAATCGAAGCGCAACTGCTGAGCTTTCCCGAGGTGGAACAAGCTTTGGTCACAGTCCGAGAGGACAGTGCGAGCGGTAAACGCCTCGTGGCTTACGTGGTGTGCAGCGAAGTAGAAACAAGTAGCGAGACCGAATTGTTCCGAAAACTGCGCGACCATCTGTCTACTCGCTTGCCGAACGCGATGATGCCATCGGCTTTCGTGCGGCTGGACGCCATGCCCCTAAGCGCTAACGGCAAGATTGACCGTAAAGCATTGCCAGAGCCGGATATGGCCGGACAAAGCGACCGTACTTATGTCGCGCCGCGCAATCCCGCCGAGGAAGCGCTAGCTGATATATGGAAAGAAGTGCTGGGTCTCGAACGTGTAGGCGTGACGGATAACTTTTTAGACTTGGGAGGCCATTCGCTCTTGGCGATCCAAGTGCTGTCGAGAATACGCAGAACCTTTGGTATAGAGATTCCACTACGACGCCTTTTCGAAGCAGCCACTATCGAGGCATCGGCCTTGTTGGTCGAAGAGTTTCTGATTGAGCATTTGAATAGTTTGTCGGAAGAGGAGGCGGAGGCACTATTGAATGATGGATTAAATGAATAGATGATTTTAAATAATAAAGTGCTACGCGGTTATTGCTATCACTGTGCAGGACTCAAA
>JBOICY010000509.1:0-17253 GCA_050740335.1 Methylococcales bacterium | reverse complement strand
GCGTTCGCTACTACGCTCCGAAAACGCCACGGCCGTCCTGTCCTCGTGTCTGTAAAAAACCGATCAACAAATGGCAGCGCGACCGCGCCGAAAAATTAGTGTCTTCTTAATTCAACAGCATTGCCGGTAACCCATCATTCCCTTCGAATAGGCACTGACATTAGTCTGGCCGATGTCGTCGCCCCAGATAATTACGATGTCGGGTTTCTTGTCCGCGGCTTGAACTGGCAAGGCAGCAACGCAGGCGATTATCGCGACCGCAGCGAAACGGTGTATCGGAATCATGATAAGTCCACTCTCATAGCTTATCCGAATATAGGGTTAACCGACCGCCAAACACTATCCGCTTTGTACTCTAGTTTCAATAATATTATTTTGCTTACTAGCTTACTATCGGTTGATTAATTTTTTGCTATCAAACTTTGACAACGGTGCCCGTCAACGAATTTTGCACCCGGTGACAAAATTCCGCGAAATAATATCTACTAAATCCCATTAATCAAAGACCTCTCGAAAAACGAAATGTGTAATGGCGCATAACCGAACAGGCCAACTGTTCAAGATCGGATACAGACTGTAGAATATCGTTCCTGGCGGAACCAGCCGTTGACGTGGATCAACGAGTTCACTATTTTTGACCGTAAAATCGGATACGAAAGGCCAACCCCTCATCCCTGGGGATAATTCACCCGGCCAAGATATTGGAAAAAATCACGGATCTATTTGGCCGTCTGAAGCCCGCAAGGGAAAAGACCACACTCACACGCCGGGCACGGACGCATGCGATGGGGAAGCTGCCAGTCTTTGTAAAAGGTACTTACAAATCAGTAATCACATGATAAACAGATTATTTTCGCGCCTGAATCTTGGATTGATCCTGGCCGGGGCGGCCCTGATCCTTTCGGCCTGTTCGCTGCCGGTCCGGCAATCCGCCGTTCCCCAGGTCTGGTCCGAGAAAGCCGAAGTGGTTGGCCTGCCGGGGGTGCGCTACGTGGTCCGCAGCGAGATGCCGGCATTCACTCGAGATGGCATCGAAAGCTATTATCGGGAACTGGCCTACCTAAAAAAATCGGGCCACGACGGTCCACTGCCGCCGGCCAATTTTCTGGCTCTTTCGGGGGGCGGTGACGACGGCGCGTTCGGCGCGGGTCTTTTGTGCGGCTGGACCGCCGCCAGCGACAGGCCGGATTTCAAAGGGGTCACCGGGATCAGTACCGGCGCTCTGATCGCGCCGTTCGCGTTCTTGGGCTCGAAGTACGATTCCGTGCTCAGGGAGGTCTACACCCGAAGTACGCCCGGGGACATCCTGGAAGCACGCAATTTTTTCGCGGCGGTGTTCGACGACGCCCTGGCCGACAACGCACCGCTGGGGCGGCTCCTCAAGAAGTACGTTACCGAAGACATGCTCAAGGATATTGCGCGGGAATATGAGCGGGGCCGCCTGCTGTTAATAGCCACAACCAACCTGGATGCCCGCCAGGCGATCATCTGGAACATGGGCAAGATCGCCGCCAGTGGCCACCCGGAAGCCCTGGCACTGTTCCACAAGATCATGATCGCCTCGGCCGCCATTCCGGGCGCGTTTCCACCGGCGATGATCGACGTGGAAGCGGACGGCAAGCGTTATCAGGAAATGCACGTGGACGGCGGTGCCATGGCGCAGGTGTTCCTCTATCCGCCCTCGCTCAAAGTGGCTGACATCAGCAAACAGCGCGGCATCGTCCGCGAGCGCCGGCTGTATATCATCCGCAATGCCCGGTTGGACCCCGACTGGGCGGAAGTCGAACGCCGCACGCTGAGCATCGCCGGCCGTGCGATCGCCTCGCTGATCCAAACCCAGGGCGTCGGCGACTTGTACAAGATCTATGCCGTGACCCAGCGGGACGGCATCGATTACAACCTCGCCTATATCCCGAAAACCTTCAATGCTCCGCACCAGGAGGACTTTGATACCGACTACATGCGCACGCTGTTCCAGACCGGCTACGATCTGGCCGTCAAGGGCTACCGCTGGGATAAGACCCCGCCGGGGATGTGAGCGAAACACTACATTCTATCGCGATAATTTCATTCAACGAAAGCAAGGAGACATTACACTCATGAACCAAAAACAGCGTATCCTGCCTGCTGCATACTTCCTCGCCCTGACAATTGCCGGCTGTGCCGCCGTGCGCTCGGGAAGCAACGATGTCAAAGCCGTGGCCGTCGAACCGGCACCCGATGCCGGCTTTATCGAACACCCGGAGCGCCAGACCGCGCGCGTCGACCTGCCGTTTCAAAAGGTCTGGATCAAGCCCGGCTTCGACAAGAATGGATACCGGGAACTCGTCGTTGCCCCGGTGAATACCCGGCACATACTGAAAATGGACTGGATGCACAGACTGAGTTCGGCCAACTGGGTCAGCGATGTGCAAGCGGACATCAAAGAGCTTGCACAATACTTTCACGACCAGGTGGTAAAGGAGTTCAAAAAAGACTCCCGGCATCGTTTCCGGGTTATCGAGCCACCCGGTCAACACAGCCAATCAGCCCTGCGCCTGGAACTCGCTCTCATCGAGATCGATCCCTCCCAGCCGGTGCTCCATGCGCTCAGTTGGGCGGGCCCTCCGGGAACCGGTACGGCGGCGGGAGTTATCAACCAGCGCCGGGCCGCTTTCGAGGGACGGCTGCGTGATCTTCAGACTGGTGAAGTGGTCGCTACCTTTGCCGATCGCGACATGCAGGATGCCGGGCCTCTCGATCTCACGCGCTTGACTTGGTACGGACCTGCCAAGGGCATCATGGACCGCTGGGCGGAACAGTTCGTACAGATCGCCAACCGCGAACCGGGCGAAATAGTGAGCGATCCAACCCCGTTCACCTTGAGGCCGTTCTAAGCACATGCAGCCAATCGGGCCGGGCGGATACTCATTGCCAACCGGCGTCATAGAGAAATGCAATAAAGGCTAAGAAAATGAAAAAACATGGTTCCGCGATGATAGTCTTGATTACTCTGTTGCTTGTGGGCTGTGATCAAGCGACCATGACAAACACGGAAACCAGCCAACCGGCCGGGATCGACCGCACCGTGCTGCCGATTCCGCAACCCGCTTATCCTCCGATCACCGAACTCGACGTCCGCAAGGCCACGGCCCCGCCGCGTTTCGAGGTCAAGGCGCCGCAGGGTGCGCCGAACGTGGTCATCGTGCTGATCGACGACATGGGTTTCGGCACGGCCAGTACATTCGGCGGTCCGGTTCCGATGCCGACCCTGGACCGGTTGGCTCAGGCTGGTCTGCGCTATAACAATTTCCATACCACGGCGCTGTGTTCGCCCACCCGCCAGGCGTTGAAGACCGGACGCAACCACCACACTGGGAATGCCGGCTCGATCATGGAAACGGCCACGGCCTTTCCCGGTGATACCGGGGTGCTGCCGAACAGCGTGGCGCCATTGGCCGAGATGCTGCGGCTCAACGGATACAATACAGGAGCCTTCGGCAAATGGCACGAAACCGCGCCCTGGGAAACCAGCGTCTCGGGGCCCTTCGCGCGCTGGCCGACCCTGCAGGGTTTCGACAAGTTTTACGGTTTCATCGGCGGCGAAACCAATCAATGGGCACCGACGATTTTCGACGGGGTGACCCGGGTCGAGCCGCCGCGCGATCCGAACTACCACTTCACCACGGACATGACCAATCAGGCCGTGGCCTGGATTCGCTACCAGCAGGCGCTCACGCCTGACAAACCCTTCTTTGTCTACTTCGCGCCCGGAGCGACCCATGCGCCGCACCATGTCCCCAAGGAATGGGCCGAAAAGTACAAGGGAAAGTTCGACCAGGGCTGGGACAAGTTGCGTGAGGCCACACTTAAGCGGCAGATCGAACTCGGCGTCGTGCCCGCCGGTACCCAGCTTGCCGGCAAGCCGGAAGCGATTTCGGACTGGGATCGACTCACCGATGACGAGAAACGGTTGTTCGCCCGCCAGGTGGAAGTCTTCGCGGGCTTCGCCGAACATACCGATCATGAGATCGGCCGTCTGGTCAAGGCAATCGAGGATCTGGGTGAAATGGACAATACTCTGTTCATCTACATCGCCGGCGACAACGGCGCCAGCGCGGAAGGCGGCATGGTCGGTATGTACAACGAGGCGACCTACTTCAACGGTGTGGCGGAAACAGTCGAGGAGCAACTCAAATACCTGGACCAGTGGGGCGGGCCCGAAACCTATCCGCATATGGCCGCGGGCTGGGCGGTCGCCTTCGATGCACCCTTCATGTGGACCAAGCAGATGGCCTCGAACTACGGCGGTACCCGCAACGGCCTGGTCATCCACTGGCCAAACGGGATCAAGGCGAGGAACGAAGTCCGCGGCCAGTTCCATCACGTGATCGATATTACTCCGACCGTGCTCGAAGCCGCCCATCTCCCGGAACCCAAGGTGGTCAACGGCACGCAACAGACGCCGATCGAGGGCGTGAGCCTCTCGTACACCTTCGACGACGCCGCGGCGAAGGACCGCCATCTGACCCAGTATTTCGAGATTTTCGGCAACCGCGCGATCTACCATGACGGCTGGCTCGCGGGTACGGTGCACAAGGCTCCCTGGGAACCTCTGCCCCGCCACGCCCTTGCCGAGGACGTCTGGGAACTCTACGATGCGCGGCGGGACTTCAGCCTCAGCAACGATCTAGCCGAGTCAAACCCGCGGAAGCTCGCCGAAATGCAGAAGTTATTCATGCGGGAAGCCCCCAAGTACAATGTGCTGCCGATCGACGACCGCGGTCTCGAACGCCTGAACGCGGCCCTGGTCGGGCGGCCGGACCTCATGGGCGGCCGCACCTCGCTGACGCTCGGCGAGGGCATGACGGGCATGCTGGAAAATGTTTTTCTGAACGTGAAAAACCGCTCGAAGACCATCACCGCCGAAGTGGAAATCCCTGAAGGTGGCGCCAACGGAGTCATTCTCGCGCAAGGCGGTCGTTTCGGCGGCTGGAGCCTGTATCTGAAAGACGGCAAGCCCGCTTACACCTACAACTTTCTCGGCTTGAACCGCTACACGGTAGGCTCCCCGGAAGCGCTGCCGGCGGGCAAGGCCACCCTGGTGTTCGACTTCGCCTATGACGGCGGGGGGCTGGGCAAGGGCGGGTCTGGTACGCTGTCCGTCAACGGCCGGAAACTTGCCGAGGGCCGCATAGACCGCACCCAACCGATGATATTCTCGGCGGACGAAACCGCCGATGTGGGCGTGGACGAGGCCACCCCGGTGGCCGATGGAATTGGAGAAGGCCCGGAAACGCGCTTCACCGGCAGGATCGAGAAGGTGACAATCGAGGTGAAATAAACCGCATAGAGAAAATCCAATGAAGCTGCTGCCGGTTTTGAAACATGAAGCAAAAGAAGTGGGTCTGGTTACCCTGTACTTTTTCTTGTGTTTCGGAGTATTGCTTACCTTGAAGAAATTGTTTCTGGCTGACTACCAGATCGAGTTCCAAGCCCTTTCAACGGCAATCATCAGCGCGCTCATCGTCGCGAAAATTGTGATCGTCCTCGGTAAGACGCGTGCCGGCAGCCGTTTCGATGCGAGATTTCCGCTCGGTTTGGCAGTCTTGTACAAGACACTGATCTATATTCTGGCGACATTCGTCGTCCTGTTTCTGGAGAAACTCTTCCATGCCTATCGGGACACCGGCCTGCTCGGGCCCGCCGTTATTGAGGTGTGGGAACATCGGGATTTCAACATTATACTCGCCAAAGTGCTTTGTATTGGCCTGACATTCATGGGTTATCACCTCTACGCGGGCATCGACCGCCGCCTTGGCAAGGGTACGCTTCGCCGTTTGGTGACGAGCCGTCCGGAGCTGCCGGATACGCGGAGTCCGGGCAACAGCTAGGAGAGCGGGAATCAGCCCCGTCAGACATCAATAAACGAGGGTTAATCAATGGCCTATGAAATTATCGAAATTGACGGCGAGGTGCTGCGCGTGTGCATCCGAGGGATCATGCGGCTTTCGGATCAGGATGCCTTGCAAAGCGCGGCCCGCGACCTGATCAAACGGGGCATTAAACCAAGAGTGCTAGTAGTAGCCGAGAATTTTGAGGGATGGGAAAAGGGAGAGGAATGGGGCGATATCCGCTTCCTGATGGACTACGGCGACGACATTATCAAGATGGCGATCGTAGGCGATGAATGCTGGAAAGAGCAGGCCTTCATGTTCGCCGGAAAAGGACTCCGAGCCACCGAGATCGAGTTTTTCCCGCCTTCCTCGTCGAAGGAAGCCGAGCTTTGGGTGCGAAAGTGATCGAGGCTTACGGTTATGGAATAAGTAATGGGACAAATACAAGGTGAAAAGACGTGACGCATTCGGCGAGCCGTTACAGCGGAATACTCGCCGCCGGCGTGACCGCGGCGCTCGTCGTCGGCATGTCGTGGTTCTATTTTGCACCGTCCAAGCGCGAAGGGCGTACGCTAGAACTCGCAACCGAGGCCCCCACTCCGTCGGTCGAACCACCACCCCGGCCCGCACTCAAATTCGCCGGAAGGGCGGCCTGCGCCGGATGCCATGCCGAGCAGGACCGATTGTGGCAGGGGTCTCACCACGACCTCGCGATGCAGGAGGCGAGCGAGCAAACGGTGCTCGGGGATTTCCGAAATGCCGAGTTCCGCAAGGACGGCGTGGTTTCCCGGTTCTTTCGTAAGGACGGGCATTATCTGGTACGCACCGACGGCCCGGACGGGAAGCTCGCCGACTACGAGATCAAATACACCTTCGGTTTCACGCCACTCCAGCAATATCTGGTCGAGTTTCCGGGCGGGCGGCTTCAGGCTCTTTCGATCGCCTGGGATAGCCGGCCCGGAGAGCAGGGCGGCCGGCGCTGGTTCCATCTCTATCCGAACGAGCGCATTACCCACGCTGACGAACTGCACTGGACGAAGCGTTCGCAGAACTGGAATTTCATGTGCGGCGAGTGTCATTCGACCAATCTGCTCAAGAATTATGATCCGCTCAGCCGCGCTTACCGTACTGCCTGGTCCGAAATTGACGTGTCCTGCGAAGCCTGCCACGGCCCCGGTTCGCAACATTTAGCCTGGGCCGGACGCATGCCGGACTTCGAGCGCAGTGATCCCAAATCCAAAGGTTTGGCCGTGCTGTTGAATGAACGCCAGGGCGTTCAATGGACGATCGATCCGCCAACCGGCAACGCGCACCGGAGCACCCCGCGTGGTTCGGATAACGAAATCCAGATCTGCGCCCGCTGCCACGCGCGGCGCGCGCAGCTTTTCGGCGATTACCGCTACGGGCAGCTCATGGATACCCATCTGCCCTCGCTGTTGCGGGAGACTCTGTACCACGCCGATGGCCAGATCGACGGCGAGGTCTATGAGTACGGTTCGTTCCAGCAAAGCAAGATGTACCGCGCCGGGGTGAGCTGCGGCGACTGCCATGAACCTCACAGCCTGAAGCTGCGCGCACCGGGGAACGGGGTTTGCCTGCAATGTCATGGCAAGGACAAGTACCACGCCGAGAAGCATCATTTCCACGGCACGGGCTCCGCCGGCGCCTCCTGCGTCGGCTGCCACATGCCGGCGAAGACCTACATGGTCGTCGATCCCCGGCGCGACCACGGTTTTCGTATCCCCCGCCCCGACCTTTCGGAGCGGCTCGGTGCACCGGATGCCTGCACCGCCTGCCACTCCGACAAATCGGCTCGCTGGGCGGCTGACCGGGTGCGGCAGTGGTACGGCCACGACCCAAAGGGCTACCAGGACTACGCCGAAGCCCTGCATGCCGCCCGCATCGGAACTACGGATGCCGAGGCGCGCTTGCTCGTGCTGCTGCAGGATAATAATCAGCCCGCTATTGCGCGGGCAACGGCGGCCGCGGAACTGGGCCCTTGGCTTAGCGGGAATTCGCTTCCGGTGCTGGCCGAAGCGCTCGGCGATAGCGATCCGCGGGTGCGCGCCGCGGCCGTCGAAGCGCTGGCGCCGCTGCCTCCGGAACGGCTTTGGCAATTCACTCATCAGCTGCTGCGCGATCCGGTACGGGGGGTGCGCGCTCTGGCGGTGGCCGCCCTGGCCGGGATTCCCGTCGAACCGATTCCACCCGGTGAACAAGACGATTTTCGTCGTGCCGCCGATGACTATCTCGCCTCGCTACGACAGAACGCCGATGACCCGGGCGCACAGGTTAATCTGGGGAATTTCCGCGCGGCGCGCGGCGAATCCGCGGAAGCCGAACGCGCTTACCGCGAGGCCTTGAATCTCGATCCGGACTGGGTGCCCGCCTATGTCAATCTCAGTGATCTGTTCCGCCAGACGGACCGCGACGCCGAAGGAGAAATGCCGCTCCGTGACGGCCTGGCCCGCCAGCCGGAATCGGCCGCCTTGCATCACGGCCTGGGGTTATTGCAGGCGCGGCAGAATAATTTGCCCGCGGCTTTGGCGTCCCTGAAACGGGCGGTGGACCTGGCCCCGGATGACACGCGCTTGGTCTATGTCTATGCCGTGGCTCTGCATGGCTCCGGCCATGCGCGGGAGGCGCTGACCATCGTCGAGGCTGCTCTGACGCGGGCACCGGGCGACCAGTCGCTGAACGCGCTACGGTCTCAGCTGACAACGGAGGGTCGAAAGCGATGAAAACGTATCATAATCCGATACAATATTCCGAAACGAAAGGAGAACGCAAATGAAACCCAGCCTAATGAAGAGTCTATTAGTATTCGCTGTTTTGATGCTGATCGGATGCCAATCGACTGGCGGCGGGCCAAGCGATTCGATGGATGCGGCTCAAATCGACCGCGACGCCGATGTTGCCTTAGCTAAGCTTTACGAAACCACGCCTTCGGCCAGGCACCTGGCGGCGCGGGCCAAGGGTATTTTGGTGTTTCCGAATGTCCTCAAGGCCGGCTTTATCGGCGGTGCCGAGTACGGAAAAGGCGCAATGCGCAAGAAAGGCCGGACATCCGGCTACTACAACATTGTTGCCGGCTCCTACGGTTTACAAGCCGGGGTACAGTCGTTCGGTTATGCCCTGTTCTTCATGAACGACGCGGCGCTCACCCATCTCGATCGTAGCGAGGGCCTGGAAATCGGCGTGGGTCCGAGTATTGTCGTTCTGGACGAAGGCATGGCCAGGACATTGACTACCACGACCCTCCGGAAAGATGTCTATGCCTTCGTGTTCGGTCAGAGAGGATTGATGGCGGGTTTGGGATTGCAGGGATCGAAGATCTCGAGGATCAACCCCTAATCCGATACGGTGTGAATACTCTGCGAATTCGTCCCGGATTGTTGCGTCGCTTGTCCACGCTCGGTCGTTTTATGGACCGAAGGCATTCTTTTCCAGTCGGGAGAATTGAGCGATATCAATAGTTCTAGGGAAGGAATAATATACGATAAAAATCATTTAGATTGACCTCTACGCGGTACACAACGTAAACGAGTTAGCAAAGTTTCAATCCATGTCATCGAAGGAGGTGACCCATGATAACGAACCAATGGTGGCCAGTGCTATGCCTGGCTTTCCTCGCGGCAATCACGGGCTGTGCGGAAAATGAGACGATAGCCCGTCCGGAACCTCCGGCGGCCCGGACACCCGCGCCGCAAGCAGTCGCGGAACCGGCGGAGGCTGATGAGATTCTCATGCGCATGGCGCGGTTCTTGGCGGAAAGCCCGCGTTTCAGCGTGAATATCCAGGGTAGTTACGACGTAGTCCAGGAATCGGGCCAGAAAATCGAGTTTGGTGAAAGACGGCGAATCATCGTAAACCGGCCCAACGGGCTTCGGGTCGAAGTAGAACATAGTGACGGCGAGAAACATCTCATCCTGTACGACGGCAAGGAAATTACGACGTTCAGCCCACCCCGGAACGTCTATGCGCAGAGTTCCAAACCCGGCGGGATCGACGAGGCGGTTATGTATTTCCTCAAGGACCTCCACATGCGGTTACCGCTTGCTGTGCTTTTGACCAGCCGGTTTTCAACCGAGATTGAAAGCAGGACCCAGTCACTGGATTATGTGGAGTTCACCGAAATCCATGGGGCACCGGCCCATCACTTGGCGGGACGCACCGACACCGTGGATTACCAGGTATGGATCGCGGAGGGCGCCCAGCCCTTGCCGCTTCGCGTGGTGTTGACCTACCAGAACGCCGAAGGCGAGCCCCAGTTCCGGGCGCAATTTTCGGATTGGAATCTGGCGCCCGAAACCCGGGACTCCCAGTTCACATTCAGTCCACCCGAAGGAGCGCGGAAGATTTCCTTTCTCGCTGAGTTACCCCAAATAGCGCTTCAGGGCACGGCAACCCCAAAGCAAACCGGAGAACAGAAATGAAGACTAAACCATACCTAATCGTTACGAGTGTCGTCGGTATATTGTTTTTCCTGCTGGGAACCGTGGATGATGCAGCCGCCCGCGGATTTGGCGGCGGGGGTGGTCGAAGCGGCGGTGGAGGTTTTTCGGGGGGTGGCGGTGGAGGCTTTTCCCGTGGTGGTAGTGGCGGCGGTGGCGGTTTTTCCCGCGGCGGTACTGCCTCAAGCGGCAGCTTCTCATCCAGTGCCGGCGGAGCGTCGTCCAGGGCCGGTTCGATGAGCACCGGGAATTCCGGGAGCTCGGCCTACTCGCAGAGGTCGGCGCAACACTCCTCGACGCAGCAGACCGCGTCCGCCAACCAGCAAACGCGCTCTTCCAGTCGTCAAACGCAACAGGATCAATCCGAGCAGAGCCGTCAGTCGACTTCGTCGGCGAATCAGCAGAGCCGGCAGTCGACTTCGACGGCGAATCAGTCGCAACGGACGCAAGCGTCGAATCAAAATGTCAATACCCGCCAAAGTGGAGCCACCCAACGCACCGGCACCCGGCAGACAACCGTGCAAAACACTCAGGCGAACTACTACGGATCTGGCTACCACCCGCCAGCTGGGTACTATCCACCACCGGGGTACTACGATAATAACCATTGGGACAACGGCGAAGTAGCGGCCGTAGCGATCGGTTCGGCGGCGCTGGGTGCCGTAGGCGGTTATGCCGCTGGGCAATCGTCGTCTTCTCAGAGCACGTCGGCCGCCCCGTCCTCGACGGTCGTTTACGCTGCACCGCCTCAGGGTTCCGCGGGTTTGCCTTGCACTCCCAACACAGCCGTCGTGAATGGCGTAACGTATTACCAGTGCGGCAGCAACTGGTATACCCAGGCCTACAGCAGCGGCGGAGTTATTTACATGCCCGTGCCTCCGCCCGGATAAACGGCAGCATGGCGATCACCCTCGGTGCGGACTCACGATTAAATTACAGACCTTAATATGGGCCGGGGCTACTGGCCCCCGGCCCCCTATGCGCTAATTTCCGATTCGGGTAGATGAAAACGACGATTGGAAAAGAAGCCATATTGTTTATATTAGCACTGTGCGGCGTATGGACCCTTGCAGCCGAACCAGTTGGCCGGCATGGCCCGGGATCGTCACCACAGGTTGGCGCGAACGAGACCTATTTGCTTGGCCTACCCCGGGACGGTCGTCCGATGGTGGTTCGAACTGCGTTCCATTTGCAGGATATTGACGAAATCGATGACGAAAGAGAGACCGTCGAATTTACCGGCGTACTGATTCTGACCTGGCGGGACAAGCGGCAGGCCTTTAACCCCGATGAAGCACGAGTCGACGAAAAGATTTATCAGGGCGCTTTTCAGTTCAACGAGTTGTCCCCCGCATGGTATCCACAAGTGGTACTCGCCAACGAGTCTGGCTTGTATGAGAAGCACGCCACGTTGCTTCGCGTGAAGCCGGATGGTACCAGTAAGCTGGTAGAGACAGTCAACGCGATCGCGAAATCAAATCTGAATTTGCGGCGATATCCCTTTGATACGCAGCGATTGGAAGCAATCTTCGAGGTTCTCGGCTTCGATACCGGCGAGGTCGTACTGCAAGCGGAACCGTTACCCGCTCGCTCTGACGAGCGGGAAATCCGGATGCCCGGCTGGAAGCTCACCGGAATCGGCGCCTCAGCTCGCGAAAAAGCCGCGCCTCATGCGGGCAAGCGAGGTGTATCGTCGACTTTCGTTCTGGACATGGAAGTAAAACGGCAATCCATGTTTATGCTGCGATTGGTCGTTCTTCCACTGTTTTTGATCGTCGTGCTTTCCTGGTCCGTGTTCTGGATGGACCGTTCGGCGCTGGGGGACCGCATCAATGTTTCGTTTGTCGGCATTCTCACGGCCGTGGCCTACCAGATGGCGGTAGGCGATATCCTACCCGAGATTTCTTACATGACCCTGATGAACAGCTTCTTGAACATCAGTTTCTGGGTCATGTGTGTAACCGTTGTGATCCACCTGATTGTCGATATAAAGGACAGGCAGGGAGATTCCGCAAGTGGCGATTTGATCGATCGTCGTTGTCGTTGGATATTCCCCCTCGTGTATTTCGGATCGCTGTCGGTCGTGGTCGCGATCGTATTCATTTTCTTCTAAATCCGCCTGCGAGATGAGAACCGCAACGCGGCTCGGCAGTTTGACAATTGTTCGGTGCGTCGCGGTCTCCTTCGCTGCGGCGGCTTCCGTCGCTAACGCACAGAATCTGGAACCGCGTGCTTACGCCAACGCGCCGGTCGGGCTGAATTTTCTGATCGCGGGCTATGGCTACACGTCCGGAGGCGTGGGGATCGACCCCGCATTGCCGGTCGAGGACGCGAAGGTCGAGATTCATTCCGCATTATTCGCCTATGCCCGGTCCCTGGATTGGTTCGGGAAGTCCGCCAAGTTCAACGTGGTGGTACCCTATGCCTGGGCTTCGGGCAGCGCCACGGCTTTAGGAAAGTTCCGCGACCGCGAAGTATCCGGTTTCGCCGATCCCGGATTCAACTTTTCGGTTAACCTTTACGGCGCTCCCGCACTATCGCTTGAAGACTTCGCCAAATACCAGCAGGACACCATCGTCGGCCTCAGCCTGGGGGTCACTGCACCCGGCGGCCAGTACGACGCCGACAAACTCCTCAATCTCGGAACCAACCGCTGGTCGATCAAGCCCGAGATCGGAATATCCAAGGCCTTCGGACCGATAATACTGGAACTGGACGGGGGCGTTCGGTTCTACACCGACAACGATAACTTCCTGAGCGGCCATATTCGTGAACAGGACCCCATCTATTCCGTGCAGGGACACCTTATTTACAGCTGGGGCCACGCCATTTGGGGGGCGATAGACGGCACTTATTACACCGGGGGGCGGACCACAATAAACCGTGTGAAGGGCAACGACCTGCAACAGAACTCGCGCCTGGGTGTCACGCTCGCGCTGCCGGTGGACCGGTATAACTCGGTCAAGCTTTACTACAGCACCGGGGTCTCCGCCCGCACCGGGAGCAATTTCGATGCAGCCGGGATCGTTTGGCAAACCCGCTTCGGCGGAGGACTTTAGTCCTCGAATCGATCAAGGAAAGGCGGAGCACTCCGAGGCAGCGCCGAGTCAAGCGCTGTCTGAGCGGGCATCGCGGTGCAATTCTTCATGAATGACCCGCCGTAATATCTCCTCTAAGCTTTCGTTTTCCTTCTCCCGCCGCAAGGTATCATTAATCAATGTTAGATAGCCGCGACCGCTGGCTTTGGCTTTGGCCTTGAAATATTCGATCAGTCCCGTATCCAGCAGGATAGTGACACGTTGCTTGCGCGGTGCGGGCTTGAGTCCTATGCGGAACTTGGCGCGCTCCAATTCAGCCTGCGTCACTTTGGGGTATTCATCCCGCTCGTCAGAGGTTGGTGAAGAAAAGGAGTTGCTCATCTTTGTCGGCCTCACGCATGGAAATGACGCGGATTTCATCTTCAGTTTCCGTATGCACAATCACCAAGACTTTCTCAACCAACAGCCCGAGCATGATCCAGCGTTGTTCGCCGTAATCCTCTCGATCCGCTTTAAAAGTGAAGGTCGGACCCGCGAAGACCTGTGCAGCATCGGCGAAATCCATCCCATGCTTTTCCAGGTTGGCTTGGCGCTTGGGTTCGTGCCAAGTGAATTGCATAGGTTAAATTTTGCATATTGCAATGCCTAAGGCGAACCTCAGCGGCGGCGAAGCCGTCTGCTGGAGTGCCTCGTTGGGCGCTACTTTGGACCCGAAGTTGACGCTTCATAGGCGACAATGAGCATGCCGCCGATAAAGATGACAACCGCGGTAACTAAAGCCCAGAGCATTACAAATTCTCCAACTTTGCGAGGCAGCGGAAGGCTGCGTGATTAACTGTAACGATGTCGATAGTCGTGCCAGCAACTGCGAAAAGCGTGAGCACCACAATGACAGATTCCGCTGTGCGGAAGTTTTGCGCCAGCCAAGCGATCAAGGAGACGTCAACGGCGACAAGCGCGGCGAAAACGACCTTAAGCCAGCCTAGAGTCTCCTTGATGCGTTCTGCTTGGGAGACGACCTGCATTTTACCACCGGATCAGCATCGGCGCCCAACATTACACTCACCCAGCGCAAAATATCCCAGAGCGGCTGGAAGAGTACAGAAGGTTAAATTTAGCGTAAATCTTTAAAAGGAGCAAAATGTTCTGCGCTTGAGTGCAGTATTTCGTTAGGCGATCAAGTCCGTCCTCCTCGATCAGGAATGTTAGAATGTGAGAACTGACGCCCTCACCGGAAGAGTTACGAATTTCCGAGCATGGATACGACGAGCTTTCGGCAGATAAATTGACCGTGCGGGAACTCGTAGTCGGTGCTGCCGACGCGGTTGTGGTTGAGGATTATCCTGATTGTCGGAAGGGTCCATGCGTGCTTGTATTGCAGCGCGATAAGAAAGGACATCCAGTACACGTTGTATGGGGAATATCGGCCGGCAATGTGAGCCCGGCGGTACTGGTTACCGCGTACCGGCCAGATCCTGTTCGGTGGGATGAGAAATTTAGGCGGAGACGTCGATGAAAAGACGCAAACGCACCAAATACATGCATGAGAGTAACTACGTCGCCGATATCGAAGTTGAACTGTTGGAAGACGAAGATGGTTGGTCGCCCTATCTATCGCTCCAAGACGCCGATCGGCTTGACGATATACGCGAAGCGCTTCACTCGCGACAGCATCGAGATATGCGAAAATTTTCAGTTTGACGCCTGTGGCGGTTCAGGCAAAGTCTAGCGGATCGGGGGTTACTTTTGAAAGGACGAAAATGGGTAGCGTCCCCTTGTTTCGGGCCTATACCATGGCCGAGATAGGCGCGCATTTCGGCGTTCATTACAAGACGGTGAGCCGTGTGGTAAAAAGCTTTGAGCAGCGCGAAAACCGTGATGAAGAAAGCTGGAATGGGTTCGATATGTTGGATTGTTAGAACTGACCTTATTTCCCCGCTTGATGGTGGCAAAGAAGATTTCCTCCTCCTCGTTGCCGGGCCTGGCGAGGACGCAGGGATCCGTCTCGGCCTTGTCGCCGGTAAGCACCAGCATGGTGGCGTCGCCGCCGTCGTCGAGGATCATGTTGGGCGTCTCGTTGCCCGGCCAGTCCATCATCCGGTCGGTGAAATCCCAGTATTCCTCGAGCGTCTCGCCCTTCTTAGCGAAGACCGAAATGCCGCTAGCGGCGATCGCCGCAGCCGCATGGTCCTGGGTCGAGAAGATGTTGCAGCTCACCCAGCGGACTTCGGCGCCGAGCGCCACCAAGGTCTCGATCAGCACTGCTGTCTGGATGGTCATGGGCAGCGAACCGGCAACGCGCGCGCCACTGAGCGGCCGGCTTGCGCGAATTCCTCTCGGATCGCCATCAGGCCGGGCATCTCGATCTCGGCCATCTCGATTTCCTTGCGGCCGAAATCGGCCAGCGAGAGGTCCTTGACGATGTGGTCGGTATTGGCGGCCATGCCTGTCGCGCTCCAGTGTTTTCGGGCACGTTATACGCAAGACCGAAGCGTCCGGCAACCGGGACATAAAGAAATCTTTATATCTTGAAATACGTCAGAAAACGCCCGGAACGAAGTCGGGAACCGGCTCGGCAACCACGTACGGCGGATAGCGGATCTCGATGTCGGGGTGCTTTCCCACCTTGCACTTCGATTTGATGTCGATGACGCCGGTCTGGTTGATCTCCCCCCAGAAACCGTTGCCAATCGACGACTGGGTGAGCATGCGGTCTTTCCGGGTGTGAGGGCCGCCGGTGTAACTTTGCGATATGGTGACCTTTGCCGAGAGCGTTTTGCCGGCTTCGTCGATCTCCACGTAATCCACCTGGCTCACCAGCACGATGTGGGCCTCGCCGAAGGTCAGAACGCAGCACGGCGAGATCATGTCCAGCGCCTTGATCGGCTGGAAATTGCCGTGGCTATGGTACTGGTGCGACTTCCAGGTCTGATACTCGGTGAAGTGCCCGATCCTGATGAGGTAGTTCGAGACAAAGCCAATGCAGTCCCAGCCGAAGCACCCCTTGTCGAGCAGCGTTTCCATCGCTTTGGGAAACGGGATGTGCGGCTTGAATACCTCGCCAAGATCGAGAATTCCGCTCTTGACCTTGATCTGTCCGGCGGCGGGATTGTCCTTGAGATAGGTCTGGATCTTGAACTTGCGCACGAGATCCAGGTTGTCGAACATCCAGCTCCACACGTTGATATGGTCCTGGACTTCGCCCTGCCCCATGCCGACGCGGACATAGTTCTTGCACATCGAGCGCGGCGTCCGTCCCGCACTCGAGCCGGCGATACCCGTGATGTCGCCGATCTGGGCCAGCAGGTCCTGCGATGTGTAGGAGCCGCCGTTGCTTTCCGAGGCCGACATATATTTGTTGAGCTTGACATGGCCGCCGCTGGTCCAAAGACCCTTCTCGGCGACCTGTTTGGCGAAATCCTCAGGGGAAATGAACGCCTGCGACATGTCGTTCTCCCGTAAACGTCCAATGAATAGGAATTCTAACGCACCTTTGTAAAAAAATACAAGACGAAATGCAAGTCTTTTGTACGAGAGGCACTAATCGCAAGATGTAAATTGATATCGGAAGTGGACCCTGATGCCTATTTTATGCGTGTTCGGTGATACGCTATAGCCGCAAAGAGGAATTAAGGATCAACAAGACAAAACGGAAAAAGGTAGAGTAGAGAACAGGAATCGCATTCTGTAGGCTTGGCCTAGCCCTGCCCTTTACCCGTATATTAGACTGCACAAAATGCTTCGTGTCGTGCACGCTTGGCGGCATGAACAGAATACAAGACCAATTCAAGCGGACTTTAACGCAACCCGAGAGCATTGGCTACATTCGCGGGCTGCTGGAGATCAATAGCGTTGCCCACCGAACCGAACTGGCAGCGCAGGGTT
>JBOICY010000508.1:0-10067 GCA_050740335.1 Methylococcales bacterium | reverse complement strand
CACGGATGTAAGGGTGCGATCGTTTCCAAACAGTATGCTCCGCACTTAATTCGTCCGCACAGGCAATCTCCAGCGGCGCGGACCTGCGGCGCAACGCATCTCGCCTGTTTCCCACGCAAAGCCGCGTGCCGCCGGCATTTACACGGAAGGGATCCGTTACGAGCAGGCCATCCGGCGGATTCAAGCCGAATTTCGTGACCCGATCCAGTCCGAAGCCTTCGATGCTCAGCGTCAGGTCGGCTCCGACCGGCGCCAGACGCGGGGAAACGCGGGTTACCGAGGCTCCGATCAGAACTCCCAAAGCCTCGGAGTGTCGTTGCAGATCTGTCGATGTCCCGGGCGGTGGCAGGGTATCGCGCACGATTCCCAATAAGGACGAGGTTGGTCGAACAGGAAGAGTACGTTAACGTCGAGAGAATAAGGAGGCGCTACGCGCATTAAATTGAAGCGCTCAAACGACGCGCGCCTGGCGGTTAAAAAGGAACCGATCACTTAACCTCTTCAACCTGACCAATATGCTACGCCTGGCAGAATATTGTATCGGCTATTGACACCGGCTGGCTAATGGGTGACTCTTTTTCAGACCCTTTTTCATTCGTTTCCAATCCCCGGTCAAGGGTTCCATGATACTCGGCCAGGATTAATACGAATAATTTCGAGGAAACTTCAGTCGTTATTATTCTTAAACTTTATTCCGGGCCAGCGATTTGTAATAGTCATCCCGGATTCCGGCCGCGTTGACCTCGCACATCGACACCAGGGAATCATTGACCGGGACCTTGAACGCACAAAGATCCAGACGCTCCCGGCCGAGTGGCGTCTCGAGTTCCATGCGGCTCATGAAATGATGGCTGACAATATTCAGATAGTTGAGCCTGGTGTGCCCTGTAATCCAGCTCGCGAGGGTCCCCGGCAGGCCCGCCGGGTGGTATTGCGAAAGGCTCCGGGCCAGAAACGGTAACACCGAAGTCAGTACGAAGCGCGATTCCCGCAAGCCGATTGCGAGCATCCGCCCGATCCGTTTGGCAGGGCTCAATGCGCGCAGGCTCACGCCTCCGAAACGCTTCTGGAATTCCTCGAGGAATTTGAGTGTGTTCTCATCGGCAACCCTGTACAAAGGATAAAATCGAATGCCGTCCCGGTTGCGATCGACCACGATCCCCTGAACGAAACGCGTGCAGGCCGGGTGACCGAACAAGCCTTGATGTTCGATCAGGTCCGGTACCGGACCTTCGGGCGCCAGGCCCGTGGCGATGCGCTCCCACAATGCATCGAGCGTAAGTGATTTCGCCAAACCCGTCTCGGTCCTACCGACTTGGGCAATTGGCTGGAAACTGATCATTTTAAACGCATCGGCGTTGCGGACCACCCATTCTATCACGGCCGGAACGTCATCCAGATTAGCGTCGGTCAGGGTAAATGTCGTGGCGGCCTGCAACGATTTGCCGGTCCGGCGGCGGATCTCGCGAATCAAATCGGCGAACCGGTCCCGCAGCGCCATGAGTTCCAGTTCGGACCTTGCATGACGAAATTCCCGAGCCTTTCTGCCCCGCTGGGTCGTGTCGATATGGACGCTGATCTCGGTCAGTCCCGCCTCTTCGATCAATCTTCTCAGAATATCGGGCGAATTCAGGAAGGTGTCACCGTGGGTCATCAACATCGGAATCAAACCGATCCGCCGCGCATGGCGGACGATTTCAAGCAATTCGTCAATCGGCCTGAGCGTGACCTCTCCATCCGTGATCTGCACATTTCCGCCGTCGCCGAGCCAGGCCCGGAGCGCGTCGAGCTGCCTTCTGATACCGGATACCGATTCGGGCGGAATCCGGTTCGCGTCTTCACCGAGATAACACCCCCGACACGCGAAGTCGCAGCGCGGCATCACCCCGATGGTGGCCCCGCATCCCGCGTATTGACGCCCGAAAAATTGATTCGGGGTCCGATACTTTTCGGGAATTCGCTGCCGCGCGCGTTCAAGATTTCGCCGGATATCCGAATTTTCGGACCGGGTATCCAAGCCTTTTACATCCAACCACAAACCAAACATCGTTATCTCTCCTTCGCGGGAAACCCGGGAACTTTGGTTACTGTCTGGCATTCATCCAGACCCAAGCGGACATTGCCAACATGACCAGATCCTCGACCAATGTCGTGAAACTCAATGGACGCGCGAGGAAAACGCCGAAACAACCACAATTATCGACCCGGATGCCGCGCTCCAGGCTAATGATGACCGCGCTGATCAGCAAAATATGCAGTCCAACAGCCAGGCTGGCGCCGAACAATAGGTAACGGCCCGTGACGAGCAATAACCCGGTTCCAAGTTCGATAAAGGGCAAAGAATAGGCCAGTACGACACTGACTGGATGGGGAGCCAGCCGGTAAGCCTCGATCACCGTCACGAATCCGGCCATGTCGAGCAGTTTTCCAAGCCCGGTGCCGATCAGTATCACGCCGACGAAGTAGCGCGGAAATCTATTCATCGATATCGTCGCGCCTGCGATCATTCAGCCCCCAATCATAGGGTACGAATTCCACCGAAAAGTCCCGGGACAGGTCTTCCAATTCCGATTTCTGACGGTCATCCAGGTACAAAGCTACGAATTTCAGCAAACTCGGCTCGCTATCCGGGAATCGATCCGCAACCCAATCGAGGAAATCGTCTCGATACCAGTCCAGAATCGACGAAAGATAAACCCGCTTGCCCGGAATATCAACACGGAAATTACGGGGCTCGGAAAAGAACTTGCGGCTCTCCCGATCGAGCCGCCGGTCCAGGTCCTTGCCTTCAAAGGCATCGCGGGGCAGACGAGGACAGCCCAGCGAGGCGCAGTTCAACGCAAAATGAATGCGCGGCTCGGAAAAACGTGCGCGGATCACGCCGTTTTCGAGATAATACAAACTCGTTGAAACCCCGCCGAACATCGCACGTTGAAAGAAAAAGAATCCGGTCCGGTCAGGCAGGAAAGACAGCGGAAATGGAGGCGACACGGCAGCCACGCCACGGATCGGGTAATGGACCAGAACAATTTTGATGACCGCGGCGTTATAGGCGTTGATCCAGTACGCGAGCCGGTCATGCTCGGTCGCGAACATTTGCGGATGACTGTCCGGACTGTAAAGACTGATCGCCCGGTAGTATTGCTCGAAGCGCTCCGGATTTTTTTTAAGCGCTTGATAGTCGACTAGACCCTGTGCGTCGACAAATCGGTTCAGGACATCGTTGAAGGCCCGGTGGGAAAATGTTGCGGGTGGGGAAACCGGGGTTTCCGCGGGTCTTGGCAGCGGAGTGATGGTGGTGCAAGCGGATTCGAGAAGCGCGATCCAGGCGAGTACACCGCCTATCCAGCCATTTCGGATCCAGACGCCGAGCCCCCGCCGCCTGCTCATGATTAACCACGCCTCCAGGTATGAAACCGCTGCAACCATTCTAACAATCTGGCCGGCGCATGCGCCTTCTTCCAGTTGCCCGCGGCATACTTGTTCGCTTCGGCCAGCGTCGGATAGATATGAATGGTGCCGAGGATTTTATTCAGTCCGATTCCATGACGCATCGCGAGCACGTATTCCGCGATCAGGTCGCCCGCGTGATTCCCGACGATCGTGACCCCGAGAATCCGGTCCTTGCCCGGCACGCTCAGGACCTTGACGAAGCCATGATTTTCGCTGTCCGCGATGGCCCGGTCCAGTTCCTCGAGATCAAAGCGCGTGACTTCACAGGGAATCTGTTTCTCGCGCGCTTCGACTTCATTCAAACCAACCCGCGCCACTTCAGGATCGCAAAAAGTCGCCCAGGGAATCACCGAATAATCCACACTGAACCTGCGCAAGCCGCTGAACAGCGCGTTGACCGTTGCATACCAGGCCTGATGCGCGGCGGTATGAGTGAACTGATAGGGACCCGCGACATCCCCGCAGGCATAGATATTCGGATAAATCGTTTGCAGGAAGTCGTTGGTTTCCACCGTCCCGGATTTGCTCAACCCAATGCCGAGTTCTTCAAGGCCGAAGCCCCTGGTATTGGCGACTCGTCCGAGCGCCACAAGCACCCGGTCGAATTCGATCCGAACCTCGCCACTGTCACCGTCGAGGCCTTCGCAAATCAAGACTTGGCGGTGATTCTCCCGGGAAAATCGCTTGGCCCGGTGCTTAAGACGCAGATCGATGCCCTCTCGCTTGAAACGCTCCATCACCAACATTGAGACTTCGGGGTCTTCCCGGGTCAGAACGGCCGACAGCATTTCCACCAGAGTCACTTGGCTGCCGAGCCTTTGGAAGGCCTGCGCCAGTTCACATCCGATCGGCCCCCCGCCGAGGACCAAGAAGCGCTTTGGCAGCTCGTTAAGGTCCCATAGAGTGTCCGAGGTCAGATAGTCCATTTCCCGCAACCCCTCGATGGGCGGAACCAAGGGGCTGGCACCGGTCGCGATCACAATATTCCGGGTGCTCAGGGTTTTTCCGTTGACTTCCACCGTGTACGGCGAGGTAATCCTGGCCTCCCCTTGAATACATTCCACGCCCAATCCCTTGTAACGCTCCACCGAGTCATGCGGCTCGATCTTCCGGATCACGCTTCGAACCCGTGCCATGACTTCCGCGAAATCGAAGTCCGCTTGCGCGGACCGGATGCCGAATTCCAGGGCGCTCTCGACTTGATTGATAAATTTTGCGGAGCGCAGCAAAGCCTTGGAAGGAACGCAACCGGTGTTCAGGCAGTCCCCTCCCATGCGGTGTTTTTCGATCAGGGTCACTTTGGCTTTGATTGCCGCGGCGATATAGGCCGATACCAGTCCGGCCGAACCGGCTCCGATCACGATCAGGTTGCGATCGAATTTTTTTGGCCTGGGATAGTTTCGAAGCACCTGGCGCTGGCTGGAGATGGCTATTCCTTTGCGCGCGATCCACGGAAAAATCCCGAGCAACAAGAACGATCCAATCAGAGCCGGGGACAAAATTCCCGAAACGGACTCGATCTTTGCGATCTGGGTTCCCGCGTTGATGTAAACGAGAGTCCCGGCCAGCATCCCGATCTGGCTCACCCAATAAAATGTCCGAACCCGGATCGGCGTGAGTCCCATCAACAGATTGATCGCAAAAAACGGGAAGGCCGGCACCAGCCGCAGCGTGAACAGATAAAACCCACCGTCCTTGCGAATCCCGTGGTTGACGGTGCCCAGATGCTGGCCGAAACGGCGCTGTACCAGATCCTGAAACAGAAAACGCGAAGCCAGAAAGGCCAGCGTCGCGCCGATCGAACTCGCGAAGGACACGATCACCGTGCCAGCCAGAAGCCCGAAGATCGCCCCTCCCGCGAGGGTCATCAGCGCCGCTCCGGGCAGGGACAAGGCGGTAACCGCGACATAGATCGTGAAATACACCGAGGCGCTCAGCCACGGCGAATCGCGGTACACTTGATCGATCTGATCCTGCCTCGCTTTGAACGATGCCAGGCTCAGATACTGTTGCAGATCGAAGACGAAAAAAGCGGTGATCAGACTCACCAAGAAAAACAACAGAAGGATTCTTTTCTTAGTCACCCTGGCTTCATCGGGTGTCTGGCGATCGGCGCGGCGCATTCAAGTTCCAATCCGACGTGCCATCGGCGTGGAGAGTCCCGATGCCGGTTTTCGGAAGACAGACCAAACAGAAAAAGCCAAAAACGAGATTCCTTACAACTTGTGTCATTCCTCCCCCCTTCCCGTTAAAATGCCTGGAAACACTCTGGCAATCAATTCTAACAGGAGAACGGCTCAAGGGTTTTTTTCTTTCAGCATAAGTCTCGCAGCGTCGATGTTCGGATTGCAGGACGGGTTTCTTGCGGCTCGAACTGTTCGACTACACAACCAGTCCTTCAGAGGAGGTTTAGATGGACATTATAATCACCGGAGGTACCGGATTCATTGGCCGGCGATTGTGCCGGGCGCTCGTCCAGGAGGGACATCGTCTGACCGTGTTCAGCCGCAAGCCGGAACAGGTCTCCACGATCTGCGGCGATCAGTGTGCCGGCATCCGTTCTCTGAAAGATCTTGGGAATGAACAGCACTTCGATGCGATCATCAACCTTTCCGGCGAATCGATCGCGGCCGAACGCTGGACCGGGCGGCGCAAGCAAATTCTGCGCGACAGCCGCATCGGGGTAAGCGCGGAGATCCTCGAGTGGATCCGCCGGAGTCCTTCGAATCCGCCGGTACTGATCAGTGGATCGGCGGTCGGCTATTATGGCAATCGAGGCGATACGGAACTCGTCGAGACCAGCGGCGCGCTGGATGATTTCGGTCATCGCCTGTGCTCCGATTGGGAAAGCGAAGCCAGAAAAGCCGAAAATTACGGAGTTCGTGTCTGCATTATCCGCATCGGTCTGGTAGTCGGTCCGAAAGGCGGTTTCCTGAAGCCGATGCTCCTGCCCTTTAAGATGGGACTCGGCGGGCCAATTGCGAAGGGACAACAATGGATGTCCTGGATCCACCTCAAGGATCTGATCGAAATCATCAAACGATTGATCAATGACCCGGAGCTCAGCGGTGTCTTCAATGCGACTTCACCGCGCCCGGTGACCAACCGGGATTTCACGGCTACCCTGGCCAAGGTCTTGTGCAGACCTGCCTTCATCCCGGTTCCGGGTGTCCTGCTCAAGCTCTTGCTCGGAGAAATGTCCACGTTGCTGACAGGGGGCCAAAAAGTACTGCCGGCGCGTCTTCTGGAGGCAGGATTTCACTACCAGTTCACCGATCTGAAAGATGCATTGCGCGAGACCTTGGTCCACCCGAACAACTGACTTCAGCGAAGAATAAAGAAAAGAATAGGAAATCCCATGGGCTTTGCGGCCCATTTCGACCGAATGACGCGCTCGGGAAGGAATGTCGTCAAGCAATGCGAAGCGCTAAAAACGAGGTTTACGGGGACCGACGCGCGAAAACGAAGGCGGCCGGGGCCGCAAATGGGTACCAGCGCATGGCCGATCCGGTTTCCCGCCAAATCGCCTCCCTGCCAGGCTCAAAGGAGGAGTCGGCAACGGGGTGATCTGCTGAGTACGCGGGCTACCAGCCGACGGTCTGATTGAACTCGAACTCCGGTTTGCCATCCGCATTCAAGGATTTACCACAGCAAGCACAAAACTCGGGATAATGCTCTTCCCGCCCGGTGGCCGCCAAGGTTTGTTGCCTTCCGAATCCTTCGGCGCCAAGTTGTTTTCCCGGATTGCGGACTTCATCGGTCGGTTTTTCCCCGGCTTCTATGGAACTCCGATCGGTGTACTTGGATGGCCCAGGTCGCTTTTCATCGTCGGAGTGTGCAACTTCCGCCTCCTCGTTTTCATGCGTCGAATCAACCGAAGTCCGCTCTTTCTCCCACGACGCTTCGCTACTCGGGGGCCGCGAACTGTTACGCGAGTTCTGTTTAAAGCATTCGCGGGCCTCTTTCAAATTGCCTTTCGCAATCTGACCGAAAGACGTCGTAAGACCTCTTCCGGCAATTTGTGAAACGCTTCTTCATCCAGTTGGCTCAAGTCGTGATCGCTCAAATCCATAAGCTCTATAATACGCCACTACTTCATCAGATTTTAGGCATTTTTTCAGTAACCATTCAGACCCCCTGTGGTTTCCTGAGAAGACACCATCATGCTAACTGTAAGCGATCGATTGTTCGTTGAGTGGTCTTCAAATCATCCAAAAATGAGGAGGGCGTCTGAATGGTTACTTTTTTCAGGTCTTATGTGAACTTCTTGCTGGGGATCTAAATATTTACAAAGCAGAATTTACTGTTTATTATCCATTCCGATGGGAATTTCTTCGGAATCGCAGTGTTAGCGGCTCACTATCTAACGTTACCCCGGCTGCGGCGCTTGAGCACGGTAAGGGGAAAGGTCGATATGGGGCACATGGTGGTCAATCATTGGAGTCTGGTCTATGGCGAGCTGGAGTTACTGTAGAAAATTCGACGAGTTTCAATTCGAAGAAAACAAGGCCTTGCTCGTAGGGAGAGCGGGCGTATATCAGTTTGGCTTTTTTTATTTTGAAGAATTTTTACCTAAATATATAGGCCGTGTTGTTTGGACAAGTAAAGCATATGATTTTTATCAAAGGTTTTTAAAATACAAGAATGGTTCCCACAACCCTTACGTTGCGAAAAAGATCGCCGCGCAGCGCAAGATGCTCTGGTTTCGGGTGATGGTAGTTCCTGATCCTTCATGGACAGAAAGTAGGTACCTTCTCGACGATCTTAATAGTTTCGGTCAGTTCGATACTTTCGAGTGGAACAATCAGGGTTCTAACGTTGCAGCGACCCGAGACAGAATAGATTTCAGACAAAAATTTGCCGCGTACTACGATACTTAAGATACCCAACCTCGAAAAATCAAACTTGTTCTCTCTAATATGGTTTTTCCATAGGATGCGAATTGCCGAATATAATCGTCGTTCATAGACAACAATGGTAATCGATGTCTTTGATCAGTGTTTGGAAAGTAAACATAGCGGTGTCAGGTCTTGAGATACCACACTGCCTGTCTTAAATCAGATTTATCATGACCAAAAAATATTGCGATATATTGTAACATACGGGGGCAGATCTAACATTCCAACATATTGGAATGTTAGATCTGATAATCCTCTAGCCAGCCTCCTCGCAACCAGTTGGTAAACTGGTTGCTCCCGAAAAAGAGAGTAGACTGACCTGTCACAGTACTGCGGAATAGATCTACATTATCCAGAGGCAGGTGACTGGTGCGGATCGTTTCGATCCGATGCCGATAATGAGAGACATACCGGGTGCGAGATCGTCGATCCCGTGGCTCGCCATGACGAGTTGATGCTATGTATTGATGGAAGGTCAATCAGAAAAAGGAAGTCCGGATCGAGTAAAAAGGAGGCGCTGCGCGCATTGCATTGCAGCGCTCAAACGGCGCGCGCCTGGGCGGTCAGAGGGGAATATCGTTCCAAACAGGACGATTAATCAACATGCCGATACCCTTGGCAGAATTTTGTATTGGGTATTGATACCGGCTGGCTAATGGGTGACCCCGTTTTTTTTACCCCATGCTAAGGCGTTCAATGACCGCACGGGTATCTCAGACTTCGGCCACTCTCAGACGCCGGTGGCCGCCTCGACCTCCCTGGCGGCAGTAAGCGCATGCCTCTGGGTTAGTGCAAGCGCAGACCTGCGGAGCATTTCGACCGGTCGGTCAGTCCGCTGAAAACCAAGTCCTGACCACCGCGATCTGGTCTTCCGACATCAACGACGGCGCATGGCCGATTCCCGGAAATTCGGTCAGTCGGGAGACAGGTCCCCGCTTCAGCATGGCCCGGACGGTCTCTTGTGACAGCAGATCCGATTCGGAGCCGCGCAAGATCTGCACCGGACAACGAATTTTGTCCCAGACATCCCACAGCGAGCTTGCGGATTTCCGGTAGGTTTTGAAGGGTTCCGCGATGCCCGGGTCGTAGTGCAGCACGACGCTTCCATCGGGACGGGACCTGATACTGTTCAGGGTCAGCCGCTTCCACTGAAGGTCGGTCAGCGGGCCAAAAGGTGCGTGGATGGTCCGGAAATATCGCTCGGCACTCGCAACATTCTGGAAAACCGGATTCCCGCCGAGGTATTGAACGATCCGGTCTTGGGCTTCCTGACTGATGTCCGGACCGATGTCGTTCAGCAGCATGCGCCTGATCGGAGAGCCGGGCTGGGCCGCGAGCGACATTCCGATCAGGCCGCCCATCGAGGTTCCGACCCAGCCGATCTCCTCGACATTCAGGCGTCCGATCAGGACCGCGATATCGGACTTATAGGTCGCGGTATTGTAATCTTCCGTGTATTCCAACCATTCACTCATTCCGCGTCCAGGCATATCCGGGCAAACGATACGGTGGCGTTTTGAGAGTGCCGCGGCCAGATCATCGAAATCCCGGCAATTGCGGGTCAGTCCATGCACGCAGACAATGACCTTCGGATTTTCCGGATCTCCCCACTCGGTATAATGGATGCGGTGAAAACCATGGGGGCCGAGCGAGGGTACAAACCTCGACACCATTGCTTCGGGATTTTTGCGGAGGTCTGTCGCGGAAGCCATGACT
>JBOICY010000507.1:0-6558 GCA_050740335.1 Methylococcales bacterium | reverse complement strand
GGATTCGGCAGCTGGTTGCCGTTTCTGAATCGGTTGTATCAGCCTATCCACTCCGGGCAAAATCGCTCGCATGGTCGATCTCCTCGGTTGGGGTTTTGGGTTTTGGATTTTGGATCACAAAACCCGCGCAAGATCGACCTCTTTTCGGCCTGACTGATCGCGCTCTTTGTGCGGGCTTATTTCCCGATCCGTCCTAAAGGAACGTGGGATTTTTGGATTTGACTACGATCGATTAGCGAGAGACGTAACAGTAGGCATGAAAACAGGCGAGGAGCAATGGTAACGGATAAAGCCGACCGTGAAGGTGTTGAGTCCCGAAATGACCGCTTTGGAAAGGGCAGATGGTTTCAAGACGCCAGCAGGCAACAATACCCCTGACATCCTGGCGAGTCAGTGGTACCCACCCGGGATAAGAAGGCCGGTTCGAGCCTGCTATTGAGAAACTGTGGTAACCCGGGAGATCCCAGTATCGGCGCTTAGATTCTTAAGCGCACTTCCCGACAAGTCTAAACAGCGAGGACGGAAGCGGTGGTGTTGGGAGGTCGGAGGTGCCTATAGTAGCGGTGAACGTGGATAATGCTGCGGGAGCGAAGGGGCGCCGGTTTAAGATATTGGTCAACGGAAACATGCCCCGACACCGAGCGGACTCTGCGCATGACAACAACAATTGAACGTTTCACACAATGGTATCCCAAACCATTGTGGATGACTTAAACTGGGAGCCGGATTGTGTAACGCACCAAGTCCGGTTCTGCGAGGGCGGCGGGACGTACCGTAAGGGATTCTCGCCGCTACTCTCCAAATATCACATAAATTTTAGATCAATAATATAAGGCAAGACTTGACCCTACTCCTTCTCTTCACATTGACCCCTACTGACTGGCTACCTCCGCTCAATTTCGGGACGGATTTCCCTTTCCGTCCATCCCAAGTGCCAAGGCTTGCCTGGCGCACCAAGACCGGACTCTCTCTTCCGTGAGTTCGCCTTCGGGAGAATAGCGACGTGTCACCGCATCCCGGGCGTTGCGGCTCTGGCAGAAATTTTCACCATACCAGAAATAGCGGCGCTCGGTTGAGATGCGGCCGTTTGTGGAGAGGATCGCCACTCGGCGGCTGAATCCGTCGTATCAAGCATGCTTGAGGGCAAGAACAGTTCCCATTTGTGAATTACTCTATGCGACGCAGGCGCATCGGCCCACCTCCGTGGCGTTCGCTATGCGGATAATCTCTTAACCATTGTAATCCTGTATCAGGGCAGCGGTAGACAATCTCCCACCCGTCGGCTCTTACCTCTACTTTTATAAGGTGTTTTTGGATGTAAGCTTTCGCTTCCTCATCCCAAAGTTTCTGCAGGTTTGCGCACCGGCAGGTCATGGCACCACCCGTGTGGTGACATTGGAAAGTTCGTCTAGCCTTAAATTCGGTACAACAAACTCGCGTGCTCCGCCTGTGGTCCGGCCGAAACCAATGAAACCTGGATCGGTACGGAATACCGGTGAGGCAATGCCGGAGGGTGTATCAAACTCGATGATGGCAAACGGTCCGCGCCTAAGCTCTCCCACACGATTGAGTAGCGTTAGCCTCTCCGTAATTCCTGTTGATGAAGTGAGGCCTGCGAGGTCGTCGCATGCCGTTACAAACGCGTCACCTGCACCCGGCGCACCAAGGCGTCGGCCATCTTCGAGAAGGTCTGCGTCGATGACTCGGGCGACGCGCTGCGGGATGGGGTTCGTGCTTCCCATTGCAACACGTGACGCTGCGCCTAATCCTGTCGCTCCCGGCGTAATTGCGCCGATGATATCCAATCCCAGGGAGGTCAGGTTCGCATCTCGTTGGCATGCACCGTCGCTGCCCAGTTTATAAAGATCATAGAGGATAAAGCCGAGGTCGGCCAGGGTGTCGATGATCAGACGGGACGAATCGGTGTGGTTGGTGGGGTTGTTTCCGACATAGCCATACAGATTAATCCCACCCGCCTCCCCGATCGGATCGCGGCTGATCCATCTGCCGATATTCGCGTCATAAGTCCGGTATGGCGCAAGCGTAAGGCCGGTTGCCGCGTGGACATAGTGACCGGTGTAGCCGAAGGCGCTGTCGGTGGGATTACCGGTGAGGACGCTGCGCCGTCCGTAAGGGTCGTAGGCGTAGCTCGCTTTGACCGTGCCGCTTGCGTCGGTCACCGCGCGCACCGAGCCCAGGTGGTCTCCGTGATAATAACGACTTTGGCCGTCTTGGGATGCGCCGTTGCCATAGTAGCGGGTCAAGCCGCTGTTTGTTTGGTCTTCCGCGCCGCACAAGGCGGTTGTGCAGTACACGAGACGGCTGTCCTGGGTCAGGGCGCCGTCGATCTGATCCTGGACCCGGATGCGCCGTCCCAGCGCATCGTATTCAAAATCGCTGCGCGTCGTCGGATTGTGCGGGTCTTCGACGGCGATCAGGCGATTTTCGGCGTCCCAACGATAGCGGCGGTCGCCGAGCGTTTGGCTGTGCCGTTCGCTTTGGTTGCCTTCGAGGTCGTGGCTGTAGCGGTCGTTGCCGTTCGCCGCGAGTTGGTTGAGGGGATTGTAGGCGGCCTCGGTACTTCGACCGCCGATGGTTTCCCGGATGCGATTGCCGGCGGCGTCGTAGGCATAGGCATAGAAAGCGCGCAGGCTGCCCCGGTCGTCGTCTTCACCGTTCTGATCCCGGCCCTTGCCATGCGCTAGGTGTCCGAACCCGATGTGTTGTCCGTGGTCATACGCGTGGTAAGGTCTTCTGTGGTCGTCATAGTTCTCATCAGGGTGGCGGCCGTTTCGCGTCGTCACCTCGATCAATTGGCCAACGGCGTCGTAGCCGAAGCTTTCCCGGACGGTTTCGGTGCCCGTGCGCCGCCAGGTCGTAATCTGGCCTTCGGTGTCGGACGCATAACGGTTGCCGGCGAAGAGGACGCTCCGCGGATCGAAGTGGTTCAGGGTTTTAAGACGGAAATCCCCCGGGGCCTCTAAATAGCCGAAGCGGGTCTCGGCGTGGTTCGGGTAGAAAATCCGCGCCAAGCGACTCGAGTCGGCATGGTAAGCGTAGCGGAAGGCCCCCAGGTTGGTGTCGCTTTCGATGATCCGGCCGAGAACATCGTAGCTCAGGAAGTCCGGCAGCTGGGTACCGTCCGGCTGAATCACGGCCGTGGTTTGCGGCCGGCCCAGCACATCGTAGTCGTAGGCGATGCCGAAGGCGTCGGGGCCGGTCTCTCCGGCCAGGCGTCCGGCGCCGGGCTGACCGGCCGGATGGTACCTGAGCGTGCTAATGCCGCGGCCGTTGTCGAAGGCCACCAGGCGCGGATAGGCCGGGTCATACTGGAAATGCCGGTCGGCGGTGGCCTGGACGGCATTGGCGTAGGTGATGTCCGTGACGGCATCATCCAGGGCATAGTGGTATTGCGTGGTCTGGCCCAACGCATCGGTTCGGGATTTCAGGCGGCTGGTCGTCGCTTCATAAACATAATCGATGCCCCGGTCGTCGTCATAGCGCCTGGCGGTGAGGCGGCCCTGCACGTCGTGCGTGAAACGCGTGACCTTGCCCAGCGCATCGGTCAAGGTTTCCAGGCTGCCGCAGCCGCACCATGTAAGCTGCGTAATCCAGCCGAGCGCATCGGTGACTTGCGTGACCTGGCGCAACGGATTGTAGGCGTATTGCGTGGTGCGGCCGAGCCGGTCGGTTGCGCTGGCCAGGTCGAGTTGAGCGAAGAGTCGGGTCTGCTGCGTTCCGTCGGGGTAGGTGATCCGGATGACCCGACCGATGTCGTCGTAACGGTAGCCCAGCGTGTAGCCGCTCTCGTCGGTCGCCGTGGCGATCCGCCCGGCGCTGTCGTAGCTGAAACTCGCCCGGATATGACCCAAGGCATTGACGATACGCAACAGATAGCCTTGCGCATCGTATTCGTAGGCCGTGGTGTGGTCCAGAGCGTCGGTCACCGACAGCAATTGGCCGGCCCCGTTCCAGGCGAAGCCGGTCACGGCGCCGCCGCCATCCTGATAGGTCAGCGGCCGGTGCCGGCCGTTGCAGGTGAATTCGGCCAGTACCTCATAGCTCGCTCCGTTCTTTTGCTTGACGCGCAGGAGATCGATGCCATCCGGAGAATATTCATAGACCGTTTCACGACCCAGGGGATCGACGGCTCGGGTGACTTTCGCCAGGGCGTTGTAGTCGTATTGATAGCGTTGTGTGGTACCGTCGTCAAGCACCCGGGCAATCTGTCCGGGTTTTTCGATCATGCCGGCGGCCACGAAGCCGCCCCAGGTCTGGCCGGGATAGCTATACCAGACGCGGTTTTCCAGAGGTTGTTTTTCGCTTTCCTTGACCGCCACCGAGACCGCGGTGTTGACGCCGTGCAGCCAGTGCGTCAGGCGGGCTTTCGTGTAATCGCCAGGCGCCATTTTCAGAGCGTGTTTGTCCCAGTAAAAGCTGTTACGGCCATTGACGTACGCGTTGAAGACCGGCGAAAGTCCTTGCGGGACCCATGGTTCGCTGAAAGGGATGCCAAGCGCGCGATCCACCAGAGCTTGATCGGCGCCCGAAGCTGCGATTGGCTTAGCTTCCCGCCAGGCGGCGGCGAATGCCTCCAAGGCCCCGGAAAAACGCCCCGAATCGTACTGGATGAGACCGAGATTGGTCAGCACCGCCACCCGCCACGGGCTTTCCGGGTGAGTCTCAAGGTAATCGGTCAGTGCACGGGTGTCGTCTGGATCTCGGCGCACCGAAAATTGTTTTAAGGCCGCCGAAAAGGACAGGTTGTCTTCCTGACCCGGCTTTCCTCCGATCGGCACAGGCGCTTCGGGAAGCCCAGAATGGAACTGGAAATCCGTGGGGGTCGCAATGACCCGTCCCGCTGTCTGAGGTGCATCGGTAGACGGTTTTGTACCACCCGCCGAGTCGATCGCAGCGCAGGCTGTCGTCAGGACGATCAGTAAGCAATAGATCGAAGCGATGAAATTCAGGTTTTGGTATAAGCTGCGGATGGAATGGTTCAGCTTAATCAAAGATCGAATCTCCGTACGCATGCACGGGATAACTCGGATTCATAACTTGACTACTTTGTCCAATGCGAATCCCGCGACCGTCTGTCTGCCATGATAACCCCTGGGGTTGCACAAGATCCGGGTGCCGGCGCAGCGGTAGTCGGAAACGCTATGGGTATGGCCATGAAACCAGGCGGCGATCTCGTAGCTGTGCATGATTTCTTTAAGATCGTTGCAATAGGCGAAACGAGTCAATGATTTCGGGGAATCGTCCCAACTCCAGAAGGTCGGGGCATGGTGCGTAACGACGATCGTTTTCCCATGAAAGGGTTTCGAAAGCTCGGCGATCAACCATTCACGGGATTTCCGGTGCAATCCGGAATAGGTTTCCAGGTTCATCAGCTCGTTTTCATAGTCGATTTTCCTGAAATCATTGACGGTATTCCTGAGCTGCTCCAGATTCTCGTTGTCGTCCCCGCCCAATTGAGTCCAGAGGGTACAGCCGAGAAAGCGAAGCCCATCGAGTTCATACGTTTCGCATTCCAGAAACTTTACATTCGAACCCGCGGAGATTCGCCGCAAGGTATCCAGCGTGGACCGATATTCCCGATCGTAGAATTCGTGATTGCCGGCCACATAGACGACCGGTTTTTTTGCGGTTTGCAGCCAATCCATGCCCTGTTTATAGATCCCGATATCTCCCGCTGCTATAATGACGTCCGCGTGCGTGTCCGGAATCGGTAAAGACCCGAATTCCAGATGAATATCGGAGAAAAAGTTGATCAACACGCCGTTTTTATTCCGCCGGATTTTCGATCCGGAATGGCCGGATCGTATGGTAAGGGTTTAAATCGGGTCACCTGACTAGGCTAAGTATTGCACAAAAATCTCCCCGTTAAAGCCCCCCGCATCTCGGATGCTTTCCTGGAATCTCTCAATGTTAGCTAAAACTCTGAATCGGAATAGCAGTTCCCCTGTCAGGATCGGTCCCGTCGAAATCGGCGGCGAGCAGGAAAGCATCTGGACAGGGTTGCGCCAGCAAATCTATTCGGGGAGTGGGGAGTTTGTCAGGATGATGCGGCAAAAGCTGACCGCGGCCGATGCAATGACGATTCCCCGCGTACAGCTTCGCCGACCCGCACCCTCATTGGCAGTAATTGCCAAACGCCAGGCCGGCCGTGTCGAGGCCATCGCCGCCGCCCATGCCAGGGGTGCTTACAGCTACCGACCGATCGCCGAGCACTTCGGCTTGCATTTGGCGACGGTCGGGCGCCTTGTGCCGGCAAGCCTGAAAACAGGAGTCTCGCGCTCCAGGAATAGACCTGACCTGGCCCTTGACTTCCGCAGGCCGCCCAGTGCAGGGCATCTGCGAAATCCAGACCTTGGCTGTGCCGTGCCAGAGCGTCGAGAATGCGACGAGGCTCTTCGACGGTCATATTGGGCAATCCCAGCAGATGTTCGATCACTCGAACGAATTCCCCCGATCCGAATCCGTAGAAAGCGCGAAGTACCCATTCCAGTTCCAAAATTACCGTGAGCGCTACGAATAATGCCAGCGATTCGGTGA
>JBOICY010000506.1:0-1775 GCA_050740335.1 Methylococcales bacterium | reverse complement strand
CTTCGATTCGATGCGGATTCGTCCGGGTAGCAAACCGATATTCTTGGCCGGTCAAATCAACGGAGAACAGTCATCATGTCGGCACACTCTTCAAACCCGGTGATTTTTATCGTCACCCACTCCAACGATAACGCGAGTATCCGATTGGTCATGGATGCGGTAGCCGAACGGGGCGGAGCCGCCTATCGTTTCGATACCGACTGTTTCCCGACCGAGATCCGACTCACGATCGAATACAGCAAAACCCGGGAACGGTTATTGCTCCAGGGAGACAACTATGAGCTGGACCTCGATTCGGTTTCCGCCCTATGGTACCGGCGCATCGCGATGGGCTACCGGATTCCGAGATCGATGGATGCCCAGCTCAGAAAGGCCTCGGTGGGCGAATCGAGGGCCACCGTTCACGGCATGATTGCGAGCCTCGAAGCATTCCACCTGGACCCGGTCTATCGGCTTCGCCGCGCCGAGAACAAGCAACTGCAACTCAAAGTCGCACGGGAACTCGGAATCGAGACACCCCGGACTTTAATCACCAACGAACCGGAGGCCGTGCGCCATTTTGCGCGAGAATGCCCGAACGGCATGGTGATGAAAATGCTGTCGTCTTTCGCGATCTACGAGGAAAGCGAAGAGAAAGTGGTCTTCACCAACCCGGTCCAGAGCCACGATCTCGATCATCTGGAACAACTTCGCTACTGCCCGGCCACCTTTCAGGAACTGATCCCGAAGGCACTGGAACTTCGAGTTACAGTCGTCGGAGATCGTGTTTTTACCGCGTCGATCGACTCCCAGAAGTCGGACAAATCGAGTATCGACTGGCGCCGCGACGGCATGGGCCTGATCGAGGATTGGGAGCCTTGCACGCTTCCGCCCGAGGTCGAAGAAAAGCTCCTGAGACTCATGCACTTCTTTCGCCTGAACTACGGAGCCGCGGATTTCATCGTGACCCCCGATGGGCGCCATATCTTCCTGGAAGTCAACCCGGTCGGTGAATTTTTTTGGCTCGAGTTGAAAAATCCGAAATATCCAATCTCGCGCGCAATCGCGGAGCGGCTGATTGCGGGCCGGAGCGTGTGGGATTAGTCCTCGCGCGGCGTGCGCGGCTGAAGGTCGCATCCGATCAGGATAGGAGTCCCTTATTACGAAGTTCCAGGCCAAGATCGACAGCGTATCCAAGTCTAAACGCGACTTCCGGTTGCTCTATCGACATCGATCGGTTATATAGACGGTGTAAATTCAAACACCAGGGAGTGATCCCATTACGCTTTCCAATTCCCGGATAGCCGGGCTCGGGCGCTTACCCGACTTGCGCTCTGAACAGGCAAGCCGGGTGCTGGAGAATCCGCCGCCATGAACTCCAATACCTTGTTTATTCCGAGCATCGCCTGGGAGGAAATTCCGGGAGGGCCGTTCATTTATCAGGACGGTCAAAAGGTCGATTTGCCGGCTTTCCGGATCGCGAAATATCCGGTCACCAACTGCCAGTATCAGACCTTTATCGACGCGGGCGGCTATCAAGAGGAGCGCTGGTGGAAGGATCTGGTCAAGCCGGAACCGGAGGCTTCCGAATGGCCGCAGCCCAACCGCCCGAAAACCCATGTCAATTGGTACGAGGCCGTGGCTTTTTGCTCTGCTGGGTCTTTCAGGTGGTTACTGGCTCATGGCGCAAATCGGTTCGGATTGGCCGCTACTGCTTGGAGTCACGGTCAGCATGTTCTGTTCGTTTTTCGTGCAAGCCGGAGCCGGCGCGGTGTTCGCGATGGTACCGCTGATCA
>JBOICY010000505.1:0-7276 GCA_050740335.1 Methylococcales bacterium | reverse complement strand
CCCGTGTGCCGAACTCGCACCGGGGGAATCAGCAATACAAGAACAAAATACTGTCCGGGTACAATGAAATTCAAAAAAGTACTATCGATCCGCGCGGCGTTCGCGATTGTGTCGCGTGCGGAGCATGGCTTTTCCAAGCCCTGCGCTCATGGTCCAAACTGCCCCCCTGCGACCGGCGAATCCGGATAGATCACAGCCTTCAGAACAAGCATGAAGCGGCTATTTCTATGCTGGTTATTCGCGGCCATGACGGCAACCGATCCGGTCATCGCGCAGGACCAGGAACCCGAACAGGTGCTGGTACGGCCCTTTATGGGCGAAAGCAAGGTCAGGATGCGCCACGAGATGGACCTGCAGGGGATGATCATGAACGAGAACAGGGACCAGTTGCCGGCCGGTTGCCTTGCAATATCCGAAGATGTCGAAATCACGGTCCACGCCGGGCGCAAATATGCCGAACGCTATCCCGGAACGATGTTTGCGTATGACCGGCCGGAGTGGATCGTAAAACCCTGCGCCCGGATCACCGTGAAATTCGTGAACGAAGATGATATTCGCCATCAATTCATGATCCATGGCCTGCCTGAATATCTTTATCCGCCGACCGGAATGTTTCATATTGAACTGAACGGAGCCGGCAGCAGGAAGGCGACCTTCATCGTTCCGAGCGAAGCGAAAACCTTTCTGATCCATTGCGAGCTTTCGCAGCACATGGAGAAAGGCATGAAGGCTCAGTTGAAGGTTGGGGACGGAGACGGCGATATCCCGAACATCCCGGGCCTGACCGATACCGAAGGTCCGGATGATTATGATGTCCGATGGAGCGGATCCCATTGGCTGCTCTCCGTGCTTGCCGCGCTCGGCGGTTTCGCGCTGGTCGTCGGGGCCGGCAGCTATTTCAGAAATCAAACCAGCAATCGAGGTTTAAAAACAGGAAAAGGGAAATGATCGAAACTCAGAATCTCACGAAGTTCTATGATGAATTCAAGGCTGTTGACGATGTTTCGTTCAACATTGGTAATGGCGAGATCGTCGGCTTGCTCGGTCACAACGGGGCCGGAAAAACCACGATCATGAAGATGCTGACCGGATATCTGGAACCGAGCGCCGGTTCGATCGTTGTCGATAATCTCGACATTTCGGAACAGCGCACCGAGATCCAGAAGCGGATCGGCTACCTGCCGGAGAATTGCCCGGTCTATCCGGATATGAGCGTGATCGACTTTCTCGATTACGCGGCCGGGTTGAAGGGGCTCACCGGTTCTGAAAGCAACCGCGCGGTCCGTTCGGCGATCCATCGCATGGAACTCAGAGACAAGGCCGGGCAGACCATCCAGACTCTGTCGCGAGGCTACCGGCAACGGGTCGGCGTCGCGCAGGCGATTCTAACCCAACCCGCGATCCTGATTCTGGACGAGCCGACCAACGGTCTTGACCCGTCCCAGATCCAGCACATGCGGGACATGATCATCGAAATGGGTCAGCAAGCCACGGTCATCCTTTCGACCCACATCCTGCGCGAGGTTCAGGCGGTCTGCGATCGGGTACTGATTCTGCGGGAAGGTCGATTGGCGATGGATTCCCGGATCGAGGACCTCGAAAAAGCAAAACGTCTGATGCTGACTATCGACAAACCTCCGGCCGATACGAAAAACACGCTGTCCCGGATCGATGGGGTTACCGCGGTGGAGTTTCTTCAGACCGCGAACAGACGAAGCCATTACGCGCTGGAAGTCGATGCGCGGGATCGCCCGGTGGATGAGTTTGCGGCCCCGGTCACCCGGGCGGTCATGGAACTGGGCTACCGATTCTACGGACTCTATCCGGAAAAACGGGATCTGGAACGGGTATTCAGCGAAATCAATGCGAGGGACGCGGTCACGGTGGAGGAAAGCCATGCAGCATAAGATTTTTCTGATCGCGAAAAAGGAAATTGCGCGATTTTTCGCATCTCCGGTCGCGTTTATCTTTTTCGGGGCTTTTCTCGCGGTGACCCTGTTCATCTTTTTCTGGGTCGAGACATTTTTCGCGCGCAATATCTCGGATGCGCGCCCCTTGTTCGACTGGATGCCGGTTTTGCTGATTTTCCTGGTCGCGGCGCTGACCATGCGCAGTTGGAGCGAGGAAAAAAGGTCCGGTACGCTCGAGTTTCTGCTCACGGAACCGGTCAGTCCGCTGTACTTCGTGCTCGGAAAATTTCTGGCCTGCATGGCCCTGATCGGCATCGCATTGCTGTTGACCCTGCCTTTGCCCTTCACGATTAGTTTACTCGGCAATCTGGATTGGGGGCCGGTCTTCGGGGCCTATCTGGCGACCCTGTTTCTGGCCGGGGCCTATACCGCGATCGGCCTTACAGTCAGTGCGCGCAGCGACAATCAGATCGTGAGTCTGATCGGGACGGTTCTGGTCTGTTCGCTGTTCTACCTGCTCGGCTCGGACACTTTGACTCAGCTGTTGGGTAACCGGGCCGGCGAATTGTTCAAACTGCTCGGCAGCGGCTCTCGCTTTACTTCGATTACGCGCGGAGTGATCGATGTCAGGGATCTGGTTTATTACCTGAGCATCATCGGCATTTTCCTGGCTTTGAATGTGTATTTTCTCGAATCCGGGCGCTGGGCCACGGAATCTCCGCACACCGCGCACAGACGCTGGCGCATCCTGATCCTGCTTCTGGTCGCAAACTTCGCCGTGGCCAATGTGTGGCTGCAGAAAGTGGTCTGGGCCAGGGTCGACCTGACCGAGGGACGGATTTATTCGATCTCGGACGCGACCAGGGCTTATCTCGATCAACTTCAGGAGCCTTTACTAATCCGGGGCTATTTCAGCGCCAAGACCCATCCCTTGCTCGCGCCTCTGGTGCCCCAGGTCCGGGACCTGATTCTCGAATACCAGGTCGCGAGCCGCGGCAAAATCCGCGCGGAATTCGTCGATCCGCTCGAACATCCCGATCTCGAGGAAGAGGCGGGTCAGAAATACGGCATCAAGCCGGTGCCCTTTCAGGTCGCCGATAAATACCAGGCCTCGCTGGTCAATTCCTATTTCGATATTCTGATCCAATACGGAGACCAATTTCAGGTCCTGGGTTTTCGTGAATTGATCGAAGTCAAATCGATCAGCGAAGCCCAGATGGATGTCGAATTGCGCAATCCGGAATACGAAATCACCCGCAGTATCAAAAAGGTTCTCTATGAGTACCAGAGTACCGGGGATCTTTTCGCGGAACTCAAAAACAACATTCAATTCATCGGCTATTTTTCTCCTGATAACCGGTTGCCTGAAATGCTGGCCAGTTTTCGCGCACAGGCCGCGGGCGTGCTCGACGAACTGAAGAATAAATCGTCCGGCAAGTTCAGCTATGAATTTGTCGACCCGGATGCCAACGGGGCCAAATTGGCCAAGGAAATTTCGGAACAATATGGCTTTCGGCCGATGCGGGCCGGATTACTCGATCCTAATACCTTTTATTTCTATATGGTCTTGAAAAGCGGCGAACAATCGGTGCAGGTTCCGCTAACCGAGGATTTGAGCAAAGAGTCTTTCCGAAGAAGCCTCGAAGCGGCCTTGAAGCGCTATTCCTCGGGTTTCATGCGAACCGTGGCCCTGTTGACTCCGCCGCGGCCCGAGCCCAACCCCTACATGCCGCAGATGCAGGCACCGGGGAAGGAGTTTCAGTTGCTGCAGCAGAAGCTCGGCGAGAATCACAACGTGACTGCGGCGATCCTGGACAAGGGCCTGGTTCCCGAGCAGGTCGACCTGTTGTTCTTGGCCGCGCCGAAGGCTTTGAACGAGAAGCAATGTTTCGCGGTCGACCAGTTCTTGATGAAGGGTGGTACCGTGATCTTGTCGACCTCTCCCTTCGAGTCGGTATTGGAAAGCGGCGCACTCAACGCCGGGAAGTACGATTCGGGGCTTTCCGCATGGTTGGAACACTATGGAATCCGGTTCCAGGACGCCATGGTTCTGGACCCGCAAAACGCCAAGTTGCCGATTCCGGTTACGCGCGATGTGGGCGGCTTCCGGGTCCAGGAGATCCGCATGGTGGAATATCCCTATTTTGTCGATGTCCGCGGGGAAGGTTTGGTCGAGGGCGAAGGTCCGACCTCCGGAATCGCCCAAATCACGATCGACTGGGCTTCTCCGCTGAAAGTGAATGCGGATCAAAACAAAGGGCGCCAGGTCGTGGAGTTCCTGAAGAGCACGAAAGAAGCCTGGACATCCGATTCGATAGAGGTCCTGCCCGATTTTCGCCTCAACGGTCCGCTTGGATTCGTCCCTCCCGAGAAACGCCAGTCCTATATTCTGGGTCTTTCGGTTGAGGGACGGTTCGAGTCGTTTTTCAAGGGCAAAGCCTCTCCGCTTTTGTCCGCCGCGGATAAAGCACCTGCTCCGAGCAATCCCGGAGAAAAGGAAGAAGACAAGAAAGAGCCTCCACCGGTGATCACGGGGATTATCGAAAAATCTCCCGAATCGGCCCGCATCATCGTATTCGCGTCGAACGAGTTTCTGAGCGACCAGACCATCCGGCTGGCCTCGAGCGCGGGTGGAACGCTGTACACCAATTCGCTGGACCTGGCCGAGAACGCGGTCGACTGGTCGCTCGAGGATCGAGGACTGTTGTCGATCCGCGGACGCGGGCATTTTTCTAGGACCTTGCATCCGGCCGCCGGACAGACGCAGTCCTTCTGGGAATATCTGAACTACGGATTCGCGATGGTCGGCCTCTTGCTCGTGTATTTTGCGTATCGTTATATGCGTGGCAGGGCGCAAATGCATTATCGCGATGTTTTAGAGAACGGAGGCCTGTGAGTCATGGCGCGTCAGACACAAACTCTTTCAATCTTGCTGGTCCTGCAGATTGCTCTCGCGGCGATCCTGTTTTTTACCGAAACCGACAGCGGAGCTTTCGGTTCGAAAGAAAAACTGCTGGATCTGAAATTCGATTCGCTGGACAAGATCGTGATCGAGGAGGCCGAAAAGAAGACGCTGGTTCTGCAAAGGCAGGACAAGAACTGGAAATTACCCGGCTATTTCGATTTTCCGGCGTCCAGGGAAAAACTCGAGCGGGTATTCGGAAAACTGTTCGAGACGACAGTCGGCTGGCCGGTCGCGACCACCGAATCCGCGGAGAAGCGCTTCAAGGTCGCAGGGGACGCTTTCGAGCGCAAACTGGCTTTTTCCAGCGCGGCTGCAAGTAAAACGCTGTATCTGGGCACCTCGCCCGGATTCAAGAAAATTCATGCCCGGATCGATGCAGAGACGACCATCTACGGCATCGATTTCAGCGCCTATCAGGCCAGTACGAAACCGATTGACTGGGCCGATCAGGCTATTCTCCATGTGCCCCGTGAGGAACTCAATGCGATCGAAATTGCCGGACTTGTGATCAAAAAGGTCGGAGGAAAATTCGTTGTTGAAGGGCTCGCGGAAGGCGAGGAAGCGGTGGAACCTGAAATCCAGACCTTGCTCGGCAGTGTCAGTACCCTCGGTTTTCAGGAGGTATTGGGCAAAAAGGACGATCCCTCTTATCAGATCGGCTCTCCGGCCCTGGAACTGACTTTGGTGAAAAAGGACGGCCAGAGGCTCGGCTATCGCTACGCGAAGCGCAAGGACAGGGAGGAATATGTGCTGAAGCCTTCGAATTCGGATTATTATTTCAGCGTTCCGAAGTACAATTTGGACAGCCTGCTCGAGTTCAACCGGCAAAAATTGGTCAATGCGGCCGCGGCAAAGACTCCGGAAACCAAAGCCGAACCGACGCAACCGGCCGTTTCGCCAGAAGGAAATCCGAAGGCTCCGGCTCCTATGAAAGCGGAGAACAAATCGGGATGAAGATCTCGGACCTTCGATCCGGCCGCGATGAACGCGCCTGAGTCGGAAGGCCGGACACCGGGATGGCTCGAGGTTTCAGGCCTTCATTGCATCCGCGACGAGCGGGATTTGTTCGTCGACTTGGAATTCCGCGTCGATGCGGGACAGCTCTTACTCGTGGAGGGCCCGAACGGCTGCGGAAAAACCACGCTGTTGCGCATCCTGTGCGGGATTCGCGCGCAGGAATCCGGGGAGATTCTGTGGTACGGCGAGCCGATCGAGGCACTCGGCGCGACTTATCACCAGCAGATTGCCTATGTCGGCCATCACGACGGGTTGAAGCGCGAATTGACCGTGGTCGAGAATATCGGTCTCGCGCAAGCTCTAGGCGTGCCGTCCGAACTCGGGATCGATGAAATCCTCGAGCAGATCCAGCTCGCGGGTTACGAGGACGTTGCGACACGAGTGCTGTCGGCCGGCCAGCGCAGACGATTGGCCTTGTCGCGATTATTGGCCACGGACAGCGATTTGTGGATACTCGATGAACCCTTTACTTCTCTGGACAGCCGCGGAATCGCGATTTTTTCGGATCTGATGGCTGCCCATACCGCGGCCGGTGGCCTGGTGGTCATGACTTCTCACCATCGGGTAGAACTCGATGGCGTGGATGTCCGGCACCTGCGCCTGGCCTGATGAAACGACGATCCCTGGTACGGGCCTTCCTGTTTTTATTGCAACGTGACTTGCTGATCAGTTTCAGGCGGCGCTCGGAAGCAATCAATCCCTTGTTGTTTTTCGTGATTGTGGTTACTCTGTTTCCGCTCGGCATCGGCGCCGAGCCGAAATTTCTGGAAGCCATGGCTCCCGGAGTGATCTGGGTCGCAGCAACGCTCGCGTCCATGCTCTCGCTGGAAAGCATTTTTCGCTCCGATTTCGAAGATGGTTCGCTGGAGCAGTTGCTGTTGAGCGCGCATCCGGTTACTGTGTTGGTTCTGGCCAAGGTCACCGCGCACTGGTTGATCACCGGTCTGCCGTTGTTGCTGGTCGCCCCGTTGCTGGCCATTCTGCTCGGTCTGCCCGATCGGGGTCTCGGAGCATTGATGCTGACTCTGTTGCTCGGCACTCCGGTGCTGAGCCTGGTCGGGGCGATCGGTGTCGCTCTGACCGTCGGTTTGCGCCGGGGCGGAGTGATCATTTCGCTGCTGGTGCTTCCTTTAACTATTCCGGTGCTGATATTCGGCAGCAGCGCGGTGCAGTTCGCGGCGGCCGGCCTGCCGGTTACCGGACAATTGTCGATGCTGGCCGCTTTACTGGCGCTCGCGCTCGCGCTCGCGCCCCTGCCGACCGCGGCCGCACTGCGAATGAGTTTAAGTTGAACAGATTAGTTCTTTTTTATCATCAACTGGGTTCGCCGCCCTATTTTTACCGCTTCACGGGGCGGCTGCTGCCGTGGCTCGGACTGCTGTGC
>JBOICY010000504.1:0-10897 GCA_050740335.1 Methylococcales bacterium | reverse complement strand
GAGTAGACCGCTGCGATGTGTGCGACGCAGCACTTTAAGGGCGCGACCTTCAAAAAGATGGCCCGGGCGAACGATGGTGACTGACTCGGGAGCGTCTTTGAGATGGGTAGCGTGTCGTGGTTTCCTTCGATAATATAGACCACGACCTGTTAATGGGCATGCTGATGGTGTGTATCGATGACAAGCCGTTTCTGAAGTTAATTCAGAAATGACTAAATCAGGCATATTGGATACGGACGGGAGGGTGATACACTTTGCCACGGGCACACCGCAAGGAGGAATTGTTTCCCCAATACTTGCCAAAGGGTATTTGCATTATGCACTGGATGGATGGTTTGAAGAAGCCGTCAAAGCCTACTGCAAAGGCAAAGCTCATCTCTGTCGATATGCGGATGACTGCGTATGCGCCTTTGAAGTTGAGAGTGACGCGCAACGCTTTTATCTGGTGTTGCCGAAAAGACTGGCGAAAGATTGGAAATGGCGGTTGAAAAGACCAACATCTTACGATTCGATAAAGCCGCAAAGACTCGCGAGGAAAGACAATGAATGGTAATTTAGGGTGTTTTGCTCTTAGACCTTTAGCTTTATTTATAGTGGTTCTTCTTAGTGCAGGTTGCACTTCCGTTCCGGTTGGAAAATATGATGTTCTAGCGGAGTCTAGTCAAAGAATACTTAACGGCACCTCCGAAACTTATACCCGAATTGAAAAATTACAAAGGCGTTTCCTTGTCGAGACAGCACCTGATACATCGTTAAATAGAGAAACTTTTCTCCCTGTCATTGATGTAGGTGGGAAAAAATGAGTTTTGATATTACTCCTGAACTTCGTTTTAAAGAGATCGCATTGCAAGTACTCGTTAAATATTCTCTTGTACTCCAAGCATTTGCGAAGCGTGATTTTGAAAGTGATGTCGATAAAGCATCAGAAGAATTTGCGGGGAGCTTGAAATCCTTGGCTAAGACTGCGGCTCCTGACAACGATAGTGCAAAAAAAGCGTCTGGAATTCTCGCCACGGTGGTCGATGTTATCGGGCGAGAAATCGTACGTGAAAATCGCCTGGAAGCACTAAAGTCAGTAATGGATTCGGCTCAACCCGACATCAAAAAACTAGCTCAGCTAATCGTGGGAAGTAACGAAAAAATAGAAACGGATGTTAATAAGATGCTTGACAGAATCCTTGCTCATAGGAATAGACAACGCCCCCCTATAGACACGATAGAGCGCATCAAGTTTGATACGGATGTTTCTCTCATCATTGGTGAAGCTGATGAGATCAACACTGCCATTGATGACCTTAGCGCATCTATTGGAAAAGTACCTCCTGCTCATGCCGAAATTCGCAAGATGCTGGATGGTCAGGCGAAAGGGTTGGATGCCTTGGAGCAGCTTATCAGCGATGTACAGCGGATAGACAGGTTTTATCGCAACCTGAAGTAACGACGAATTTCAAAATTGGAGAATCATTATGAGTCATGAATTAGCAGAAAAACTGGGTGGCTTAGCTTCTCGGGTAAACAACCTTGCCGTGCACCAGACAGGGTCTGAGAGCAGGACGCTGTTGGAGTCTCAGGATCGACTAACGAAACTTGAACTTGTCGCGATTGTTAAAGAACTCAGCTCGGACGATGATGATTACAAAACAGCGATTCAAGGGCTTAATGAAGCGATTGCCTTTATAGGAGAGGCAACCAAGAAAATCGAAAATATTGCTTTGGCTATCCAATTGATAGCCAAAGCAGCTGATTTGGCAGAAAAAGCTATTAAAACCGCGGCGGCTTAGAATCATTGTTGCTATTGCGGCGGCAGTAGTGACTGAGGGAGACGAAACAGCTCGGTACCACGGACGTCAATCCTGCGATCAATGTTTGCCTCATGTGTGCTCTCCTTTCACTCTAGGTTGGTAACAAAAGAATCTGGAATCCGTGACTTTTCGGACGGCTTCCAGTGTCCGGAACTATTCGACTTTGGATGGCTTGGATGGTTCCGCGCCCGGCGGGAACGGACCGAAGAGGATGCGATTCGGCTGGCCGTTCGTCCCGGTTATTCGATCAGTCGGTTGTAAATATTCTTTGTCGATTAACCCTGAAGCCGGGGCATGATGCCGGCCTGTATTCGGGTATTCTTCGTATACCGTGAGCGCCCCACCCTGTTTCAGGATACATGGCGTTTTTCAGCGATCTAAATGGAGCGCGTGTCTTTCAATCGAACCGCCATGACATCGCATTTGGCATGATGCAATATGCTGCTCGCGGTGGAACCCAACAGCAATCCGAGACCATGCCTTCCATGCGAGCCGACAACGATCAGATCAGCCGCGTGTTCCTCGGCCAGCAACAATATTTCAGTTTTCGGACTCCCGATGACGACCCATTGACGATCCCTGGGTATCCCGTAGGTTTCTCCGAGGATTGCGAGTTGCTTTTCCGCGGTGGCAACCAGTTCGGCGGTCAAGTCCCCGTCGAATGGGATGATCGGACCGTAGACTGATTCCGCGATCGGCAAACTGTCCACCGAGTGACAAACACTCAATTCAGCCTGGTACAGGCGCGCCAGGTCGAAAGCCCTCTGCGCCACCCGATCACCGTGCGCCGTAAAATCCGCGGCAAGTAAAATATGTCGATAGGCTTCCATATGCACCTCGCTCAATAATGGGAGCGACAGCCGATCCGGGCTCCGACATTACCTGGACGGGACCGAGGCTCCATATGGTTGGTTGTTGGCTAAGGTCTTAGACAGTGCCGGATCGAACAATTCCTGGTTCGGGGATCCATTATCCTGTAATCGGAAACAAATAGGCCATGGCCTGAAAGGATCCCAGGAAATACAGGATCGACAGACCGAGGCCATAAATATACGAACTCGATAAGGCGTGCCGGATAATATGACCGACCACCGCGACGCTCCAAAACATCGATCCAAGCAGAATATAGTAGGCCAATCCAAAGCCCTGATTCAAACTGATCCAAATTAAAAAGGGTAAGGCCGTGAGGCTGATCAGGGTGTCCGCGCCGAGCAGGGCAATCAGGGTTTGCTGAAAACGGATCGTTTTTCCACTCAGCCTGAGCACGATCCAGCTGAACCCGACCAGGAGAGCGATACTGACGAGAAATTGCGGCACGGCGTCCAGGAAAGGCGCCTCCATCGAAAGGATGGTCAAACCCACGGCCGCATTCGCGAGGAGCACGATCCCGAGAAAAAAAGCCGAGGCCGGCATGTCCTGCGGTCCGCGTTGGAAGATGCACAGATCCAGAAATATTTTCAGAATGTATAACACGGAGCGTCCCAAAAAGTCGGTGGCATCAGCCCGATATTATCGGTGAATTGATCGCTCTCTCCAACCGGTCGCGGTCTTGCGGTTCCGATTTGCGCCGCTGCGAACACGGCTATTGTTGAATAGCTTGGCCGGCCATGTATTCGGCTTCTTCCAATTCCTGCAGCGCCCGCATCCAGATTTTTTCGGATTCCATGACTTTGCGATCGAGATCACGTTTTTCGCTAAGTAATACCTTGAGCCTGTCTTTTCCGTCCACGGCATAAATTCCGGTATCGGAAAGCGCGCCTTCGAGTTCTTGAACCCGATTCTGCAGCTTTTCGAGATCGCTTTCGCACTTGTCGAGCGCGCTTCGCAATGGCCTGAGGCGCTTGCGCCGTTCGGCGTCGAGCCTGCGTTGATTGCGCCTGGAATCATTGGCTGGCGGGGCATTTTCGGGTTGAATCCCGGCATTCTGCTGCAGAGAATCCCGGTAATCGTCAAGATCGCCGTCGAAGGCGCGCAATCGTCCGCGATCAACCAGAATAAAGCGGTCCGTGATGGTGCGCAGAAGATGCCGGTCATGAGACACAATCACAAGCGCTCCCTCATAATCCTGCAACGCGATGCTGAGTGCGTCGCGCACCTGAATATCCAGATGATTGGTGGGTTCGTCGAGCAATAACAGATTCGGGCGTTGGTAAGCCAGCATCGCGAGAACCAGCCGCGCTTTTTCACCGCCCGAGCGTTGCCCGATCGGCTCCAGGGCAAGGTCTCCCGTGAAAGCAAAGCCGCCGAGAAAATTTCTGAGATCCCTTTCCGCGGCTTCGCGGTCGATGCGTTTAAAATGCTGCAAGGGGCTTTCGGACCGCTTCAATTGTTCCAAGTGATGCTGCGCGAAATAGCCAATATGAAGATCCTTCGCAGATTCCATCTTCCCGTTCAGCGGTTGTATTTCACCGGCCAATAACTTGATCAGGGTCGACTTTCCGGCACCGTTCGGTCCCAGTAGTCCAATCCGGTCACCGGGCCGGACGGTCAGATCGATCGTGTCGATGATCGACCTGTCGCCGTATCCGATACCGGCCTCGCTGAGTCGGATCAAGGGGTCCGGTGTTTTCCTCGGGTTCTGAAAAGAAAAACTGAATGGTGAATCACCGCGGGCGCGGACGATCAGGTCCATTTTTTGTAAGGCCTTTAAACGGCTCTGGGCTTGTTTCGCGTTGCTGGCCTTGGCCCGGAACTTGTCAACAAAGGCACGGATATGCTGAACTTCGCGTTGCTGCTTCAGGTACAGGGACTCTATTTGGGCGAGATAATCGGCCCGCAGTCTCTCGAACGATGAATAATTCCCGGTGTACAAGCGGATCGATTGATTCTCGAACTGGGCGATATGGTCGGTCACGCCGTCCAGAAATTCCCGGTCATGAGAGATCAGGATCAAGGTGCCCGGATAATTTTTTAACCAGTCCTGCAACCAGATCACCGCATCCAGATCCAGATGGTTGGTCGGCTCATCCAACAGCAAGACATCGGATCTGCACATCAGCACCCTGGCCAGGTTCAGGCGCATTTGCCAGCCGCCTGAAAATTCCGCGGCGGGTCGCTCGAACTGCTCTTCGCCGAAGCCCAATCCGCGCATCAATTTCGCCGCTCGAGCACGAATTGAATATCCGTCGATCTGTTCCATGCGTTCGAACAACTGCGCATGCCGGACTTCGTGGGCGGCAGTGACTTCATGGCTAAGCTCTGCTTCGAGCCGTCTGTATTCGGGATCTCCGTCGACGATAATCTCGAGTGCGGGTCGCTCGCCGAACGCGGTTTCCTGGGCAATGCTTGCGAAAACGATGTCGGAGGCAATCTCGCAATTCCCTTCGTCCGCAGATAACGCGCCGAGGACCAGTTGTAAAAAGCTCGACTTTCCGCTCCCGTTGGCACCCGTGAGCCCCAGCTTATAGCCTCGATGAATTACAAAGGTTGCACCGCTGAACAACAGCCGGTTTCCGCGTCGCAGCGAAACATTATTAAAATTCAGCATGTCGCGCTGATCTCCTGTGAAGCAGTACCGAAAACACAATCGCGATTAAAAACTTTAGGGAGCGGTCCTTGCATGGCGAATTTGACTCTGGACGGTCGAAGCGGATGGCGTTAATCTATATCGGGATCGGCGGCGCTTCCCCGACAAGACCCGATCGCGTTGGCTACGTGTCGATGCCGTCTTCCATCTTAAAACAAACGCAACCCTGGAAAAGAATGAACGATTCTCTCGATCAAGAACAAATTCGCACACGGCTTCAGGAACTGGAGAGTGAGCATAGGGACTTGGACGAAATTATTATCAAACTTTCCGGTGAAAGCTATGTAAACCAATTTCAAATCCGTCGCCTGAAAAAACGCAAGCTGCTGCTCAAAGATCGCATCGAACGCTTGAAGAGCCTTCTGATCCCGAACCTGAATGCCTGATGCAGGAAACGGTCGTACTGTTCCCACCCCGAAGTCGCCTGCCTACATCGACTCTTCGATGCGTTGATCCACCAGTTCGGTAAAATCGACGATCGTATCGTGACTGAGCTTTCCCAGCGGAACGATCAGTGCTTCGTGTGCATCCAGGTAAATGAACGCGTATTGTTTTGTGACTTCCACGCGCAGAATATCTTTCCAGAGAATACGCGTTTCGCCCTGCGGACCGATCTCGACCAGCGCTTTTTTTTCAATTCTGAGTATATAATCCCCGACGATCCGCTCGAGATCTTCATCAGAAAATAGCCGCCTGACTTTTTGGCGAAAATCCTTCTTAAAATAGAGCGGGGCCAAAAGACCCCAGACGACCCCCACAAACCCGACATAGAAAGCGGTCCGCACATCTTCAAAATAAAACCAATAAAACAGCGCGAGCAAGCACAGGATCCCCGGAATCGTCGTGGAGTTCCGTCTAACCTGCTTGTACAGAGGGCTGTCAGGTTTGACCTCGTGTTCGCTGAACGCGATCAGATCACGCTCCTGCAATTTGTACTGAATTTCAACCATGGTCGTTCCGTTATTATTATTCAGGTAGATTGAAAAAATGGTACAGTATACGTGAGAGTCGAATTCCGTGCCTGCCATGCAGGACAGAAACTCAAAAAACATTCCATTTCCCCTCCCGGCGCAAGGACCGCCAGCCTAATGCAGTTTGATATGAGTCGTTGCCGTTTTGCGTAGCTGTGCGGCCAGAGTCAGCATCGCTGTCTTGAAATACCCATGAACACTGATCTGAGGCATTTTGTACGCCGATAATCGCCTTCGATAGCCCCGCATTTTCAGAAGGTCGTGGGTGTAGATTCGCGTGAACGTTTCGACCAGTCGCTTCTGAAACCGCAACGCCTGCCTGGCGTTATCCAAGAATAGACAATGGCTTTCAACTCCGGGAATCGCGAAAGAATTAATGACACTGCCGACCGCGCTCACGTGCGTGTCGTAATCGAAGGAGTGTCCGGCAATCAGTTCTTCTCCCGCATCGTTCAAGGGCGCATTCATTTCGTATTGATAATCATTGCCATTTAGTATATAATTAGCACATTCAGACAATCTACAGGTAGCCTCATTGTGTATATCTGCATCTGCAATCAAATTACCGACAGCCAGATCCGTGAATGTGTGGAGACTCAGGGTGTCCGCACGATCGGTCAATTGAGGAAGCGACTCGGAACCTGCACCCAATGCGGGAAATGCGCGCTCGCGACCAAACAGACACTGGATCGATGTCTGCTTGAAAAACGATGCGTTGGCGCAGCTCTTGATCTGGAATCAACTGGCGCCTTCAATTATGGATAAGCACGCGTTACCCCGTTTATTCCGGGCGATCAACCGGCTCTGGCTCCGCGAGCGTCTATCTTGAAGGAATTGCCCGTGAGCGGGGAAAGAACAAAACGGTCGAATCCATCCATTAACTTCCACCGTTCACCCCTCCAGTTTCGGTCTGAGCAGCTTGTTGACTTCCCCCGGATTGGCCTTGCCTTCGGTGGCTTTCATGACCTGCCCGACGAAATAGCCGAATAGTTTTTCCTTCCCGCTTCGATACTGTTCGATCTGCTCGGGATTATCCGCGATGATCCGCTCGATGATCTTTTCGATGGCACCGGCATCACTGATCTGCCGAAGCCCTTTTGTTTCGATGATCGTGCCTGGATCCTGCTCGGATTGCCACATGATTTCAAAGACCTGCTTTCCGATTTTTCCAGAAATCGTGTTGTCTTCGATTTTCTGCAGTAAGCCCGCGAGTCTTTCCGGACCGATCGGGCAGTCTTCGAATTCCAGACCAGCCTTGTTCAGCGCACCCGTCAAGTCCACGATAATCCAGTTGGCACAGAGTTTCGGATCCGAACCCGCAGCTTTGATAGTCGATTCGTAATAATCGGCGATCTCCCTGGAGCCGGTCAAGACCACCGCGTCATCGGCGCTGAGGCGGTATTCTGTTTCAAAACGCCGGCGCTTCTGATCCGGCAACTCCGGAAGCTCTTTCCTGATTTCGTCAAGAAAGGCCGAATCGATTTCGAGCGGTAGCAGATCCGGATCCGGAAAATACCGGTAGTCGTTCGATTCTTCTTTACTCCGCATAGGGCGGGTCTCGTCGCGGTCCGCGTCATACAAACGCGTCTCCTGGACGACCTTTCCGCCACCCTCTATCAGATCGATCTGCCGTTCGACCTCGTAATGGATGGCCTTCTCCACAAAGCGGAATGAATTCAGGTTCTTGATTTCGGTACGGGTGCCGTATTCTTTCCGGCCTTTGGGGCGTATCGACACATTCGCATCGCACCGGAACGAACCCTCCTGCAGGTTGCCGTCACAGATTTCAAGATAACGCACCAGGGTGTGGATCTTTTTCATATAGGCGACCGCTTCCCGGGCGGAGCGCATGTCGGGTTCCGATACGATTTCGAGCAGAGGGGTCCCAGCACGATTCAGATCGATCCCGGTTAAGCCATGAAAATCCTCGTGCAGAGATTTCCCTGCGTCTTCCTCGAGATGGGCCCGGGTCACTCCGATGATTTTCTCGACACCATCGACAAATATCTTCAGGTGGCCATTCCCGACCACGGGCAGCTCGAACTGGCTGATCTGGTAGCCTTTCGGCAGATCGGGATAAAAGTAATTCTTGCGCGCGAAAACCGATCTCGGCGCGATCTCGGCATCGATCGCGAGACCGAATTTGACCGCCATCCGTACCGCTTCCTGATTCAGGACCGGCAACACTCCGGGCAAGCCAAGATCCACGGCGCAAGCCTGGGTATTGGCGAGCGCACCGTAGGCGGTCGATGCGCCGGAAAAAATCTTCGACCTGGTCGCAAGCTGAGCATGGATCTCCAACCCGATGACTGTTTCCCATTCCATCATTCGACCTCTACTCAAAACCTTCCGGACAGCGCAGATGCCAGTCGGTTACCGTCTGATAACGATGGGCGATATTCAACAAGCGGTCCTCGGTGAAGAAATTGCCGATCAATTGCATGCCCACCGGTTTCCGCTGGATGAATCCGACCGGAATCGAAATGGCCGGAATGCCGGCTAGATTGATCGCGATGGTGAAGATATCCGAAAGATACATGCTGATCGGATCATCGGTCTTTTCCCCGATCCGAAACGCGACGCTCGGGGCAGTCGGCGCAACCAGAAAGTCGACCTCGCGGAACGCTTGTTTGAAATCCTGGCTGATCAGGCGGCGGACTTTCTGTGCCTTCAGATAATAAGCGTCGTAATAGCCGGCCGAGAGCGCATAGGTTCCCATCAGTATCCGGCGTTTGACTTCAGCTCCGAAGCCTTCGCCACGCGAGCGCATGTACAAGTCATTTAGATCCCTTGGATTTTTACACCGATAACCGAAGCGGACCCCGTCGAAGCGCGACAGGTTCGCCGAGCATTCGGCGGGAGCAACCACATAGTAGACCGGAACCGACAGGTTGATGTGCGGTAACGAAACTGGCTTTACGTTCGCACCCTGCCGCCGGAATTCCCCGATTGCGGCTTGGATCAGCGCGGCGATTTCCGGCTGCAGATCGTCGCCGAAGAATTGTTTCGGAACGCCGATTGAAATCCCGTCGATCCGATCGTTCAGGCCCGCGCAATAATTCGGTACCGGATGGTCGACGCTGGTCGAATCCCGTTCGTCAAAGCCGGCCATGGCCTGCAATAACATCGCCGAGTCTTCCGCGCTGCGGCTCAAAGGCCCGCCCTGGTCCAGGCTCGACGCGAATGCTATCATGCCGAATCTGGAAACCCGGCCATAGGTCGGTTTCAGCCCGGTGATCCCGCAGAACGCGGCGGGTTGCCGGATCGATCCCCCGGTATCGGTTCCGGTCGCGACCGGAATCAGCCGGCCGGCAACCGCCGCGGCCGAGCCCCCCGAGGATCCGCCCGGAACCGTATCCGTGTCCCAGGGATTTTTTACCGGTCCGTAAAAGCTGGTCTCGTTCGATGAGCCCATCGCGAATTCATCCATGTTCAGCTTGCCGAGCAGCACAGTACCCGCGTCCTGTAAACGGCTCACGACCGTGGCATCGTAGGGAGAGTAAAAGTTATCGAGCATTTTCGACCCGCAACTGGTCTTGATCGAGCGGGTACAGAAAATATCCTTGTGCGCGATGGGTATGCCGGTCAAGGGACCGGCCGCGCCGCGCGCAAGTTTCCGATCCGCGGCTTTAGCATCCGCCACGGCCGTTTCCTCGGTCAAGGTAATAAAACAATTGAGCCGTTCATTGTATCGTTCGATTCGCGCCTGGAATGCCCGCGTGACTTCAAGGCTGCTGAACTCCTTGTTGTGCAATCCGGCTGAAAGTTCGGCGATGGTTTTGTTGTGCATACAAGAAAGTTCGATAGGATGGTTCGTGGATTGTGGAGCCACGGCTATACATATACAGCAAACGTATTCTCTGTTTTTCCAGATCCGAGGAGTCGGATTGCTCGATTCGGAACACCGATCGTTGCAACATTCATTCGATCACTCTGGGCACCAAATAAAGCCCGGACTCCACCTGCGGCGCCTGAGACTGAAACCATTCGCGCTGGTTTTCCTCGGTCACCCGGTCAGCCCGCAGGCGCTGGCTCCGGTCGAGCGGATGGGCCATCGGCGCGATTTCAGCGGTATCTGCCAAATTCAATTGATCGACCAGGTCTAACAGGCCGCTCAAATCGCGTGCGTAGCCCTCAATATCCTGCGGACCGATCCGAATGCGAGCGAGCCACGCAATCTTCCTTACATCATCGGCATTTAAATGACTCATGGACTTCCTTACTTTTTCAAGGACAGGCGGACAGCAGCATCAGAACCGCTTCACGCGAATCCGAACATCCCGGGAGATCCCGGTCACAGAATTACACCAGAAGTGGAGGAGTTCATCGCGCTCACGGAATTATACTTTTTGCGGATGTCTTCTGAACAGTCCGGAATGAAACCCGGATTAGAATCTTTAGAAATTATTGTCTGAAGCATCCGAAATAAAAGAAATTATTCAGCAACCTGTTATAGTTTCAAAACTATAGGCGTGGATTGCTTGCTCAACACCCCGCCCGGTTGTTAAAGTACTTGGATTTGTACCTGGAACTTTCCACATGCTTTTCAAAAGACTTCGCGGCCTTTTTTCCAACGACTTATCGATCGACCTGGGTAC